>NZ_LMDO01000064.1:0-199796 GCF_001425105.1 Pseudomonas sp. Root401 | reverse complement strand
CCGCCGCGAAGGGCCATCCATGGCCCAGCGCGGCTAACCCGGCATCCATGCCGGGTTGCCCACTGCGCAATACCTTCGTTCAGCCAKCGTGGTTAACGGGGCGCCGAGATCAACGTCCACCGCGAGGCGGCCTAACGGCCGACCTGGTTCTTGGTGGGGCCGCGTTTCTTCTGTGGGAGCGAGCCTGCTCGCGAAGGCGGTGTGTCAGTTTGCGGTGAGGTTCGATGTGCTGGCCTCATCGCGAGCAAGCTCGCTCCCACAGTTGGATCAAAGTAGAGCCGCCAGAAAAAGGCCGGCTGTTAGGCCGCCTCGCGAGCAAGCTTTGCTCCCACAGATCTGATGGGTGTACGACCAGGAGAACCAGGTCGGCTACCAGGCCGCCTCGGGGCGGACGTTGATCTCGGCGCCCCGTTAACCACGATGGCCGAACGCAGGCATTGTGGAGTGGGCAACCCGGCATGGATGCCGGGTTAGCCGCGCTGGGCCATGGATGGCCCTTCGCGGCGGGCCCACGGAGCANTGGCCGAACGCAGGCATTGTGGAGTGGGCAACCCGGCATGGATGCCGGGTTAGCCGCGCTGGGCCATGGATGGCCCTTCGCGGCGGGCCCACGGAGCAATGCCGGAGTGAGGGCACACCGAGCCTAAGCGAGGTGTCGAGTGGTGGGGCATGAGCGTTTTGCTTACTTTTGCGCTTTTCAAAAGTGAGCCGCCGTCAGGGCGGAACCCTAAGCAGCCGTTACCGCAGCAACGGATATGTCCCCAACAAAAAGGCATTCCCTGAAATAGAAAAACGCCGCCCCTCGCAAGAAGGGCGGCGTTTTTAGTTGGGCGTTTTAAGCTTTAGGCTTGAACGACCGGGATGTTGGCGTTTGCAGCCGCTTCACGGAACTCGGCGATCTGGTCGAAGCTCAGGTAGCGGTACACGTCCGCTGCCATGCTGTCGATCTTGCCGGCGTATTCCATGTACTCCTCGACGGTCGGCAGGCGACCCAGGATCGAAGCAACGGACGCCAGTTCGGCCGAAGCCAGGTAGACGTTCGCGCCGTCACCCAGACGGTTCGGGAAGTTACGGGTCGAAGTCGACACCACGGTGGAGTTCGGCTCGACGCGTGCCTGGTTACCCATGCACAGCGAGCAGCCTGGCATTTCCATCCGTGCACCGGCCTTGCCGTAGATGCCGTAGTAGCCTTCTTCGGTGAGCTGGTGAGCGTCCATCTTGGTCGGCGGCGACAGCCACAGGCGGGTTGGCAGCTGGCCCTTGACCTGCTCCAGCAGCTTGCCGGCAGCGCGGAAGTGACCGATGTTGGTCATGCACGAACCGATGAACACTTCGTCGATCTTCTCGCCAGCAACGCTGGACAGCAGACGGGCGTCGTCTGGATCGTTTGGCGCGCAGAGCACAGGCTCGCTGATGTCGGCCAGGTCGATTTCGATGACTTCGGCGTATTCGGCGTCGGCATCGGCTTCCATCAGTTGCGGGTTGGCGATCCAGGCTTCCATCGCTTGGGCGCGACGTTCCAGGGTACGTGCATCACCGTAGCCTTCGCCGATCATCCAGCGCAGCAGGGTGACGTTGGATTGCAGGTACTCGGTGATCGACTCTTTCGACAGCTTGATGGTGCAACCGGCAGCCGAACGTTCGGCCGAGGCGTCGGACAATTCGAAAGCCTGTTCCAGGGTCAAGCCTTCCAGGCCTTCGATTTCCAGGATGCGGCCGGAGAAGGCGTTTTTCTTGCCTTTCTTCTCGACGGTCAACAGACCGTTCTGGATGGCGAAGTACGGAATGGCATGAACCAGGTCACGCAGGGTGATGCCAGGTTTCATTTTGCCTTTGAAACGCACCAGGATCGATTCCGGCATGTCCAGCGGCATGACGCCGGTGGCAGCGGCGAACGCGACCAGGCCGGAACCGGCCGGGAACGAGATGCCCATCGGGAAACGGGTGTGCGAGTCACCACCGGTGCCCACGGTGTCTGGCAGCAGCATGCGGTTCAGCCACGAGTGGATGATGCCGTCGCCCGGACGCAGGGAAACGCCGCCGCGGGTCATGATGAAGTCAGGCAGGGTGTGGTGGGTGGTCACGTCGATCGGCTTTGGATAGGCCGCGGTGTGGCAGAAGGACTGCATCACCAGGTCAGCCGAGAAGCCCAGGCACGCCAGGTCTTTCAGTTCGTCACGGGTCATTGGACCGGTGGTGTCCTGGGAGCCCACGGTAGTCATTTTCGGTTCGCAGTAGGTGCCAGGACGTACGCCTTGGCCTTCTGCCAGACCGCAAGCCTTGCCGACCATCTTCTGCGCCAGGGTGAAACCCTTGGTGCTTTCAGCGGGGGCTTCAGGCTTCTTGAACAGGTCGAACGCTGGCAGACCCAGCTCGGCGCGAGCCTTCTCGGTCAGGCCGCGGCCAATGATCAGCGGAATACGACCGCCGGCACGGACTTCGTCCAACAGCACAGGGGTCTTCATTTCGAAGGTGGTCAGGACTTCATCGGTACCGTGCTTGCAGACTTTGCCAGCATGCGGGTACAGGTCGATCACGTCGCCCATGTTCATGTTCGAAACGTCGAACTCGATAGGCAGTGCGCCGGCATCTTCCATGGTGTTGTAGAAGATCGGAGCGATTTTGCTGCCGAAGCAGAAACCGCCGGCGCGCTTGTTCGGCACGAAAGGAACGTCGTCGCCGAAGAACCACAGCACCGAGTTGGTCGCCGATTTACGCGAGGAACCGGTGCCGACCACGTCACCGACGTAGGCGATCGGGAAGCCTTGGCCGCGCATTTCTTCGATCTGCTTCATCGGGCCGGTCTTGCCTTGCTCGTCCGGAACGATGCCGTCACGGGCCATTTTCAGCATGGCCAGGGCGTGCAGCGGGATGTCCGGGCGGGACCAGGCGTCTGGAGCAGGGGACAGGTCGTCGGTGTTGGTTTCGCCGGTGACCTTGAACACGCGCAGGCTGATCTTGTCGGCCAGCACCGGGCGGTTCTTGAACCACTCGCCGTCGGCCCAGGATTGCAGCACGGCCTTGGCGTGAACGTTGCCGTTCTTGGCTTTTTCAGCCACGTCGTGGAAGGCATCGAACATCAGCAGGGTGTGCTTGAGTTCCTTGGCGGCTACCGGCGCCAGTTCGGCGTCGTCCAGCAGTTCCACCAGGGTCACGATGTTGTAGCCGCCCTGCATGGTGCCGAGCAGTTCAACGGCGCGCTTCTTGTCCAGCAGAGGGGATTGGGCCTGGCCCTTGGCGAGGGCGGACAGGAAGCCGGCCTTGACGTAGGCAGCCTCGTCGACTCCAGGCGGAACGCGATTGGTGATCAGGTCAACGAGGAAAGCTTCTTCGCCAGCCGGAGGATTTTTCAGCAGCTCGATCAGGCCTGCGGTTTGTTCGGCGTTAAGCGGCTGGGGAACGATACCCAGGGCTGCACGCTCTTCGATATGTTTGCGGTAGGCTTCAAGCACAGTTATTACCCTCATCAGTGGTCCCAAATGGGTGTCCGGGACGCTCATCCAGGAACCCACGGTACTCATGCGCGTCGGCGGCTTTTTGAGCCACCACGCCAGAGTTTCCGCACGTTCCTCACAGAAGCTGCTTTCAAAGTTTTACGCCTGCAGAACGGGGAGCTGATGAGGGTTGGCGTTGGGCTTTCCCCGCTGGAAAGACCCTTCGCCAACACCGCTCTGAAGGAACGACTGTGCTCGTGACGCTTTGAAAACAGCTTCTAACGGACATTGGCGCCTTAAAAGGCTGGCTGATTCTACGGGAAAAAAAAATTAAAGGTAAGTTGGGCCTGGAAGTTTGAGGGGTGATCAATCTTAGACAAAGGGCTAACATGCCGGCCTGTCCTGCTTTTGCGTGTGCGTTTCCTTATGCCCAACCAGCTCATCAAGACCCCCTGCGTCGGCCTTTGCTCCACTGTCTACGGTGACCTGGTGTGCCGTGGCTGCAAGCGGTTCCACCATGAAGTGATTCACTGGAACGGCTACAACGAGGACGAAAAACGCGCGGTGTGGATGCGGCTCGAGCAGTTGTTGGTGCAGGTGATGGTGGCCAAGTTGGAGGTTTTCGACCCGGTATTGCTGCGCCAGCAACTGGAGTCGCGCAAGATCCGCTTTGTGCCGCACCAGTCGGAATATTGCTGGGCCTATCAGTTGATCGCCCGGGGCGCGCGGGTGATCAACAACCTGGAGGCCTACGGCATGGTGCTGATGCCGGAGTTTCGTGACTGGGATCTGCCAGACCTGCGCGATGCCATTGATCGGGAGTTTTTCCTTCTGTCCGAAGCCCATTACCAGCGCTATATCGCGCCGGGGTTCCTGAAGGACGCGATTGGCGGCTGACAGCTTTTTGTGGCGAGGGGATTTAGCGAAACGTCGCACCGCCCCGCTGTGGGAGCAAAGCTTGCTCGCGATGCAGGCGCCTCGGTTCCAGGGAGACCGCGTCGTTTTTATCGCGGGCAAGCCTTGCTCCCACAGATAAATCCCCTCGCCACAGGTTGACGTGTCAGTCCTTGACTGCCAACTCCACCAGATGGTCCTCGACCTCCTGCGGCTTGAGCACCAGCACGTCGCTTTCCAGCGTGTCGAGCACGGCTTCGGCGGTGTTGCCGATCAGCACCCCGGACAACCCCGAGCGGGCCACGGTGCCGATCACCGTCACCGCCGCCTGCAGTCTGCGCGCCATGTACGGAATCAAGACGTCCGCCGGGCCTTCTTCAACGTGCAGGTGCTGGTCATCGATGTCGAACTCGGCCTGGAACGCCCGGCATTGTTCGCGGTAACGGGCTTCGATGGTTTCCTTGAGCTGGAACGTCGGGTCGGCGGACGAGAGCATCGGCGAGGGGTGGGCGCTGATCACATGCAGGTGCGCCTTGGCGAGGAGGGCGATGTCATAGCCATGATCGATGATGGTGGTGTGCAGGTGGCGATGCTCGCCGTCGGCATTGCCAACGTCGACGGCCGCCAGGATCACCTTGTCTTTCCAGGAGCCGGCGGTTTTCACCAGCAGCACCGGGGTTGGGCAATGGCGTAGCAGCTTCCAGTCCGCCGGGGTCAGCAGGGCTTTTTTCAGCGGGCTGTCGGGGAAGTGCTGCTTGATCACCAGCCCGCAACCTTCGGCCTGCTGCACGTCGATGATGGTTTCGTGGAGGCTTTCGTTCCAGGCCTGCTCGGTGGTGACGCTGTAGCCGTCGGCCAGCAGTGCGGCCTTCAGCACGCTGAGCAGGCCGGCATGGTCATGCTTTTTGTCGCACACCAGCAGATGCAGGTGGGCCTGGGTCACCCCGGCGATCAGTTTGGCGCGCTTGAGCGCCAGGCTTTCCGAATGTTCGGGCTCAATAACCACCAGGATGCTGCGAATGGCTTGCATGATCGGCGTTCTCCTGCAATGAAAAGGCTGGCGTTGCTCAACTATAGTTGTTGTGAGGCAGTCTAGTTGTTGTGGAGGAGTCTTCGACTTGATGCATATCAACGGCGGTGGCTGGTGGTCTGGGGGCAGGCCGGTATAATCGGCGCCCTTCGCTCGACTACCTTTTTCCGTGAGCCCCATGAATCTTCCCGAAATTCACGAATTCCTTGGTTGCCGCACCCCCGATGCCTGGGTCCAGGCCGCACTGGCGGATCAGGAAACGCTGCTGATCGACCACAAGAACTGCGAGTTCAAGGCGGCCAGCACCGCCCTGAGCCTGATCGCCAAATACCACTCCCACGTCGATCTGATCAATCTGATGTCGCGCCTGGCCCGGGAAGAGCTGGTGCATCACGAGCAGGTCATGCGCTTGATGAAAAAGCGCAAGATCGGCTTGCGCCAGCTCTCCGCCGGGCGTTATGCCTCGGGGCTGCGCAAGGTGGTACGCAGCCACGAACCGGTCAAGCTGGTGGACACCCTGGTGGTCGGCGCCTTCATCGAGGCCCGCAGTTGCGAGCGTTTCGAGGCCTTGGTCCCGCACCTGGACGAGGAACTGGGCAAGTTCTATTTCGGCTTGCTGAAAAGCGAAGCCCGGCATTTCCAGGGTTACCTGAAACTGGCTTACCAGTACGGCGACGCCAAGGACATTGCCCAGGTGATCGACAAGGTCCGTGAGGCCGAGCGGGAGCTGATCGAATCGCCGGATGTGGAGTTTCGTTTCCACAGCGGTGTGCCGATGCCGGCCTGAATTGTTAAAAACTCTTAAAAACATGAAACTTCGTTGAAAACCGGCCCATGAGGCCGGTTTTTGCTGTCTGCAATACCCGCCCCGTGGTCGGTTGGCGCCATAATGCGGCCACTTCAATCATGGGTTGGCAGGCGGTTGTTATGGATAACCTGGGTTCGGGCAAAGTGTTGCTGGTGGAGGATGACGAAAGGCTCGCCGGGTTGATCGCGCACTTTCTATCTCAACATGGCTTCGAGGTGCGTATCGAGCACCGAGGCGACCTGGCGCTGGCGGCGTTTCTGGCATTCGAGCCGAAAGTGGTGGTGCTCGATTTGATGCTGCCGGGGCAGAGTGGGTTGCAGGTGTGCCGCGGGATCCGCAACGTCGCTGATACCCCGATCGTGATCCTGACGGCCAAGGAAGATGACGTGGACCATATCCTCGGCCTGGAATCCGGTGCCGACGACTACGTGATCAAACCCATCAAGCCTGCGGTACTCCTGGCCCGCCTGCGGGCGCTGCAACGTCGGCAAGTGCCAGACATCAACGTGCGCGGTGCTCTTGAGTTCGGACGATTGTCCATCGACCGCAGCAGTCGGGAGGTGCGACTGGCCGGTGACCTGGTCGAGCTGACCACCATGGAGTTCGAGCTGTTGTGGCTGCTGGCAAGCGCTGCAGGCAAGATCCTGTCGCGCGATGACATTCTCAACCGCATGCGTGGCATTGCCTTCGACGGTCTCAATCGTGGCGTCGATGTCTATGTCAGCAAGCTGCGGGCCAAGCTCAACGACAATCCCCGGGAGCCGATGCGGATCAAAACCGTCTGGGGCAAGGGTTACCTGTTCAATCCGTTTGGGTGGGAGCTGTAGATGCTGCGGTTATTCCTGGGACTCTTTCTGGTCATGACGATTGGCTTGGTGCTGGCGTTGCAAACGGTTGAGCGCACCTTCGATGCGCTTCTTGACGGTGAGATGCAGCATTACAACCAAGAGGCGGTGCGTGGCCAGGCCTGGTCGTTGGTCGAGCAACTGCGTGGCCTGGACGGTTCGGCCCGGGAGCGATACTTGGAAACCGTGCGGCCTCACTATGGCTTGGGCCTGGCCTTGGTCGAGCGCGATCAGCTGGCCCTGGCCCCTCAGGAGCAAGCCGAGTTGGCCCAGGGGCGTGTGGTGATGCGTGAGCAGTACACACAGTTCATCTCGCGCATTGACGACGGTTCGCAGCTACTGAGCATCAAGCTGCCGGCAGAGCCGAGCCTGATGCCGTTCTATATCACCGTGGCCTACATGATGGTCGCGATCATGATCGGTTTCGTGCTGTTTTTCTGGGTGCGACCTCACTGGCGCGACCTTGAGAAACTGCGCCTGGCGGCCGAGCGCTTTGGCGGCAACGATCTGTCGGTGCGTATTCAGTTGTCCAAGCGTTCGAACATTCGCGACCTGGCCGAGCATTTCAATTTGATGGCGGCGCGCATCGAGGGCCTGATCGCCAATCAGCGCGAGCTCACCAACGCGGTTTCCCACGAGCTGCGAACGCCCATCGCACGCTTGTCGTTTGAACTGGATCAACTCAAGCAGCAGCCCGATCCGAGCCAGAACCGCGAGTTGATTGACGACATGTACGCCGATCTCGGCGAACTGGAAGAAATGGTTTCCGAGTTGCTGACATATGCCAGCCTGGAGCAGGGCGCCACGGTGATTGTCCGGGAGGACATCCAGGCGCGCGATTGGCTCGACAGTGTGGTGGGCAGTGTGGCGCTGGAGGCGGAGGCCGCCGGGGTGCAGCTGTTGATTGCCGAATGTCCGGTCGAGGTGGTCCGTATCGAGCCACGCTTCATGGCCCGTGCGGTGATCAATTTGCTGCGCAATGCCATTCGCTACGCCGATGAGCGGGTGCAGGTGTCATTGACGCGCGTGGGTGATCATTATGAGGTGCGAGTCAATGACGATGGGCCGGGCGTGCCACTGGACGGGCGGGAGAAAATTTTTGAGCCGTTCTCGCGCCTGGACGCCAGCCGCGACCGTCGCACCGGAGGTTTTGGCCTGGGTCTGGCGCTGGTGCGACGGGTATCGCAATCTCATCGCGGGCACGTGGAAGTAACGGACTCGCCCTGGGGCGGGGCATCGTTCCGCATGACTTGGGCGCACCTTGATTAGATCGGGCGCATTCGCGAGGGAGCCTTCTCTTCAGAAGGCATAAACCACCTGGCCAACCAACGACGCTTGCATCCGCCGCTCCACAATCGGACTGCGGGCTGCGTCGCCGGCCAGGTACTGCACGGCCAGCACCGTCGAGACGCTCCATTGTTCGTCGAGCGGTAATGACCAGGTCAAATCCGCCCCGCGACTCACCAGCCCGCCATGGGTGTCGTGGGCCCGGAACTGACTGCGCGAAGCCTGGGCGGCGCTGACGCCATACCAGGTACGGACATAGTCGCCGTCGCCGAATTGACTGTTGAGGCTGCCCATGAGCTTGCCATGGCGACCCTCGTAAAACGGCATGCTGAGGCTCAGTTTCAGCCGGTTCCAGGCGGAGCCGGTATCACGGTTGTCGTCATCTTCTTCCAGCGCATGTTCGAAGCTGGCCTCAAGGACGATCGGCCCCATTTGATAGGTCCCATCCAACCCCAGCACCGGCCGGGACTTGATCGAGCCCATGCCGTTGAGTTCATCCGAGCCTTTGAACCCGTGCTTGCGATCCTTGCGCACATCGCTGGCACCGATGTACACGCGCAAACCGAAGTCCTCTTCGTCAAACGCCCAGCCCACGCCCTTGTCGGTATCGAGAAAAACGCCATAGGGGCTGACGATCTCCGCACCCAACGCGGGTGCTACGGTCCTTTCGTCACTGCCGCTGTAACGTGGCACGCTGGCGGCACCGGCCCGCAAGCTGTAACGCCAGTCGTCGGCCTGCGATGAGTCGCAGAGCAGAAGCAGGCCGCATGAAGTCAACGACAGATACAGCGAACGGAACATGGGAGCACCCGGATGGAAGTTGGATGCGCCCATGCTAGGCAGTTGCCGGAGGGCAATCTTTGACAGTTTTGTCGGGAAATTGTCAAAGAGTGTGAAGCAACCTAACGACTCAAATCCAGGCGTTCATGCCACTGGGCAATCGACTCTTGGGGGTAGACCTCGAACTGCAGGTCGCCCGGATGCGCCTCGACTTCCACCCACGGCGCCTTGGAACCCAGCATCAGGTGGGTGTGCTCCGGCGGCACCGATAGCGGTGTGTCGATGGCCGAGGCAAACGGGTGAATCAGCTCCGGCCATTCAGGACTGAACAGCCATAACCCCGAACCGCACAAGGAACAGAAATGCCGTTCGGCACTGCTGCGATGGGCGCGTTGATCGCCTTCATCCTTGAGTCGTGCGTGGTAGATCGAGATGTGCTTGCGACCGCGCACCTTCATGCTCTGGGCATCACCCCCCAGGTTGATCGCAAAACCGCCGCCGCCCTGGGTCTTGCGGCAGATCGAGCAGTAGCAGCGCTGATAGGGGTAGGGGTGAGCACTGTCGAGGGTGAACGACACCGCGCCGCAGTGGCAGGATCCTTCTAGTTGCATGGGGAACCTCCAGTGGGATTGGAAATGACTCAGTACAGCCTAGACAGTTTGTGTCTTGACAGTTGAATTGAAGGTGACCATGCGACCGCCTTCGCGAGCAAGCTCCCACAGGGGGGGGTCTGTGTAGATACAATTTGTGGACACTGAAGATCAACTGTGGGAGCGAGCTTGCTCGCGATGAACGATGACAGGGTCTAGCGGCCGGGCACCCGCCACAAATACCACGCCGCCACCGTCCGATAAGGGCTCCAGGCCAGCCCGATCTCCACCATCTGCTTGCGGCTGGGCTGTTGCGCCAACCCCTTGAGCCGTCGATAGCCTTCGCGTACGCCAAAGTCATCGGCCGGCAGGATGTCTGGTCGCTCCAGGCTGTAGATCAGCAGCATCTCCACGGTCCAGCGTCCGACACCACGCAAGCTGACCAGGCGCTCGATCAACGCTTCATCCGCCATTGCCCGCGCTGTGGCGTAATCCGGCACGATGGCGTCCAGCGTCGCCTGGGCGATGCCCTGGATCGTCGCGATCTTGCTGGCGGAAAATCCGCAGCTGCGCAGTTGTGCAAAGTCCGTTGCCAGTATCTGCTCAGGCCTGGGAAACGAGCCCGGGGTGAACAACGCCAGCAGCCGACCCAGAATCGCATCGCCCGCCTTGGCGTGCAGTTGCTGGTAGGCAATCGCTCGCACCAGGGCTTCATAGGGATCGCGGGCCGGCTTGGGTTGCAGCAGGCAAGGGCCGATCGCCTCGACGTGACGTCGCCAGTCTTCGTCGAGACTTGCCAGCCAGGCGCTGGCGTCGTGGTAGGGCACAGGCATCGGGTATTTGTTCTCCGGGGCGTTCAAAACGCCAGAGGTAGCGAAACCTGCACGGCGGCTTTTTCCAGCCGCAGCAGAAACGCCTTGCGCGGCTGTCCGCCACCATAGCCGGTCAACGAGCCATCCGCACCGATAACCCGGTGGCAGGGAATGACGATGGCCAAGCGATTCTGCCCGTTGGCCAGGCCCACCGCGCGGCTGGCGTCAGGGCTGCCCAGGGCCGCGGCGATGCCGCCATAGCTGCGGGTTTCGCCGTAGGGGATCTTCTGCAGTTCAGCCCAGACTCGCACGGCGAAGGCGCTGCCGGGCATGTGCAGCGGGACATTGAATGCCGTGAGCTTGCCGGCGAAATAGTCGGCCAGTTCGGTTTCGATCTGTTGCAAATGAGCGTTGTGCCCCGGCGCAACCGTGTAGCCGTAGCGTTGCTGCAGCTCTTCCAGCTCCTTGGTCAGGGCCGGGCGGTCGAGGAACTCCAGCAGCACCAGGCCTCGTCGTTCGGCCATGGCCAGCATGGGGCCCAACGGTGTGGTCAGGCGGGTGAATAACAACGGTTCGCTGAGGGCCGCGCGACCCGGTGTGATGTGGAAGGATTTCACGAAGGCATCACGAAAACCGCTCAATGACTCATAGCCGGAGTCGAACGCGGCATTGTCGATGGAGCTGCCGTCCTTGATGCCGCCCAGGGCGATACCCAGGCGACGGGTGCGCAGATAGGCGTGAAAGGTCATGCCGAAATGTTGCTTGAACCAGCGGCGCAATTTCAGCGGTTCAATGCCCTGCTCCAATAGCAGGGCGTCGGTCCAGCGCAGGTCGGGTTCGGCGTCCACGGCCTTGAGCAGGGCCTGGATCCAGTCCGGCGCGATGGCCGCGGCGTCCAGCGGCTTGCAGCGCAGGCAGGCCCGGTAGCCGGCCGACATGGCTTCGTCGGCATGGGCGAAGAACTCCACGTTCTCCGGTTTCGGTTTGCGCGCGGTGCAGCTGGGGCGACAGAAAATACCGGTGGTCTTGACCGCAGTGAAAAACACCCCCTCGTAGGCGGTGTCTCGTTCGAGCATGGCGCGGACCATCTCGGCATGGGGCGGGAGCAGCGAGTCGTGTAGGTTCATGGGCCTGAGCATAGAACCGTGTCCGGGACGACTCCACCGAAAAATCGACAGTGAATTTTCTGTTCACTTGGTCGGACGGTCACGAACAAAAGTTGAACCTTTGAGTCTTAAAGGTTCAACCGTTGTTTTTGTCTTTCGGAGACATCATGTCCAAACATAAGAAATCCCTCATCGCCGTTGCTGTCTGTGCCTTGGCGTTCGGTGCCTCGGCCTTGCTGCCTGCTGAGTTGTCGCCTATCGGTTCGAGCTATGCCGCAGGCAATGGCGGTGGTGGCGGCGGTGGTGGTGGCAATGGTGGGGGTGGCGGTCACGGTGGAGGAAACGGCGGCGGCCACGGTGGTGGCATCGGCGGCGGCCAGGGCAATGGCAAGTCCAGTGACTCCAGCGGCCTTGGCAAAGGACTGGCCAGCGACCATGCCGGTACCCGCACCCGCGATCATGGCCTGAGCGGCAAGCACACCGGCACCACTCGCACCGACCGCACCAGCAAGGCTTCGCTGACCTCGAGCATCGCCAACGACCGTGATACCCGTGGCCTGACCAAGGCATCGGCGATTTCCACCGCTACACCAGGTACCCACAACACCAAGGGCCTGACCAACGCCACCAGCTCTTCGATCAAGAACGACCGCTGATCGCTTGAAAAAAAGCCGCGACGCCTGTGCAGGGCTTCGCGGCTTTTTTGTTTGTCTGTTTTGCCTGACCCGACGTGTTCAATACTTCCAGAACACCGGCGTGAACAACACCAGCACCGTCAGGATTTCCAGCCGACCCAGCAGCATGCCAATGGTCAGCAGCCATTTCGCTGCATCCGGCAAGGTCGAGAAGTTTCCGGCTGGCCCGATGATCGTGCCCAGCCCGGGGCCCACGTTGCACACGGCGGTGGCCGCGCCGGTCAGGGCGGTGGTCCAGTCCAGGCCGATCAGCGCCAGCCCCAGGGCGATAGCGCCAATGGTGATGGTGAAGAAAAACGAAAAGGTCAGCAGCGAACGGACGATCTCTTCGTCGATGGGGTGATTGTTGTATTTTTTCTGGATCACCGCCCGGGGATGGATCAGTTGTTTCAGGCTGCCCATCAGTAACTCGCCGGCCACCTGGAAGCGGAAGATCTTCAGTCCGCCAGCCGTTGATCCCGAGCAACCGCCAACGAACGTCAAATAGAAGAACAGCAGCAAGGCAAAGCTGCCCCATAGGGTGTAGTCGCCCAGCGCCACGCCCGTGGTGGTCACCACCGACGTCACGTTGACGGCCACGATACGGACTGCGTCCCACCAGCTGTAGTCGCTGTTCAGGCTCAGCCAGGTCCCCACGATGAGCCAGGTGATGACCAGGAATCCGACGAATCCCCTGACTTGCTGGTCCTTGAGCAACGCGCGTTTGTGGCCGCGCAAGGTGGCGACGTACAAGGTGAACGGCAGTGCACCGGCCATCATGACGACCACCGATACCCAGTGAATGGCCGGTTGGGGCCAATGCCCCAGGGAAGCGTCCGATGTGGAGAAGCCTCCCGTGGAAATCAACGACATCGCGTGGTTGATCGCTTCGAAGGGCGTCATGCCGGCCAGCCACAAGGCCAGGGTGGCGAGGGCGGTCAAGCCGACGTAGATCCACAGGATGTAGTTCGCCGCGACATGGGAGCGTGGTGTGACTTTCTCCGACCAGTCCGACGACTCGGTCTGGAACAGCCGCATGCCGCCGACCCGCAGCAGTGGCAGGATCGCCACGGCCATGCCGATAAAGCCGATCCCACCGAGCCAGTGCAGCATCGAGCGCCAGATCAACAGGCCGGGGGAGGCAGTGTCCAGGCCGGTGAGGATGGTCGAGCCGGTGGTGGTGATGCCCGACATGGTCTCGAAAAAGGCATCGGTGTAGCTGATGTGCTGGATGAACACCATGGGCAGGGCGGCGAAGCTGCAGACGATGACCCAACTGGCGGTGGTCAGCAGGTACATGTCCCGCGGGCGCATCTGGGTGTGTGCTGGCCGACCGCGCGCCACCAGCGCGACGCCGCAGACGAAGGTGATCAGGCTCGACCACAAAAACGCCGAGAGGTCATCGTTGCGATCGTACATCACCAGTGTCAAAAGCGGGATTGCCATGCTGGCAGCCAGGGTGATCAGGAAAATACCGAGGATGAAACCAATAAACCGCACTACCGCAATGGACATAGAACACGCCTGAATGAATGAGCCGCACAGTATTGTTTTTGTGGTGGGCCATGGGTAGCCCCTTGGGCAGTTTTGTTCAATACCGCCCGCGATTGGCAATTTACCTTGATCGCCACCTCACAGATATGAAGAAGGTATGCGATGAGTTTGATTCTTTCCATGGCGGCGTTTGCCCTGGTCGCCTCCATTACACCCGGTCCGGTCAATATCGTCGCCCTCAGCTCCGGGGCGCGGTACGGGTTTCGTGCGACGTTGCGCCATGTGGCCGGTGCAACCCTGGGTTTTGTCTTGCTGCTGGTGCTGATGGGGCTGGGGTTGCATGAAGTGTTGCAACGCTGGCCTGGCCTCACACGGGGGGTGCAACTGGGCGGCGTGGCGTTTCTGTTGTTCATGGCCTGGAAACTGGCGATGGATAACGGGCACCTGGGCGGCGAAGACGAGGGGCGGGCACCTTCGATGTTCTATGGCGCGCTGATGCAATGGCTCAACCCCAAGGCGTGGCTGGCCTGCGTGGCGGGAATGGGGGCATTCGTGGCCGATGGCGAGGCGCGGCTGGTGTGGCAGTTTGCGGCGATCTATCTGGTGATCTGCTATGTCTCGGTGGGTTGCTGGGCCTACGCCGGGAGTTTCCTGCGCACCTGGCTGGGCAATCCGGCGACCATGCGCCTGTTCAATCGGACGATGGCGGTGTTGTTGGTGGCCAGTGCGGTGTATCTGCTGTTGCCTTGAGCCAACCCGTTTAGCTTATGGGTGTAGGAGCTGTGTAGGAACTGTGTAGGAGCTGTCGAGTGCAACGAGGCTGCGATCTTCCCCCAAACAATTGAATCTCAAGCGAAAGATCAAAAGATCAAAAGATCGCAGGCTTCGCCAGCTCCTACAGAACCCGGCGGGAGCAAGCTTCTTCCCTACGGAGTCAGCCGCGATATTGCCCGGGCGTAGCCGCCAGGTGTTGCTTGAAGGCACGCTGGAAATGCGCCTGGTCGGCAAACCCGCTGTCCAGTGCCACGTCGGCGATCAGCTTGCCTTCGCGCAATTGGCGCCGGGCAAACTGGATTCGGCGGTTGACCAGGAAGGCGTGGGGCGTCATCCCGTAATGGCGCTTGAAGGCTCGGCTCAGGTAGGACGGCGACAGTTGCGCGGCGGTGCAGATGTCTTCCAGCTTCAAGGCTTCGCAGCAATGGTCGTGGATAAACTGTGCCGCACGCATCAGGCCTGGATGGCTGCCCCGGTCCGGGCGACCGGCAGGGTTGAGCCGTTGTTGCAGGTCGATGAAAAATGCCTCGGTGGCGGCGTGCTTGCGGTCCGTGTCGAGCTGCTCATCCACCAATTGCTCATACAACCTTCCCAATGCGGCAAACAGCTCCACGTCGCGGCTGTGCGTGGTGGCGAAGCCCTGGAAATCCAGGCTTTCGTCAAAGCCGATACGGCGCTGCAAGTCTCTGAGCCACTGGGTGTCGACGTACAACATCACATAGGACCACGGCTGATCGTCGATCGGGTTGCACGCGTGGACGTCGCCTGGGTTCATCAGCACCACCGTGCCGCTTTCCACTTGGAAATTCGAGCGTTCGTGAATGTAGGTGCTGCGCCCGGCGGTGATCGCACCGATGGAAAAGTGGTCATGGGAATGGCGCGAATAGCAGACCTTGCGCCCATCGCCGATGGCCCGGGCTTCGATGAAGGGCAGGGCCGCGTCGCGCCAGAAGCGTGGGGCGTCGTCATGGGGGGCGTGCTTCATCGGTCAGCGTCCTCGTCTTGAACCTGAGTGGCAGTGTATTAGTCCTGACCGGTAAATGCCCGTCGGATTTAGCCCGCTCGGTTTGAAGGGTTGGGGTCCTGGACTAGACTTCATGAAGTCCTGCCAATGGAGTTTCCGATGCTTGCGCCACGCAAACCGGACGACGAAGCCGCTCGCCTCAAGAATCTGCACTCGCTCAAGCTGCTTGATACCGCACCCGAAGAGCGGTTTGACCGCCTGACCCGCCTTGCCCGACGCCTGTTTGACGTGCCCATCGCGCTGGTGTCGCTGGTGGACGCCAACCGGCAGTGGTTCAAGTCCAGCGCCGGCCTGGACGCCAGCGAAACCTCGCGGGAGATTTCCTTCTGTGGGCATGCGATTTTGCAGGATCAGATCCTGGAGATCTGCGATGCGGAACAGGACGAACGCTTCCACGACAACCCACTGGTCACGGACAAGCCTGGCATTCGCTTCTATGCGGGGCATCCGCTGGGAATGGAGGACGGCAGCAAGCTCGGCACGTTGTGCCTGCTCGACACCAAGCCGCGCAAGCTCAATGACGAAGAGCGCGAACTGCTGCGCGACTTGGCCCGCATGGCCGAGCAGGAAATGGTCGCGGTGCAGATGGCGAGCATGGACGAGCTGACGCTGTTGTCCAATCGGCGTGGCTTCAGGACGTTGGCCCAGCATGCGTTGAATGTGTGTGATCGCTTGTCGCGACCGGCGACGCTGCTGTTCTTTGATCTCAACGACTTCAAACCGATCAACGACCGTTATGGGCACGCCGAGGGCGACAACGCGCTGAAAACCTTCGCCGATGTGCTGCGTATCGCTTTTCGCGAAAGTGATGTGATCGGCCGCCTCGGCGGCGACGAATTCGTGGCGTTGCTCACCGGTTCTTCCCATGTCGAGATAGCGGCAATCATGGCGCGGCTCAAGGAAATCCTCGATGAGCGCAATGCGATGTTGCAGCGTGGCTATGACATTCGTTTCAGTGTCGGTCAGATCGAGTACGACTCCCAGCGTCATCAGTCGATCGACACGCTACTGGCGGACGCGGATGCGGCGATGTACACACAGAAACAGGCGCTACGCAGCTAGCACAGGCTGATCAGGCCACCGCCTATCCCTGTGGGAGCGAGCCTGCTCGCGATGACTGAGTCACACTCAACATTTATGTCAACTGACCCACCGCAATCGCGAGCAGGCTCGCTCCCACAAGGGGATTTGTAGTGAGAGCATAAAAAAAAGCCGCTTGGCCTTTCCAGGGCAAGCGGCGTTTTTTATGCGTGGCGCGGGTGAAGATTACTCTTCGATGTTGCCCATGGCGGTGGTGTTGAAGCCGCCGTCCACGTACATGATTTCACCGCTGATGCCCGATGCCAGGTCCGAGCACAGGAAGGCGCCGGCGTTGCCGACTTCTTCGATGGTGACGTTGCGACGCAGCGGGGTTTGCGCTTCGTTGGCGGCCAGCATCTTGCGGAAGTTCTTGATGCCGGAAGCGGCGAGGGTGCGGATGGGACCGGCCGATACGCAGTTGACGCGGGTGCCGTCCGGGCCCAGGGAGCCAGCCAGGTAGCGGACGCCGGCTTCCAGGGAAGCCTTGGCCATGCCCATGACGTTGTAGTTCGGCATGGTGCGCTCGGCGCCCAGGTACGACAGGGTCAGCAGGCTGCCGTTGCGGCCTTTCATCATTTCGCGACCGGCCTTGGCCAGGGCCACGAAGCTGTAGGCGCTGATGTCGTGGGCAATGCGGAAACCTTCACGGGTGGTGGCTTCGGTGAAGTCGCCGTCCAGTTGGTCGCCCGGGGCGAAGCCCACGGAGTGCACGATGCAGTCCAGGCCATCCCACTTCTTGCTCAGTTCTTCGAAGACCTTGGCGATTTCTTCATCGCTGGCCACGTCGCACGGGAAGCACAGCTCAGGGCTCGAACCCCAGCCCTGTGCGAACTCTTCGACGCGACCCTTGAGTTTGTCGTTCTGATAAGTGAAGGCAAGCTCAGCGCCCTCGCGATGCATGGCGGCGGCGATGCCGGATGCGATGGACAGCTTGCTGGCGACACCGACGATCAGTACGCGCTTACCGGCGAGAAAACCCATGTGTTGCTCCTCTTTCAGGTTATTCGGCAGTTGTTGGGGCCAGGAAGGCGGCCTCCAGCAACTGCTGTGTATAGGGGTGCTGCGGCGCGGCGAATATGCTGCGGGCATCACCTTGTTCGACCACTTGGCCATGCTTGACCACCATCAACTGGTGGCTCAGCGCTTTGACGACAGCCAGGTCATGGCTGATAAACAGGTACGTCAGGTTGTACTTGGTTTGCAACGACCGCAACAGCTCCACCACTTGGCGTTGCACGGTACGGTCCAGGGCCGACGTCGGTTCATCCAGCAGAATCAACGCCGGCTTGAGCACCAGGGCCCGGGCAATGGCGATACGCTGCCGTTGCCCTCCGGAAAATTCATGGGGGTAGCGGTTCCGGGTTTCCGGGTCCAGGCCTACCTCCTTCAATGCCGCGATTATCGCTTGTTCCTGTTCGGCTTCGGTGCCGATCTTGTGGATCCGCAGGCCTTCGCCGACGATCTGGCTCACACACATCCGTGGGCTCAGGCTACCGAAGGGGTCCTGAAACACCACTTGCATCTCCCGGCGTAGCGGCCGGACCTGCTGCTGCGTCAGGCTGTCCAGCTGCTTGCCTTCGAAGCGGATCCCGCCCTGGCTGCCGATCAACCGCAGGATTGCCAGCCCCAGGGTGGATTTGCCGGAACCGCTTTCGCCGACGATGCCCAGGGTCTGGCCCTGGGGCAGGCTGAAGCGGATACCGTCCACGGCCTTGATGTAGTCTACCGTGCGCTTGAACAGGCCTTTCTTGATCGGGAACCAGACTTTCAGGTCCTCGACCTGCAACAGCGGCGGGCCGACGACGTTGCTCGCCGGGGTGCCGCTGGGTTCAGCGCCCAGCAGTTCCCGAGTGTACGGATGCTGCGGTGCGCGGAACAACTCTTCGCACGATGCCTGTTCGACGATGCAACCGCGCTGCATGACACATACGCGATGCGCAATTCTTCGCACCAGGTTCAAATCGTGGCTGATCAGCAGCAGCGACATGCCCAATCGCGCCTGCAATTGCTTGAGCAATTGGAGGATTTTCAGCTGGACGGTGACGTCCAGCGCGGTGGTCGGCTCGTCGGCAATCAGCAGTTCGGGCTCGTTGGCCAGGGCCATGGCGATCATCACCCGCTGGCGCTGGCCGCCGGACAGCTCGTGGGGCAGGGCCTTGAGGCGCTTGTGGGGCTCGGGAATGCCAACCAGCTCCAGCAACTCAAGGGTCCGGCGGGTCGCGACTTTACCGCTCAGGCCCTTGTGGATGCCGAGCACTTCATTGATCTGTTTTTCAATGGAGTGCAGCGGGTTGAGGGACGTCATCGGCTCCTGGAAGATCATCGCGATCCGGTTGCCGCGGATATGGCGGATGGTTTTTTCCTTCAAACCCAGCAAATTCTGGCCGGCATACTGGATAGTGCCGGTGGGGTGATGGGCCAGCGGGTAGGGCAGCAACCGCAGGATCGAGTGGGCGGTAACCGATTTGCCCGAGCCGCTTTCGCCCACCAGGGCCAGGGTTTCGCCGCGCTTGATATCGAAGCTGACCCCCTCGACGACGCGCTGGCGGCGTTCGCCGACAATGAACTCCACTGCCAGGTCGCGCACTTCGATCAGATTATCCTGGTTCATTTCACTTCCTCGGATCGAAGGCATCGCGAGCGGACTCGCCGATGAACACCAACAGGCTCAACATCAGGGCCAGCACGGCGAACGCGCTGATGCCCAACCACGGCGCCTGGAGGTTGGATTTACCCTGGGCCACCAGCTCGCCGAGGGACGGCGCGCCGGGCGGCAGGCCAAAGCCGAGGAAGTCCAGGGCGGTGAGGGTGCCGATGGCGCCAGTGAGGATGAACGGCATGAACGTCATGGTCGAGACCATGGCGTTGGGCAGGATGTGGCGAAACATGATCGCGCCGTTCTGCATGCCCAGCGCCCGGGCGGCGCGTACGTATTCCAGGTTGCGCCCGCGCAGGAACTCGGCGCGGACCACATCCACCAGGCTCATCCAGGAAAACAGCAGCATGATGCCCAGCAGCCACCAGAAGTTGGGCTGCACGAAACTGGCCAGGATGATCAGCAGGTACAGCACCGGCAACCCGGACCAGATTTCCAGGAAGCGTTGGCCGGCCAAGTCCACCCAGCCGCCATAGAAGCCCTGCAGGGCGCCGGCGATCACGCCGATGATCGAGCTGAGCACGGTCAGCGTCAGGGCAAACAGGACCGAGATGCGGAAGCCATAGATGACTCGGGCCAGGACATCGCGACCCTGGTCGTCAGTGCCCAGCCAGTTCACGGAAGAGGGCGGCGCCGGGGCCGGGACCTTCAGGTCGTAGTTGATGCTCTGGTAGCTGAACGGAATCGGTGCCCACAGCACCCAGGCGTCCTTGGCCGCCAGCAGTTCGCGGATATAGGGGCTCTTGTAGTTGGCTTCCAGGGGGAACTCGCCGCCGAACGTGGTTTCCGGGTAGCGCTTGAGGGCCGGGAAGTACCAGCCATCGTCGTAATGCACCACCAGCGGCTTGTCGTTGGCGATCAACTCGGCGCCCAGGCTCAGCCCGAACAGGATCAGGAACAGCCACAGCGACCACCAGCCACGCTTGTTGGCCTTGAACAGTTCGAAGCGGCGGCGATTGAGAGGGGACAGGTTCATCTCAATGCTCCCGGCTTTCGAAGTCGATGCGCGGATCGACAAAGGTGTAGGTCAGATCGCCGATCAGTTTCACCACCAGCCCCAGCAAGGTGAAGATGAACAGGGTGCCGAACACCACCGGGTAGTCGCGGTTGATGGCCGCTTCGAAACTCATCAGGCCCAGGCCGTCGAGGGAGAAAATCACTTCCACCAGCAGGGAGCCGGTAAAGAAGATCCCGATGAAGGCCGAAGGGAAACCGGCGATCACCAGCAGCATGGCGTTGCGGAACACGTGGCCGTAGAGCACCCGATGGCGAGTCAGGCCCTTGGCCTTGGCGGTGACCACGTATTGCTTGTTGATTTCGTCGAGGAAGCTGTTCTTGGTCAGCAGGGTCATGGTGGCGAAGTTGCCGATCACCAGAGCGGTGACGGGCAAGGCCAGGTGCCAGAAGTAATCGAGGATCTTGCCGCCCATGCTCAATTCGTCGAAGTTGTTGGAGGTCAGCCCGCGCAAGGGGAACCAGTCGAAATAACTGCCGCCCGCAAACAGCACGATCAGCAGGATGGCGAACAGGAATGACGGGATCGCGTAGCCGATGATGATGGCCGAGCTGGTCCAGACATCGAAATGGCTACCGTGGCGCGTGGCCTTGGCGATCCCCAGCGGGATCGACACCAGGTACATGATCAGCGTGCTCCACAACCCGAGGGAGATGGACACCGGCATCTTTTCCTTGATCAGGTCGATGACCTTGGCGTCGCGGAAGAAACTGTCGCCGAAGTCCAGGTGGGCGTAGTTCTTGATCATGATCCACAGGCGTTCGGGTGCCGACTTGTCAAAGCCGTACATGCGCTCGATTTCCTTGACCAGCGCCGGGTCCAGGCCCTGGGCACCGCGGTACGAGGAGCCGGCCACCGACACTTCGGCACCGCCGCCGGCAATGCGGCTGGTGGCGCCCTCGAAGCCCTCGAGCTTGGCGATCATCTGTTCCACCGGCCCGCCGGGCGCGGCTTGGATGATGACGAAGTTGATCAGCAGAATACCGAACAGGGTCGGGATGATCAGCAGCAGTCGCCGAAAAATATAAGCCAGCATTTCGTTACTCCACGCTCGCAGGGGCGGCGATTTGCTGCTCGGTGACCTGCTTCTCTACTTCATCGGCCGGCTTGACCTCCGGCTTGACCCACCAGGTGGTGGTGCCGATGTCATAGGTCGGCGTGATTTTCGGATGGCCGATGTGGTTCCAGTAGGCCACGCGCCAGGTCTTGATGTGCCAGTTCGGGATCACGTAGTAGCCCCATTGCAAAACCCGATCCAGCGCACGGGCGTGGGCCACCAGGCTCTTGCGCGAATCGGCGTTGATCAGTTGTTCCACCAACTGGTCCACCGCTGGATCCTTCAGGCCCATGGTGTTGCGGCTGCCGGGCTTGTCGGCGGCGGCCGACATCCAGAACTCGCGCTGTTCGTTACCCGGTGAGCTGGATTGCGGGAAGCTGCCCACCACCAGGTCGAAGTCGCGGGAGCGTACGCGGTTGATGTACTGGGACACGTCCACGCGGCGGATCACCAGTTCGATGCCCAGGTCGCTCAGGTTGCGCTTGAACGGCAGCAGTATCCGCTCGAACTCGGTCTGGGCCAGCAGGAACTCCAGCACCACCGGTTTGCCCTGGGCATCGACCATCTTGTCGTCGACGATGCGCCAGCCGGCCTCTTGCAGCAATTGGTAGGCCTTGCGCTGCTGGTCGCGGATCATGCCGCTGCCGTCACACATCGACGGCTGGAACGCGTCGGTGAAGACCTGTTCGGGAATCTTGCCGCGCAGGGGCTCGAGGATCTTCAACTCGTCTTCGCCGGGCAACCCGGTGGCGGCCATTTCCGAATTCTCGAAATAGCTGCGGGTGCGGGCGTAGGCGCCGTTGAACAGCTGCTTGTTGGTCCACTCGAAATCCAGCAGCAGGCTCAAGGCCTTGCGCACCCGTACGTCCTGGAAGATCGGCCGGCGCAGGTTGTAGACAAAACCCTGCATGCCGGTTGGGTTGCCGTTGGGGATCTGTTCCTTGATCAGCCGGCCTTCGGTCACGGCCGGGATGTTGTAGGCGTTGGCCCAGTTCTTGGCGGTCATTTCCAGCCAGAAATCGAACTGCCCGGCTTTCAAGGCCTCGACCGCGACGGTGTTGTCGCGGTAGTAGTCGGTGGTCAGTACGTCGAAATTATAGAAGCCGCGATTGACCGGCAGGTCCTTGCCCCAGTAATCCTTCACCCGCTCATAGCGGATCGAGCGTCCAGCCTTCACTTCGGCGACCTTGTAGGGGCCGCTGCCCAGGGGGATTTCCAGGTTGCCCTTGCTGAAGTCGCGCTCGGCCCACCAGTGTTTCGGCAATACCGGCAGTTGGCCGAGGATCAACGGCAGTTCGCGATTGTTGGTGTGCTTGAACTTGAACAAAACCTTGAGCGGGTCTTCGGCGATGACTTCGGCGACGTCGTTGTAATAGCCGCGAAACATCGGCGCGCCGTCCTTGGTCAGGGTCTGGAAGCTGAAGACCACGTCTTCGGCGCGCACCGGATGTCCATCATTGAAACGGGCTTCGGGGCGCAGGTAGAAACGTACCCAGCCATTGTCCGGGGCTTTCTCGATTTTTTCGGCGATCAGGCCATATTCGGTGAACGGTTCGTCCAGGCCCTGCTTGGCCAGGGTGTCGTAGATCAGGCCAATGTCATCGGCCGGCACGCCTTTGCTGATGAACGGGTTGAGGCTGTCGAAGCCCCCGAAGCCGCCCTGGCGGAAGATCCCGCCTTTGGGGGCGTCCGGGTTGACGTAGTCGAAATGCTTGAAGTTCGCCGGGTACTTCGGCGGCTCGTTGTACAAGGTCACGGCATGCTGCGGCGCGGCGCAGGCCAGTCCGGCGAATAACAGGCTGCTGGCCTGCAGGAGCAGGGCACGTAAAGGCTTCATTGATCTTTCTCCGAAGATTTCAGCCACCATGCGCTCAGGCCCAGGGTGTAGGGCGGCGTGGTGACGAAGGCGAACCGGTTGCGGTACGCCAGGCGATGATAATTGAGATACCAGTTGGGAATGCAGTAATGCTGCCACAGCAGCACGCGATCCAGGGCCTTGCCGGCGGCGACCTGTTCGTCGCGGGTCTGGGCGGCGAGCAGCTTTTCCAGCAGATGGTCAACCACTGGGTTGGCGATCCCGGCGTAGTTCTTGCTGCCCTTGACCCCGACCTGGCTGGAGTGGAAGTACTGCCACTGCTCAAGGCCCGGGCTGAGGGTCTGGTTCAAGGTCAGCAGGATCATGTCGAAGTCGAACTGGTCCAGGCGCTGCTTGTACTGGGCGCGGTCCACCGTGCGCAGCCGGGCCTGGATGCCGATGCTGGCAAGGTTCTCGACGTAGGGCTGCAGGATGCGCTCCAGATTCGGGTTCACCAGCAGGATTTCGAAGCTCAGGGGCTGGCTGTCGGCGTTCAGCAGGCGCTGGCCGTTGAGGCTCCAACCGGCTTCCTTCAATAACCCCAGGGCTTTGCGCAGGGTTTCCCGGGGAATGCCGCGACCGTCGGTCTTGGGCAAGCTGAAGGGTTCGGTGAGCAGTTTGGGCGGCAATTGTTCCCGGTATGGCTTGAGCAGCAGCCATTCATGGCCCACCGGCAGGCCGGTGGCGGAAAATTCGCTGTTGGGGTAATAACTGAGGGTGCGCTTGTAGGCGCCACTGAACAGGGTGCGGTTGGTCCACTCGAAATCGAACATCAACCCCAGGGCTTCGCGCACCTTGACCTCGGCAAACGTGCCGCGCCGGGTGTTCATGAACAGGCCTTGGGTCTGGGTCGGGATCTGGTGGGCAATCTGCGCCTTGATCACGTCGCCGCGCTTGATCGCCGGGAAGTCATAGCCGTTGGCCCAGTTCTTGGCCTGGTGTTCGATGTAGATGTCGAATTCACCGGCCTTGAAGGCTTCGAAGGCGACTTCGCTGTCACGATAGAACTCCACGTCCATTCGGTCATAGTTGTACTTGCCACGATTGACCGGCAGGTCCTTGCCCCAGTAATCCTTGACCCGTTCGAACACCAGTTGGCGGCCTGGTTGCACTTTGGTGATGCGGTAAGGCCCGCTGCCCAGGGGCGGCTCGAAGGTCGTTGCCTTGAAGTCGCGGCCTTTCCAGTAATGCTGGGGCAGCACCGGCAGTTCGCCCAGGCGCAGGATCAGCAGCGGATTACCCGCGCGCTTGAAGACAAAGCGGATTCTCAGCGGGTTGAGAATGTCGACCCGCAGCACTTCCTGCAGGTTGGTGCGGTACTGCGGGTGGCCTTCCTTGAGCAGTGTCCTGTAGGAGAACGCCACGTCATAGGCGGTGATGGGCACGCCATCGTGGAACCGCGCTTCGGGGCGCAGGTTGAACACCACCCAACTGCGGTCTTCGCTGTACTCCACCGACTGGGCGATCAGGCCGTAGCTCGACGTCGGTTCATCACCGGACGGTGCGTACTGGCCAGTGCCGACCATCAGTGGTTCGTTCAGCTCATTGATGCCGTATTGCAGGAAATTGGCCGTGGAAACCGGGCTGCTGCCCTTGAATGTGTAGGGATTGAGCGTATCGAAGGTGCCGAATGCCATGACTCGCAAGACACCGCCCTTGGGCGCTTGCGGGTTGACCCAGTCGAAGTGGGTGAATCTGGCCGGGTACTTGAGCGTGCCGAACTGCGCATAGCCATGGCTTTCGCTGATGGCTGCGCTGGCGGGAGAGCTCAAGGCCAGGCTGATCAGGAGCAAGAGGAGGGGACGTATCAAGTCTGAGATCCGATCCAGGCGGCTTGGGCTTTATGGCCTGTACAGTAACAGCTTGTATCGGCAGGAAAAAGGCGGGGTTGTAGGAGCTGTCGAGCGCAGCGAGGCTGCGATCTTTCCCCAGACACTTAAATATCAAGCGAAAGATCAAAAGATCGCAGGCTTCGCCAGCTCCTACAACAACCCAACCCCTGGCTACAGGAGCCCCGGGGTCAATGCGGGGAGTAGACCGTCAGCATCTGTCCAGGCTTGAGTGCCTTGCCCATCCGCGGGTTCCAGCGCTTGAGGTGCTGCATTTCCACGTTGAAGCGCTTGGCGACGACGTACAGCGAATCACCTTGCTTGACCTTGTATTGGGTCTGCTTCTTCTGGTCCTTGCTATTGGCGGCCACCACGGTGCTGATGCGCTTGCCAGTGGCCTTGCTGGCCTTGGTGTCCTGCATCACCAGGGTCTGGCCGACCTTGAGCTTGTTGCCGCTGAGTTTGTTCCAGCGTTGCAGGTCCTTGGTCTGGACGTTATTGGCCTTGGCGATCTGGGCGAGGTTGTCGCCGCGCTTGACACGGTAGGTGCGCCGGGCGCCTTCCACGTCGCTGTCGTCGGCTGTTTCGAACACCGGCTTGAGCGAGCGCTGGCTGATCAACTCTTCAGGACGCATGGTCGACAGGCTGGCGGTCAGCAACTGGGCCTTGGACGTGGGCACCAGCAGGTGCTGGGGGCCGTCGATGGTGGTGCGCTGCTTGAAGGCCGGGTTGAGCTGGAACAGCTCGTCTTCGTCGATGTTGGCCACCGCCGCCACCTTGGACAGGTCCATGCGCTGGTTGATCTCGACAACCTGGAAATAGGGTTCGTTGGCGATCGGGTTGAGGTTCACGCCATAGGCATCGGGCGAGAGCACCACCTGGGACAGCGCCAGCAACTTCGGCACATAGGCCTGGGTCTCGCTGGGCAGCGGCAGGTTCCAGTAGTCGGTGGGCAGGCCAAGCTTCTCGTTGCGCTCGATGGCGCGGCTGACCGTACCCTCGCCGGCGTTGTAGGCCGCCAGCGCCAGCAACCAGTCGCCGTTGAACATGTCGTGCAGGCGCGTCAGGTAGTCCAGGGCGGCCGTGGTGGAGGCAGTGATGTCGCGACGCCCGTCATAGAAGCGGGTCTGGCGCAGGTTGAAGTAACGCCCCGTGGACGGGATGAACTGCCACAGGCCCACTGCGTTGGCCCGGGAATAGGCCATGGGGTTGTAGGCACTCTCGATCACCGGCAGCAACGCCAGCTCCAGCGGCATGTTGCGCTCTTCGAGGCGTTCGACGATGTAATGGATGTACAGGCTGCCGCGCTCACCGGCGTTTTCCATGACGGAAGGGTTGCTGGCGAACCACAGGCGCTGTTGCTCGATACGCGGGTTGACGCCGGCTGTTTCCTGCAACTGGAAGCCCTGGCGCATGCGCTCCCAGACGTCCTGGGGTACTTGAGGGCTGGGTTTCTCAGTGAGCCATACCGGCTTCTGTTTGGCGCGAGCGGCGATATTCGGCGTGTGCGCCGCGTCGGTCTGCGGTAGCTGGCTCGTGCTCTGGCAGCCCGCCAATGTGGCGGACACAGCCACCGCAATGGCTTGAGCCAAGCGGGTCAATGTGTCTGACTGAACGGACCTGCGTATAGATGACGACATTGGCTGGAAGTAAGTTCCGGGCAAAAATGTCGGCCGATTCTAGGAAGCGCACCCCAACAGGTCAACCTTTCAGAATTTTTGTATCAATCGATAGCTGCCTTAGAACGTATCTTTCCAAGCCCTCAAGGCCGCAAAAACCTCACTCGGCGTCTGGTTTCGCTGGCCGTTCCGTTCGTCTGCTTTTTGTTTAACGGATGTTTCAGTCGTGCGCAGGAACGGATTGGTGAGTTTTTCCAGGGCCAGGGTCGAGGGTAGCGTCATGATGCCTTCGCTGCGTTGGCGGCTGACTTTTTCCAGGCGGGCGGCGATGTCCGGGTTGCCGGGTTCCACGGCGGCCGCGAACTTCAGATTGCCGAGGGTATATTCATGGGTGCAATAGACCAGCGTATCTTCAGGCAGGGCGGCGAGGCGACTGAGGGAATGGTGCATTTGCGCAGGCGTGCCTTCGAAGAGCCGGCCGCAACCGGCGGCGAACAGGGTGTCGCCACAGAACAGCAGGCCATGATGGTAGTAGGCGATGTGCCCCAGGGTATGGCCAGGCACGGCGTAGACATCGAAGTCCCAGCCGAGCACGCTGACCTTGTCGTTGTCATGCAGGGCCTTGTCCCGCGCCGGGATGTTTTCGCTGGCCGGGCCGTAAACGGTGGCGTTCGTCGCATTCTTCAGCGCCTGGACGCCGCCGACATGATCATGGTGATGGTGGGTGATCAGGATGTCGCTCAGGACCCAGCCCGGATGGGCCTCGAGCCAGGCCTGCACCGGCGCGGCGTCACCTGGGTCGACCACGGCGCAGCGCCGGGTGGCGTGGTCCTGTAACAACCAGATGTAGTTATCGGTGAATGCGGGCAGGGCACTGATCTGTATCATCGTGGAATTCGCCAAGCGGAAAACAAAGGCGCATCTTAGAACTTCCTGACGCGTTGGAGAATGCAATGACCGATGAAGCGTTCGCTCAGGCTGATCCTGACTGGCTGGCGTTGATCAGCGCCGCTCGTGAATGGCTGTCCGGCCCTGTCGGGCAGTTTTTGCTGGAAGAAGAACGGCGCATGCTCGAAGACGAGTTGGGCCGGTTCTTCGGCGGTTATCTGGTGCACTACGGCCCCTCGGCGCAAACCCCGCCGTCGGCGCCGCAAGTTCAGCGCAACGTGCGCCTGGGGGCGCCGTTGCCCGGGGTGGAAATCGTCTGCGAAGAGCAGGCCTGGCCGTTGAGCGAACATGCCGCCGACGTGGTGGTCATGCAGCACGGCCTGGATTTCTGCCTGTCGCCCCACGGCTTGTTGCGTGAAGCCGCCAGCAGCGTACGCCCCGGCGGGCACCTGTTGATCATCGGCATCAACCCCTGGAGCGCTTGGGGCTTGCGTCATGTGTTTGCCCACGACGCCTTGCGCCAGGCCCGTTGCATCTCGGCGTCGAGGGTCGGCGACTGGCTGAACCTGCTGGGCTTTGCGCTGGAGAAACGCCGCTTCGGGTGCTATCGTCCGCCGCTTGCCTCGCCCAAGTGGCAGGCGCGCCTGGCCGGCTGGGAGCGCAAGGCCGGTGACTGGCAGCTGTCCGGCGGCGGTTTCTACCTGCTGGTGGCCCGCAAGATCGCGGTCGGGTTGCGCCCGGTGCGCCAGGCGCGACGCGAGCCGATGGGCAAGCTGATTCCCTTGCCAATGGCCAAGGTCAATCGTCGCCACATCGAGCCGTAACCTTTTTTGATGGTTCTTGTCGTATTGGGCTGCGGGTGTTGTCGGGCCCGATCGGCGGGCCTTTGCATTTTTTTCTGGATAGATTGGCATGAGCGATAGCGTAGAACTCTTCACTGATGGCGCCTGCAAGGGCAACCCCGGTCCGGGCGGCTGGGGCGCGTTGCTGGTGTGCAAGGGCGTGGAGAAGGAGCTCTGGGGCGGCGAAACCAATACCACCAACAATCGCATGGAGCTGATGGGCGCCATCCGTGGCCTGGAAGAGCTCAAGCGGCCTTGCGATGTGTTGCTGGTGACCGACTCGCAGTACGTCATGAAGGGCATCAACGAGTGGATGGCCAACTGGAAGAAACGTGGCTGGAAGACGGCGGCGAAGGAGCCGGTGAAAAACGCCGACCTCTGGAAACTGCTGGATGAACAGGTCAACCGCCACAACGTCACCTGGAAATGGGTGCGCGGCCACATCGGCCACCACGGCAACGAGCGGGCCGACCAGTTGGCCAATCGTGGGGTCGATGAAGTTCGGGGCTTCAAGCAGGCCTGATTCAGCCGGATGTACCCTCCTGTGACGAGGCGCTTGTGTGGGAGCAAAGCTTGCTCGCGACGCAGGCGCCCCGGTTTTCCTGAAAGACCGCATGATCTTCATCGCGAGCAAGCTTTGCTCCCACAGTGTTTGCTCTGGCTCATCACTTGCTTCCACCAGCCTGGCTCCCAGGTAAATCCCCTTGCCACAAGAGCGTGTTAACATCCGCGCTTTTGCAAGACTGCCCGCTGAGAGCTGAACACTGATGGCCAACAGATCTGTAGTACTGGATACCGAAACCACCGGCATGCCGGTGACCGATGGTCACCGGATTATTGAAATCGGTTGTGTCGAACTGATCGGCCGGCGCCTGACCGGTCGCCATTTCCACGTTTACCTGCAACCGGACCGCGAAAGCGACGAGGGCGCCATCGGCGTCCACGGCATCACCAACGAATTCCTGGTGGGCAAGCCGCGCTTCGCCGAAGTGGCCGATGAGTTCTTCGAATTCATCCAGGGCGCGCAGTTGATCATCCACAACGCGGCGTTCGACGTCGGGTTCATCAACAACGAATTCGCCCTGATGGGCCAGCACGATCGGGCTGACATTACCCAGCATTGCACCATCCTCGATACCCTGATGATGGCCCGGGAACGTCACCCTGGGCAGCGCAACAGCCTCGACGCCTTGTGCAAGCGCTACGGCGTCGACAACTCCGGTCGTGAGCTGCACGGCGCCTTGCTCGACTCCGAGATCCTGGCCGACGTCTACCTGACCATGACCGGCGGCCAGACCAGCCTGTCCCTGGCCGGCAACGCCTCGGACGGCAACGGTACCGGTGAAGGCTCTGGCAACCAGGCCTCGGAAATCCGCCGTTTGCCCGCTGACCGCCAACCCTCGCGGATCATCCGCGCCAGCGAAAGCGACCTGGCCGAACATGCCGCGCGTCTGGAAGCCATCGCCAAGTCCGCGGGTGCTCCTGCATTGTGGACGCAGTTGGCCGAGTCGCAGGCCGTCACGCACTGATGAAACCCTGTTAGGCCATGTCGTTCCGTAGGAGCTGCCGAGCGGAGCGAGGCTGCGATCTTTCCCCTGACAGTTGAGTCTCAAGTGAAAGATCAAAAGATCGCAGGCTTCGCCAGCTCCTACAGGGCCCATCGCGAGCAAGCTCGCTCCCACAGGATCATTCATCGTTCATTTCTCGCCACAATCGCCACGACCTTCTACCCTGAGGTAACGGGCAGGCTACGGATCCCGCTTGATGTGTGAAGATTTGAAAGACAAGGGCAATGGATGGCACCACGCCGTTGGTTGTCTCAAGGAATGAGGACCTTCCCCAGTATGCAACCGGTCATGAATCCCAAACACCCCGGGTTGTCGGTGCGCATCGTCGATGATGGCTTTGCCGCCTATATCTGGGGCAGTGACTTCAGCTTCGAAGTCAGCGACTACGGGACGGCGCAGATCGGCCGGCCCGTCAACCAGTGGCCGGTGACGCCCATTGTTCCCTATCGCAAGTGCTATGGCATCGATCCCGAGGAGTTCAGCAGCTTCCGCGATGCCCCGGACAGCGAGATCTTCATGGCTTATCTCGATGACCAGCCCGTGGGGCATCTGGTGGTCAGTACCAACTGGAACGGCTATGCCCACATCGACGAGTTGGCGGTGCACGCCCCGGCCCGTCGCCATGGGGTGGCCAAGGCGTTGCTCGATGTCGCCCAGTTCTGGAGTCGCAAGAAAAAACTGCCGGGCATCATGCTCGAGACCCAGAACAACAATCTGGGTGCGTGCCGGCTCTATGAGCGTTGCGGCTACGTGCTTGGCGGTATCGATCACCTGCGCTATCGCGGCATTGACCGGCATACCGACGAAGTGGCGTTGTTCTGGTACCGGCTGTTCGACGATCCGCTGGGCATGTCGATCAGTGGTTCAGCAACGCCTCGGCTTGTTCCGTAACCCGTTCCAGCAGCGATTGGACGGCGGGTGAGGGCTGTGTGCCGTTCAGGCTCAGGGCATAGAGGCCAATCGCAATGGCGGGCGATACCGGGCAGACGTCCAGGCCACTGCCCTTGGCGCCCGAGGCAGTGAACGGGTCGACGATGGCAAGGCCTTCGCCGGCCTCGACCATGGCGCGCATCATCTGATGGGTCTGGACGCGGATCTGGATCATTGGCGCCGGACGCAGTGCCGCCAGTTTATGCTCGAACGCTGGGCTCAGTGGGTCATGGCCGTCCAGGCCTACCAACGGCTGGCCCGCCAGGTCCTGGAGCGAAATGTATTTCTGTCGTGGTTGCAGCCAGCCGTGAGGTGCCAGCAATTGCAGTTTGCCCTGGGCGATCATCTGGCAATGGATGTCGGGGTGTTCAGGGTCGTGCAAGCTCAGGCCCAGGTCGCTTTCACGCAACAGCAGGCTGTGGACGATGTCGCGGGTCGGTTGGCTGAGCAGGGTGCAGGGCGCATCGGGATGGCGGCGACGCAGGGCGGCGATGCTCTGGGGCAACAACTGCTGGGCCAGCGGCGGGGTGCAGATAATGCGCAAGGGTGGCGCCTGATAGTGTTTCAGGCTGCTGGCCAGGCGCTGCACCGGTTCGAGGGTGTCGTATACCCGCGTGATGCCGTCGCGCAGTTCGAGGGTTTCCCGAGTCGCCTGCAAGCGCCCGCGCACACTGGCAAACAGCATGAAGCCTAGCTGCGCCTCGGCATCGCGCAGGATCGCCTCGACCTCTGCCACTGGCAATTGCAGCCATTCGGCCGCCGTGCCGAGGTGGCCGGTCTGCAGCAGCGCCTGGATCACTTCGATGTGGCGTAAACGCATGCAAGAAGTCCGTGTTCGGCGGGTGAGTCATTGAGTGGCCGAATCCTAACCCAAGTTCGGGCGTGACTTCTGCTCATAACTGTCAGTTATGAAGCTATTTGCGTTTCAGTGGGGGTTTGCACCTGCAGTGGCGCTTCCGGTTCGCGCGTCAATTCGATTTGAGATTGCACCAGCATAAATTTGCCGTCTTCGAGTTTATTGACTCGATCACCGATGGCCAGCTTATACGTGGTCACAGGCTCCTTGCCGTTTCCGTCGAGCGAGGGGGTCGATTCCTGAAACTCATGCACTGAATAGACGCGACCTTCGGCGTCCCGCGCATGAAATTGTCCGACAAGTACTGCTGCCATTGCTTAGAACCTCTGGAAATAAATCACTCGATTTGCGGTTCTGTAGACCCTGGTCAAGCGCGGTAAGTTTTCCTACATGAAAAAAATAGTCCAACCGGCCGGTTTTTGTCGCTCCACTGGTCCAATTGTCACCCCGATCATCTATAACTACAGGCTCCTTTGAGCCGACAGTCGAGAAGCCTCTCATGAGTAATGTCTACACAGTGGCCGTTTTAGTGGGCAGCCTGCGCAAGGCATCGATCAACCGCAAGGTCGCGCTGGCGCTGGCTGAGCTGGCGCCAGCCAACCTCAAACTGAACATCGTCGAGATCGGCGAGTTGCCGCTCTACAACGAAGACATCGATGTTTCCCCTCCGGCAGCCTACAGCACTTTCCGTCAGCAGGTGGGCGCGGCCGACGCTTTGTTGTTCGTCACGCCTGAGTACAACCGCTCGGTACCGGCGCCGCTGAAAAACGCCATTGACGTTGGCTCGCGTCCCTACGGCCAGAGTTGCCTGAGTGGCAAGCCGGGCGCGGTGATCAGTGCTTCGCCGGGCGCCATCGGTGGTTTTGGTGCCAACCATCATTTGCGCCAGTCGCTGGTATTCCTTGACGTTCCCTGCATGCAACAGCCGGAAGCCTACCTGAGCGGAGCCGGGACGGCGTTTGACGAGGCGGGCAACCTGTCGGAGTCGGTACGGCCCTTCCTGCAGACGTTCATCAATGCCTACGGCAAGTGGGTCGAGCAGCACAAGAAGGTTTGATGCTCCTCTGGATTTCAGGCAAGTCACCTTTGTGGTGAAGTGATTTTCTGTGGGAGCAAGGTCTGTGGGAGCAAGGCTTGCCCGCGATGGCAGCGCCGCGGTTTACCAGCTGAACCGCGATATCGTTCATCGCGGGCAAGCCTTGCTCCCACAGTGGGAAAGCCTCCCTCGCGACATCGGCCATTCATCTGCGCGCTTTACTGGATATTCGAATTTCCATATATTCGCCCCTTCGCACCACCACGCCGTTCTTCGTCACGTCTGATTCCCACTTTTCTATCCTTCTTCCAAGGCTGTTGCGCATGCTGATCGCGTCATTGATTTTCCTGCTGACCATTACGTTGGTGATCTGGCAGCCCAAGGGGCTTGGCGTCGGCTGGAGTGCGACGCTCGGCGCGCTGCTGGCGTTGTTGAGCGGGGTGGTGCAGGTCGGCGACATTGCGCTGGTCTGGCAGATTATCTGGAACGCCACCGGTACGTTTGTCGCGCTGATCATCATCAGCCTGCTGCTGGACGAGGCCGGCTTCTTCGCCTGGGCGGCCTTGCACGTGGCCCGTTGGGGAAAGGGCCGCGGGCGCAAGCTGTTTGCGTTCATGGTGCTGCTGGGGGCGCTGGTGTCGGCCCTGTTTGCCAATGACGGGGCGGCGTTGATCCTGACGCCCATCGTGATTTCGATGCTGCTGGCGTTGCGGTTTTCCCCGGCGGCGACCCTGGCCTTCGTGATGGGTGCCGGTTTCATTGCCGACAGCGCGAGCCTGCCGCTGGTGGTGTCGAACCTGGTGAACATCGTCTCGGCGGACTTCTTCGGCATTGGCTTCAACCGTTACGCGGCGGTCATGGTGCCGGTGAACCTGGTCAGTGTGGCGGCCAGCCTGGCGATCTTGCTGTGGTTCTTTCGTCGCGACATCCCGCGCGACTACGACCCGCATCAACTGGACGATCCGGCGACGGCGATCCACGACAAGGCAACGTTTTATGCCGGCTGGGTGGTGCTGGTGATCCTGCTGCTGGGCTGCTTTGCGCTGGAGCCGCTGGGGATTCCCATCAGCGCGATCTCGGCGGTCTGCGCAGCGCTGCTGTTGGCCGTCGCGGCCCGCGGCCACAAGATTTCCACCCGCAAGGCGATGAAGGAAGCGCCCTGGCAGATCGTGATTTTTTCCCTCGGGATGTATCTGGTGGTCTATGGCCTGCGCAATGCCGGGCTGACCGACTACCTGGCCCATTGGCTCGACGGCTTCGCCGAATATGGCGTGTGGGGGGCGGCCATGGGCACCGGCATACTGACGGCGTTGCTCTCGTCGGCCATGAACAATTTGCCGACGGTGCTGGTCGGCGCCTTGTCCATCGATGCCAGCCAGGCCACCGGGGCGGTGAAGGAGGCAATGATCTACGCCAATGTCATCGGCAGCGACCTGGGCCCGAAAATCACCCCGATCGGCAGCCTGGCGACTTTGCTGTGGCTGCATGTGCTGGAGCGCAAGAACATCCAGATCGGCTGGGGGTATTACTTCAAGGTCGGGATCGTGCTGACGGTGCCGGTGTTGCTGGTGACGTTGGCGGCGCTGGCGGTGCGGTTGTCCCTGTAGGAGCTGCCGAGCGAAGCGAGGCTGCGATCTTTCCCCCACGGCACTTGAGTCTCAAGCGAAAGATCAAGATCAAGAGATCGCAGGCTTCGCCAGCTCCTACAGGGCATACGCCAATCTATTAAGCATTACCCGGCACATCCGGCCAAAGATCGGCCACCAGGAATAGCCGCTCAGCTTCTTCCCACTCCCCCTCGGCATTTTCAGTCAGGCGCACCATCAGTTGCGCCGGCGCCATCGGGTCGAGGTCCAGTCGCCAGGCGTCCAGTTGCGCGGTGCTCCAGGTCTGCTCCGCCGGATAATGCGCCGGGGCCAGCCAGGCGGCGCGGGGCAGGGGTTGCCAGCGCCCAGGTGGGCGCTGGGCGACGAATGCAGGCCAATCCCGCTGGTGCAGCCAACTGCCCCGCAAATGCCGGGGATGCGCGCCGGCGGGCGGGTCGGCGTGGCCCGGCCAGGGGTAGAGCAGGTAGCCGCCGAGCCAGAGCTCGGAGCGGAACACCTCGAGGCCGGTCGGCTCAATGCCCAGTGCCGCCAGGGCCGCACGGCTTTCCGGACGGGCCGAGATCGGCAATTGGTGTTCGCGCAGATGCGCCAGCTTGCGGTCGAGCCGGTCATGGCAACCCGGGCCCAGCCATTGCGCGGCGTCCAGCCCGTTGCCTTGTTGGGGGCCGAGGTACAACTTGATCGCCAACTCCAGATGATGGATGCCGTCACGATCGCGCAGCAGCAGGTCCAGTTCGCCCAGGGTATGGCCTTCGTGGCGGATCGGCAGGTTCGCGGCAATCAGCTCGATGCCAGGAGCGTGCTGCACGGCAAACTGCCACAGCCTTTCGTAATACAGGCCCAGGCGTCGCGTCCGTCCCAGGGACAGGCAGTGCAGCAGCGGGTAGCTGTCGCGGTCCAGTTGTCGCAGCCAGTGCTCCAACTGATCCGGCGCCTGCACCCAGTCGCTGCCGGCCAGGGGATGGCGCTGGGGCCAGGGCGTGTCGATGAGCATCGGCGGGGCGATGATCGCCCACGCGAGGTCGCGCACTTCGGGATGGCGAAGGCGGCGGGGCAAGTCCAGCAATTCAGGGAACAGGATCATTTTGCGAGCATAGCTGCTGCGACGAAGGCTTAAAGGATTTTGTCTATGGAGCGCTTTCGCCCATAATCGTGGTTTTCGCCCGATGCAGACCCTCGCAGGAGCCCCATGGAGCAATTTCGCAATATCGGCATCATCGGTCGCCTGGGCAGTTCGCAGGTGTTGGACACCGTTCGCCGTCTCAAACGTTTCCTCCTGGAGCGACACCTGCATGTGATCCTCGAAGATACCATCGCCGAAGTCTTGCCGGGCCATGGCCTGCAGACGTCGTCGCGCAAGATGCTGGGCGAGGTCTGCGACATGGTGATCGTGGTCGGCGGCGACGGCAGCCTGCTGGGGGCCGCCCGGGCCTTGGCGCGGCACAATATCCCGGTGCTGGGGATCAACCGGGGCAGCCTGGGGTTCCTAACCGATATCCGCCCTGACGAGCTGGAAACCAAGGTCGCCGAGGTGCTGGACGGCCACTACCTGGTGGAAAACCGCTTCCTGCTGCAAGCCGAGGTCCGTCGTCACGCCGAGGCCATCGGCCAGGGCGATGCCCTCAATGACGTGGTGCTGCACCCCGGCAAATCCACGCGCATGATCGAATTCGAGCTGTACATCGACGGCCAGTTCGTCTGCAGCCAGAAGGCCGACGGCCTGATCGTCGCGACCCCGACCGGTTCCACGGCCTACGCGCTCTCGGCCGGCGGGCCGATCATGCACCCCAAGCTCGACGCTATTGTGATTGTGCCCATGTACCCCCATACCTTGTCTGGGCGACCGATTGTGGTCGATGGCAACAGTGAGCTGAAAATCGTCGTGTCCAAGGATATGCAGATCTACCCGCAGGTGTCCTGTGACGGCCAGAACCATTTCACCTGCGCGCCGGGTGACACCATCACCGTCAGCAAAAAAGCGCAGAAGCTGCGCCTGATCCATCCGCTGGATCACAATTACTACGAAGTCTGCCGGACCAAGCTCGGCTGGGGCAGTCGGTTGGGGGGTGGAGGCGACTGATGCTCGATCCTGCGCGCAGTTACGATTTGATCGGTGACGTGCATGGATGCGCCCTGACCCTGGAACACCTGCTGGACCGACTCGGTTACCACAAGCAGGGTGGGGTCTGGCGGCATCCGTCGCGCATGGCTGTGTTCCTGGGGGACATTATCGACCGTGGCCCGCGGATTCGCGAGGCGCTGCACATCGTCCACGACATGGTCGTGGCCGGCCAGGCGCTGTGCATCATGGGCAACCACGAGTTCAACGCCCTGGGCTGGAGCACACCGGCTTTGCCGGGCAGCGGCCAGCGCTACGTGCGCGAACACACACCGCGCCATGCCCGCCTGCTCAACGAGACCCTGACCCAGTTCGAGCAGCATCCCGGCGACTGGCATGACTTTCTCAAGTGGTTCTACGAGCTGCCGCTGTTTGTCGACGCCGGCCGGTTCCGGGTGGTGCATGCCTGTTGGGATGCGGGCCTGATCGAACCGCTGCGTGGCCTGTTCCCGGACGGTTGTGTCGACGAGCATTTCCTCCAGGCTTCGGCGCAACCGGGCAGTTTTGCCAGCACGGTGTTCGATCGTTTGCTGCGTGGCACCGACATGCGCCTGCCCCATGGCCTGACGCTGACCGGTGGCGATGGCCTGACCCGTTCGTTTTTCCGCACCAAGTTCTGGGAAGACGACCCGCAGACCTACGGGGACATCGTGTTCCAGCCCGACGCCTTGCCAGAACCGGTGGCCCGCACACCGCTGTCGCCGGATGAAAAAAACAACCTGCTGCGCTATGGCGTCCATGAACCGTTGCTGTTCGTCGGCCACTATTGGCGCAGCGGCAAGCCCGCGCCCATCCGCCCGAACCTGGCCTGCCTGGATTACAGCGCGGTGCTCTACGGCAAGCTGGTCGCCTATCGCCTCGACCAGGAAACCCGCCTGGATCCGCACAAGTTCGTCTGGGTCGACGTCGAGCGGCCGGAGGTGATGCAGTGAGGCTGTCTGTCACACGAACGCATTTTTTGAGGAAGTGCCATGGATGATTCGACGTTCGACCAACTGGAGGCCGCGCTCCTTGCCGCGCCCGGTAACGTCGCGCTGCTGACACTGCTGCTCAACGCCAGTGTCGAGCGCAGCGAGTACGCGCGCGGGCTTGAGTTGCTGCCTGCCGATCTTGAGCAATGGAGCGATGCCCAGGCCTTGAAAATGGCTGCGGCCGGGTTATGTATCGCCGCGGGCCAGGCGCAACGGGCCCTTCGCCTGATTGAAGGCGACGAGCCTGCTGCGCGGATGCTCAGGGCGCGCGCCTTTGCGGCCCTGGAGCAGATGAAGGAGGCCCAGGTGGAATACCGCGCCGCGGTGGATGCCAACCCGGCCCTTGAAGACATGGCGCTATGGCGTCGGTTGAACGTATCCGTGACCGACTTTTCAGCTGCGCAAGGGCGTCCGCGCTTGCGCGTGATCTCCAATGACAACACGGACCAGACCGAGGTCCGTCGACTGTTGATGCCGGAAAAGGAAGTCCTGTCCTTCGATGACATCGGTGGCCTGGACGAGCTGAAGAAAACCATCCACAAAAAAATCATCCTGCCATATCAGAAGCCCGGCCTGTTCCAGCGCTTTCGCAAGCGGGTCGGCGGTGGCGTGTTGCTCTATGGGCCTCCAGGGTGTGGCAAGACCATGCTGGCCCGGGCCACGGCCGGGGAGTGCAAGGCGACGTTCTTCAACGTGGCCATTTCCGATGTCCTGGACATGTACATCGGCGAGTCCGAGCGCAAGTTACACGCGCTGTTCGAACAGGCCCGTGCCCAGGCGCCGGCGGTAATGTTTTTCGACGAGGTCGAGGCCTTGGGGGGCAAGCGCTCCAATACCCGGGATTCGACGTCTTCGAAACTTGTCAGTCAGTTCTTGTCTGAGATGGACGGTTTTACCAAGGACAATCACGGCGTACTGATTCTCGCCGCGACCAACGTGCCTTGGTCGGTGGACTCGGCTTTCAGGCGTCCGGGGCGTTTTGACCGGGTACTGTTCGTGCCGCCGCCGGACCGGCCGGCCCGGGAAGCCATGCTCAAATTGATGATGCAAGGCCGTCCGATGGCCGAGGACATCGACTTTGCCTTCCTGGCGAAAAACACCTCGGGCTTTTCCGGTGCGGACCTGGGTGAGTTGGTGGAAACCGCCGCTGACGAAGCGATCGAAGAGTCCATCAGCGGCGCGAGCGAGCAACCGATCTGCGACCGACATTTCAAGCAGGCGCTCAAGGAAGTACGGGCAACCACCCTGGAATGGCTGACCACGGCGCGCAATTACGCGCGTTACGCCAATGAAGGCAACCAGTACGACGAAGTGCTGGCCTTCCTCGACAAACATGGGAAGGGCCGTTGATGGCGCAGTACGGTGGTTATCGCATTGAAGACGAACCGCGTCCGGGCGCTCTGGCCAAGTGGGCCGTCTCGCCTTTTTGGCCGTTGTTGGGGCTGATGCTGGGGGGCGCCTGGCTCGGCTTGCCGTGGTTTGTCTTCAACGCCATCGCGGTGGGCAGCCCGACCCGCGTACGTGAGTGGTTGCTGGCCGGCCTTTGCCTGGTGGGCAGCCTGGTCATCGGCGTGGTGCTGCTGCAATTGGTGGACGCCGGTTACATTCAGAACCAGGCGCAGATCCAATACGCCTTGTTGACCCTGGTGGTGTGGAAACTTGCCATCGGGTATCTGCTGTTCATGCAGCAAAATGCGACCATCGAGATCTACCAGTACTACGGTGGCGTGCTGAACCGCTTTGGCTTGCCCGTCGTGCTGGTTGGCGCTTTCGTGCTCAAGGGCATGGTCATCAAGTGGGTGCCTGCCACTCTCTGGTATCTGGTGGTGAGCTGATGAATACCGATTATCTGCTGCAACTGGCGTATCAACGCTTGCAGGCCGACCATTACGACGGTGCTATCGACGCGCTGCGCCAATTGCTGGCGAGCGATCCGGATTCGGCCGAAGCCCATGCGTTGCTGGCGGTATGCCTGATCAATCTACGCCGCGTGCATGCTGCCAGGCGCGAGGTGCAGTTGGCGCTGGCAGCCGATGCACAACTGCCGCTCGCCCATTACGCCGCCGCCCAGGTTGCCATTGCCCTGCGCAAGTTCAAGCTGGCCCAGGAACACTTGACCCAGTTGCTGGACATGGAACCGCTCAATCCGGTCAATTACCGCACCCTGGCCGATCTTTACCAGTTGACCGGCCGTCTGGGGCAAAGTCGCGAGCCGTTGGAAAAAGCCCTGGAACTGGGGCCCGACGATGCGTCAAATCTGGTTGCCATGGCCCAGTTTTATCGTACCAGCGGCGACTGGGGGAAGGCGCACCAGTTCGCCCGCCAGGCCTTGCAGGCCGAACCGGGGCATACCGGGGCCGTGGTGGTGCTTGGGCATCTGTTGTTGCGCGAAGGTGACGTCGAGGGCGCGCGTGAGCACGCCATCTGGGCCTTGCAGGAAAACGCCAATGACCGGGCCGCGCTGCACTTGCTGACCGCCGTCAAGGCCCGCAGCAGTCTGTTTTTAGGAACATGGTGGCGCTTCAACAGTTGGATGAGCGAGCGTAGCGCCAGTCGCGCCATTGTGGTGCTGTTGCTCATGTTCGTGGTCTATCGGGTGGTGGTCATCACCCTGACGGCCCAGGGCTACCCGCAGGTGGCCCAGGCGATTGACTGGTTGTGGCTGGGGTTTGCCGCATACACCTTTACCGCGCCACAGATATTCAGGCGCTCCCTGGAAAAAGAGCTGGCCCAGGTCAAGCTGTCCAGGGAATTCTAAATTCGCGGGTATCCACACGGCTGTCAGTCGTGCTTTGCCTTGGAAAACCACGACATTATTGGAGATTGCTTAACATGTCGTCTTTTGCAGAAATGATCCAGAACATCACACCCGACATCTACCGGAGCCTGAAACTGGCGGTGGAAATCGGTAAATGGGCCGATGGCAACAAGCTCACCGCCGAGCAGCGCGAACTGTCGCTGCAGGCGATGATCGCCTGGGAAATCCAGAACCTGCCCGAAGAGGAGCGTACTGGTTACATGGGCGCGCAGGAATGCCATTCGAAGTCCACTGAAGTGCCGAATATCCTGTTCAAGTCGGACGCCATCCATTGATCGAGATTGGCCGCGGTGCAATCAGCAAGATGTCGGCGCGCCTTGACGGGCCGACCGTTCAATACGCCTTTCGCCTGGGCGATGTCGAGGTGCCGGTCAACCCGTTGATCGGCAGCACGGTGCGCCTGGAGTACCTCGGTGCGATCCACTGCACCCATTGTGGACGCCGGACCAAGACCAGCTTCAGCCAGGGTTATTGCTACCCCTGCATGACCAAGCTGGCCCAGTGCGACCTGTGCATCATGAGCCCCGAGCGTTGCCATTACGAGGCGGGCACCTGTCGCGACCCAGCCTGGGGCGAGCAGTTCTGCATGACCGATCATGTGGTCTACCTGGCCAATTCCTCGGGCGTGAAAGTCGGCATCACCCGCGCCACGCAATTGCCGACCCGCTGGCTGGACCAGGGCGCCAGCCAGGCGCTGCCGATCCTGCGGGTCGCCACTCGCCAGCAGTCGGGGTTTGTCGAAGACCTGTTCCGCAGCCAGGTGGCGGACAAGACCAACTGGCGCGCCTTGCTCAAGGGCGACGCCGCGGCGGTGGACCTGCCGGCGATCCGCGACTCGCTGTTCGAAAGCTGCGCCCAGGGATTGCAGGGCTTGCAGGAACGATTTGGCCTGCAAGCGATCCAGACCATAGCGGACGTCGAGCCCATCGAGATCCGTTATCCGGTGGAGCAGTACCCGGCCAAGATCGTCAGCTTCAACCTGGACAAGAACCCGATCGCCGAAGGCACGCTGCTGGGGATCAAGGGCCAGTACCTGATTTTTGACACCGGCGTGATCAATATTCGTAAATACACGGCCTACCAGCTCGCCGTGCATCAGTAGAAGGATTCGACCTATGCGCACCGAACAACCGAAGATGATTTACCTGAAGGACTATCAGGCCCCCGAGTACCTGATCGATGAGACGCACCTGACCTTCGAGTTGTTCGAGGACCACAGCCTGGTCCATGCGCAACTGGTGATGCGCCGTAACCCCGAGCGTGGTGCCGGGCTGCCGCCGCTGGTGCTCGATGGCCAGCACCTGGAACTGCTCTCGCTCAAGCTCGACGACGCCGACCTGGGGCAGGGCGACTATCAGCTGGACGACAGCCACCTGACCGTTCACCCCAAGGCCCAGGCCTTCACGGTCGACACCACCGTCCGGATCCACCCGGAAACCAACACCGCCCTGGAAGGTTTGTACAAATCCGGCAGCATGTTCTGCACCCAGTGCGAGGCCGAGGGTTTCCGCAAGATCACCTATTACCTCGACCGTCCGGATGTAATGAGCAAGTTCACCACTACCGTGGTGGCCGAGCAGCACAGCTATCCGGTGCTGTTGTCCAACGGCAACCCGATTGCCAGCGGCCCCGGCGAAGACGGCCGGCACTGGGCGACCTGGGAAGACCCGTTCAAAAAGCCGGCCTACCTGTTTGCTCTGGTGGCCGGCGACCTGTGGTGCGTCGAAGACACCTTCACTACCCTGAGCGAGCGCACCGTGGCGCTGCGCATCTATGTCGAGCCGGAAAACATCGACAAATGCCAGCACGCCATGACCAGCCTGAAGAAGTCGATGCGCTGGGATGAAGAGGTGTACGGGCGCGAGTACGACCTGGACATCTTCATGATTGTTGCGGTCAACGATTTCAACATGGGTGCCATGGAGAACAAGGGCCTCAATATCTTCAACTCCAGCGCCGTGCTGGCCCGCGCCGAAACCGCCACCGATGCCGCGCACCAGCGGGTCGAGGCGATCGTTGCCCACGAATACTTCCATAACTGGTCGGGCAACCGCGTGACCTGTCGCGACTGGTTCCAACTGTCGCTCAAGGAAGGTTTCACGGTGTTCCGCGACGCCGGGTTCTCGGCCGACATGAACTCCGCCACCGTCAAACGCATCCAGGACGTGGCGTACCTGCGTACCCACCAGTTCGCCGAAGACGCCGGCCCCATGGCGCACCCGGTGCGTCCGGACAGCTTTATCGAGATATCCAACTTCTACACCCTTACCGTGTACGAAAAGGGCTCGGAAGTGGTTGGCATGATCCACACCCTGCTGGGGCCTGAGGGTTTCCGCAAGGGCAGTGACCTGTACTTCGAACGCCACGACGGCCAGGCCGTGACCTGCGACGACTTCATCAAGGCCATGGAAGATGCCAACGGCGTCGACCTGACCCAGTTCAAGCGTTGGTACAGCCAGGCCGGTACACCACGGCTGGCGGTGAGCGAGTCTTACGACGCCGCCGCCAAGACCTACAGCCTGACCTTCAGCCAGAGTTGCCCGCCGACCCCGGACAAGCAGGAAAAGCTGCCGTTCGTGATTCCCGTGGAGCTCGGCCTGCTGGACAGCCAGGGTGCTGAAATCCCTCTGCGCCTGGCCGGCGAAGCGGCGGCAGACGGCACGTCCCGGGTGATCTCGGTGACCGAAGCCGAGCAGACCTTCACCTTTGTCGACATCGCCGAACAGCCGCTGCCTTCGTTGCTGCGGGGTTTCTCGGCGCCGGTGAAGCTGAGCTTCCCGTACAACCGCGACCAGTTGATGTTCCTGATGCAGCACGACAGCGACGGCTTCAACCGCTGGGATGCCGGCCAGCAATTGTCGGTACAGGTGCTGCAGGAACTGATCGCCCAGCATCAGCAGGGCGCCAGCCTGGTGCTGGATCCGCGTCTGGTCAGTGCATTGCGCAGCGTGCTGTCGGACGAGTCCCTGGACCAGGCCATGGTCGCCGAAATGCTCTCGCTGCCAAGCGAAGCCTACCTGACGGAAATCAGCGAAGTGGCTGACGTCGAGGCGATCCATGCCGCCCGTGAGTTCGCCCGCCAGCAGTTGGCCGAGAACCTGTTCGAAGCCCTGTGGCTGCGTTATGCAGCCAACCGCGACTTGTCGAAGAAAACCCCTTACGTGGCCGAGGCCGAGCATTTCGCCCGTCGCGCGTTGCAGAACATCGCGCTGTCGTACCTGATGCTCGCCGGCAAGCCTGAGGTGCTGAGTGCGACCCTGGAGCAGTTCGACACCGCCGATAACATGACCGAGCGGCTGACTGCGCTGGCGGTGCTGGTCAACTCGCCGTTCGAAGCCGAGAAGGCCAAGGCTCTGGAAGTGTTTGCGGAAAACTTCAAGGGCAACCCGCTGGTCATGGACCAATGGTTCAGCGTCCAGGCCGGCAGCCCGTTGCCGGGTGGCCTGGCGCGGGTCAAGGCATTGATGGAGCACCCGGCGTTCAATATCAAGAACCCGAACAAGGTGCGGGCGCTGGTGGGGGCGTTTGCCGGGCAGAACCTGATCAACTTCCACGCGGCCGACGGTTCGGGTTATCGCTTCCTGGCGGACCTGGTCATCCAGCTCAATGGCTTCAACCCCCAGATCGCCTCCCGGCAACTGGCCCCGCTGACTCGCTGGCGCAAATACGACAGCGCCCGCCAGGCGCTGATGAAAGCCGAACTGGAGCGCATCCTGGCATCCGGCGCGCTTTCGGCCGATGTGTTCGAGGTGGTGAGCAAGAGCCTGGCATAAACAGGCACTGCCTTACCTTTGTGGCGAGGGAGCTTGCTCCCGCTGGCTGTAGGAGCTGTGTAGGCGCTGTGTAGGAGCTGTGTAGGAGCTGTCGAGTGCAACGAGGCTGCGATCTTTCCCAATACACTTGAATCTCAAGCGAAAGATCAAAAGATCGCAGGCTTCGCCAGCTCCTACAGAGGCCAGCGGGAGCAAGCTCCCTCGCCACATTCATCACCCTCGCGAATGTCTTCTGATTCACCCTTGGCCGATATCCCCCCTGGTTAACAAAAGATAACGTGGCGTCGATTGTCAGACCTTTCGAAAGCCCGATAGGATAGGTCTGCTTCCGAAGTGGCTCTAGATTGCAGGTTTCAGGACTATGCTCCAGGACTGGCAAGGTACCAAGCCATAACAATAATAATGGGGGAAAGGTCTATGAATGAGCCTGTCATGGCTGTGGGCCGCAGCCGGCCGCCGATGCTGCGCAGAGTCGCGTTGCTGGCTTCGGCGCTCTCGCTGCTGGGCTCTGCGGTGTTGTCGGCACCGGTGATGGCTGTTGCAGCGTCGACGTCCGATGTCATCTATTCCGTCGAATCGGCCAAGGCCAGCAAAACCTTGATGCTCGATGTGGTCCACGCCGGCCAGCGCCTGGTGGCGGTCGGTGATCGCGGGCACATTGTCTATTCGGACGACCAGGGCACGTCCTGGACCCAGGCCAAGGTGCCGACTCGCCAACTGCTCACGGCGGTATTTTTCGTCGATGACAAACACGGCTGGGCCGTGGGGCACGACGCGCAGATCCTCGCCAGCGATGACGGTGGCAGCAGCTGGACCAAGCAATTCGAAGACCTCACCCGCGAAGCACCCCTGCTGGACGTCTGGTTCAAGGATGCCAGCAACGGTTTCGCCGTGGGCGCCTACGGCGCACTGCTGGAAACCACCGACGGCGGCAAGCACTGGGAAGACGCCAGCGACCGCCTCGAAAACGAAGACCAGTTCCACCTCAATGCGATAGCCGCCGTGAAAGATGCCGGGCTGTTCATTGTCGGCGAGGCTGGCAGCATGTTCCGCTCCGCCGACTGGGGCCAGACCTGGGAAAAGGTCGAAGGCCCGTACGAAGGCTCGCTGTTCGGGGTCATCGGTACGACCCAGCCTTCGACGTTGCTGGCCTATGGCTTGCGCGGCAACCTTTATCGTTCCACTGACTTCGGCGGCACTTGGGATCAGGTCGAGCTCAAGGCCGCGCGCGGTGCCCTGGAGTTCGGCCTGTCAGGCGCCACGCTACTGGCGGACGGTTCCATCGTGATTGTCGGCAACGGCGGCAGCGTCGTGCGCAGTACCGACGACGGCGAGACCTTCAGCGTGTTCAACCGCCCGGACCGAATTTCCGTGGCGGCCGTCACGGCGGCAGGCAATGGCAACCTGATCCTGGCGGGGCAAGGCGGCGTTCGTGCCACCACGTCCACCGGCGCCGAACTGAGCAAATGAGTCACGCCTGCAAGACGGGCACAAAAACAAGAAGGCGGACCCCATGAGCAGTCATCACCAAGACAAGGCGACGTTCCTCGAGCGCCTGATTTTCAACAACCGCCCGGCAGTGATCATCATTTGCCTGCTGGTCAGCATTTTCCTGTTCTGGCAGGCCACGCTGATCCGGCCGTCCACCAGTTTCGAAAAAATGATCCCCCTCGAGCACCCCTTCATCCAGAAGATGCTCGAGCACCGCAACGACCTGGCGAACCTGGGCAACACGGTGCGTATTTCCGTGGAGGCCACCAACGGCGACATCTTCTCCAAGGAATACATGGAGACCCTGCGTCAGATCCACGACGAGGTCTTCTACATCTCCGGCGTCGACCGTTCCGGGCTCAAGTCGTTGTGGAGCCCAAGCGTGCGCTGGACCGAAGTGACGGAGGAGGGCTTTGCCGGCGGCGAGGTGATTCCCCAGAGCTACAACGGTTCGGCCGACAGCCTCGATCTGCTGCGTAATAACGTGCTCAAGTCCGGCCAGGTCGGGCGCCTGGTAGCCAACGACTTCAAGTCGAGCATCATCGATATCCCGCTGCTGGAGTCCTATCCCGACCCGCAGGACCAGGGCAAATTGCTCGCCCTCGACTACCGGAAGTTCTCCCACGAGCTTGAAGACAAGATCCGCAACAAGTTCGAAGCCCAGAACCCCAACGTGCAGATCCATATCGTCGGTTTCGCCAAGAAGGTCGGCGACCTGATCGACGGCCTGGTCATGGTGGTGCTGTTCTTCGGCGTGGCTTTCGTCATCACCCTGATCCTGCTGTACTGGTTCACCAACTGCATGCGCAGTACCGTCGCGGTATTGACCACCACCCTGGTGGCGGTGGTCTGGCAACTGGGGCTGATGCATGCGGCCGGTTTCGGCCTGGACCCGTACTCGATGCTGGTGCCGTTCCTGATCTTCGCCATCGGCATTTCCCATGGGGTGCAGAAAATCAACGGCATCGCCTTGCAGTCCAGCGATGCGGACAATGCCCTGACAGCGGCACGGCGCACCTTCCGGCAGTTGTTCCTGCCGGGGATGATCGCGATCCTGGCGGACGCCGTGGGCTTCATCACCTTGCTGATCATCGACATCGGCGTGATCCGCGAACTGGCCATTGGCGCCTCCATCGGTGTGGCGGTGATCGTGTTCACCAACCTGATCCTGCTGCCGGTGGCGATCTCCTACGCCGGCATCAGCAAGCGTGCGGTCGAGCGCAGCAAGAAAGACGCGACCCGCGAACATCCGTTCTGGCGCCTGCTGTCGAACTTCGCCAGCGCCAAGGTCGCGCCGGTGTCCATTGCCCTGGCGGTGATCGCCTTTGGCGGTGGCCTCTGGTACAGCCAGAACCTGAAGATCGGCGACCTGGACCAGGGCGCGCCGGAACTGCGTCCGGACTCGCGCTACAACCAGGACAACAACTTCATCATCAGCAACTATTCCACCAGCTCCGATGTACTGGTGGTGATGGTCAAGACCAAGGCCGAAGGCTGCTCGCGCTATGAAGCCATGGCCCCCATCGATGAGCTGATGTGGAAGATGCAGAACACCGAGGGGGTGCAGTCGGCGATTTCCCTGGTGACCGTGTCCAAGCAAATGATCAAGGGCATGAACGAGGGCAACCTGAAATGGGAGACCCTGTCGCGCAACCCTGACGTGCTGAACAACTCCATTGCCCGGGCCGATGGCCTGTACAACAACAGTTGCTCCCTGGCACCAGTGCTGGTGTTCCTCAACGACCACAAGGCCGAGACGTTGGACCGCGCGGTGAAGGCGGTGCAGGACTTCGCCAAGGAAAACAACCGCGATGGCCTGGAGTTCATCCTTGCCGCCGGTAACGCTGGCATCGAAGCGGCCACCAATGAAGTGATCAAGGAGTCGGAGCTGACCATCCTGATCCTGGTGTACATCTGCGTGGCGACCATGTGCATGATCACCTTCCGTTCCTGGGCGGCGACGCTGTGCATCGTGCTGCCGCTGGTGCTGACCTCGGTGCTGGGCAACGCCCTGATGGCGTTCATGGGCATTGGCGTGAAGGTCGCGACCTTGCCAGTGGTGGCTCTGGGCGTGGGGATTGGCGTGGACTACGGCATCTACATCTACAGCCGCCTGGAGAGTTTCCTGCGCGCCGGGTTGCCGTTGCAGGAGGCTTACTACCAGACGCTGAAATCCACCGGCAAGGCGGTGCTGTTCACCGGTTTGTGCCTGGCCATCGGTGTATGCACCTGGATCTTCTCGGCCATCAAGTTCCAGGCGGACATGGGGTTGATGCTGACGTTCATGTTGCTGTGGAACATGTTCGGCGCGCTGTGGCTGCTGCCGGCGCTGGCGCGGTTCCTGATCAAGCCTGAGAAACTGGCGGGGCAGAAGGGCAATTCGTTGTTTGCGCATTGATGGGGTGCTGAACCGTGTTGCTTTCCACCCAGTGTAGGAGCTGGCGAAGCCTGCGATCTTTTGATCTTTCGCTTGAGATTCAAGTGTCTGGGGAAAGATCGCAGCCTCGTTGCACTCGACAGCTCCTACATAGCTCCTACAGCCAGCGGGAGAAAGCTCCCTCGCCACAATGAATGACACCCGCCTTTTTGATCGTTCCCACGCTCTGCGTGGGAATGCATCCTGTGACGCTCTGCGTCACCTTCCAGAAGCGGAACGCGGAGCGTCCCTGGCGACATTCCCACGCAGGAGCGTGGGAACGATCGAAAGGCGGTCGCTTCGCAACCGAGCGGGAGAAAGCTCCCTCGCCACAATGAATGACACCCGCCTTGGGTGAGCGGCATCACAACCCTTACGCTTGCGTTGTCATCAGGTCGCCAACGGCAAGAACTTGCTCTGCGCCATGAGCTTGCCGATTTTCCCTCGATGCACATTCACCACCGCGTAGGGGCTATCCGCCCTGGCGAGCAGCGAGTGATAGTCTTCCCTGCGTTGTGCCTTGGTTTTCAGGTGCGCGACGCTGTAGTCGGCTTTCGGCGTATCGATTTTTTCGTAGTGAAAATGCGCATACCAAAGGGGGAAGCCGTCCCGGTCGTTGATGGCATATTCCTGGAGGAAATCCTGGCGGGCTCCTTTCAAGGCCTTGCGTTCACCCAGTCGTGCAACTTGAATCAGGTCTTTTTCGAACAGGTACTGGAGGTTGCCGTCGGTGGGCGGCAGGTGCAGGCTCAGTTCGACACGCAGGGCGCTGCCCCTGGACGTCAGTCTGGAGATGGCCTCGGCCAACTGCCTGCCCAGCGCTTGATCAGCCGCTGTGCGTGGCGTTTGTGAGGCGGCGAAGGCCCTGTCGAGTTCTTCAGAAAGCGTGCGGAAGCGACTTGCCTCATTGTTCATGATCTCCTCGATTTCCTGAGGATGACGGCAACGCTTTTTATAGCTTTCAGCGCGGCGGAGACGTTTTTCCAGCTCCTCCAGCAGTGTTCGCGCATCGCCGTTGATCGCGTTGATCGATCGGGTCCTGGGGGCTGGAACCGGTCGGTGTACGTCGACAACGTCCCAGACGTCGTCGTGACGTGAATAGGTGGCAAGCACTTGATTGTCGACTTCGGAGCGCAACTCGACGACTTCAATCGGCAAGGAGGTGCCGGCAGGTTTCAGATCACCAATCAGAACGCCGCTCCTGCGGGTCTTGATCACCTTTTTCTGGGGGCGCCCGGAGTGCATCTTCGGGCGTTTGGGCGCACGTTTGCGCGGTGTCGGTTCGGGTTTGACTTCTGCCGCCAGTTTTCCGGAAGCGTCCTGGTACAGGCTGTCAAGCAGCGTGGTCAGCCTGTCGAAATAGGACTCGTTGATATCGTCGACATAAAGCGCCTTCATGCCCTGCAAGGCGTCGAGGGCCTCGCCATAATGCTCGGTCAGGCTGGTCAGTACCTCAAGCTGCTCAGAGGCGGTCAGGTCGTACAGTTGCAGGTCAGCGTGGGAGCGCACCTGCTCGGCCAATGGCCTGACGATGCGATACAGGCTATCGGGCAAGCTGGTTTCGGGGTGTTTGATGGCCAGCATCGGCAGGGCGGCCAACTGCAGGGCCTTGGTGCCGATGACATTCCTTTCATTCTGCGGACGGCCGCGGGTCAGGCGGTCGAATGCCTGGGCCCCCACCGAATCCAGGTTCAATAGCTTCTCCAGGTACTCATCCTTGAGTTGCAGCCAATGGATGGCGCGCTCATTGATGTCGCTCATGGCGTCAAGGAACATCACGTAGCCCTGCATGTCGCGAACCACGGCTTCTTCCACAAACGTTCCGGAAAACTGCGGGTGAGCGGCATTCAGGGCCCGTTGATCCATCTCGACGACCAGGAAGGCCTTGCGGGCATTGTTGACCACATTCTCCATCAGCCCGCGGACGCTTCCAGAGGGCAAGCCAATGCCCAGCCTTGCGCGCTCGGGCGCACTGTCGAGCAGTTTCAAATAGATGTCGGTCTGCTCGTTGAGCAGGTCATAAAACACTTTCCGTTTTGGCGCGCGCTGCTCCTCGGTATAGGCGTTTCCTTCCTCGAGCCGGGTCATCACTTGTTGGGCAATGTCCAGGGATCGTTGTCGTTCGTTCTCCTGGGTGAGGTAATTGTTCATTTCAGCGCTCAGCTCGATGGCTTTTTGGGCATTGAGGCGACGCTGGTCAGCCAGGCGCTTGGGTGGCGCACCGCCGCGCAGGCGCAACCGCAGGTCCAGGGACCAGTTGCCGTCGAGGTCCGATTGCAGCGCAGGTCCGGTCTGTGTCGGGTCGAGCGGGTCGACAATCGTGGTGCTGCCGTCCGGGTCCGGGTTGACTGGGTACAGGCCGTCTTGCAGCAACGCGTGCCATTTGTTGGCGATCACGTACAAGCCCTTGAACGGGCCATTTTCAATCGGCTCGGGCAGTGAAGCCGGGCGTGGCACCTGCATGCGCCGTATGCGGGTGCGTTGTTCCTGCGTCAGGTGGTGGCGAGGGCTGCTGAAACTGAAGTCCAGCGACCTGCTGGGTTGTTCGCCAGACAAGGCGACGGATCCTTCCAGAACGCTCGGCGAGGCCGGTTCGGGCCACTGCTGTGCAACGACACGTGGCGCGGGGGCGCGCATCGCTTGGTCCTTGATCGATGCGGGCGTGACTGCGCGAACCGGCGCACGGACGGCGGGAAACTGGCTCACCAGCATGGCCAGGTTGACCAGCAAGTCGACGGTGGCCAGTTCCCGGGTTGCCGGATCGTCACTGCTCAGGGCCGGGATATCTTGACTGGCGCTGGCCATCAGGCTCCATAGCCAGACGGTGGCCATGGCCGGGCCGCGCAGCAACGGAAACAGCAGTGTATTGAACAGCAGGCTGCTGCCCTTGAGTAACACCGCCCAGCGGCTTTCACTGTTGGAGACCGAGTTGCGGTCGGCCTGGGTGAGCAGGGCTCGGGCGTTGCAGCCGTAGAGGTACTGCATCAATTTGCCGTTGCGCAGGTATTGCAGCAGTTCATCGTTGCCGGCATCGACGGCGAGCGTTGCCGGAGCGGGTTTTTCGGGAACGCTGAACTCGTCGCCCTCGAAGAAACGCACGATGTGCGGCTCGAGGAAGCCGCCATTGGCATATACGGGGCGTGCGTCGTCGGACATCCAGGTCAGGATGCTGCTCTGCAAGTCTGTGGCGGTCACGACGGACTGCAACAGAGCCTGGCGCGTCGCAAACTCCAACAGCACGGGCGCGTACAGCGGGCGATACAACAGGTGCGGGCCTGTTCTGGCGTCCTGCGCCTCGACGATGAACATGTTGCTCACGAGGTCTGGCCGGGCCTGGGGCTTGCGCAGGAAGGCCAGGTGTCGAATGACCACGGGGCGACCGTCAACTTGCCGGTCCTCAGCATCGGGTTGCAGCAGGGCCTCGATCAGATGCAACCCTTGGCGGGTCATGCCGTTTTCGTTGTCGAGCATTTGTTGCAGCGCCTCGAGCGGCAACTGCGCCGGGAGTTGTTCGGCGAACGTCCGTTGAAATGCCTGCGCTTGAGGCGAGTCGCTCAACAGCGCTTGTTGCAGGTAGCGCGGATAAGCCGTGCCGATGTCGACCTGTTCGATCAGCCCGCCCGTGCGGGTAATGAAGTCCGGCGTCAACCAGGCAGGCAAGGCCAGGCCCCGGCGATGACTGAGTTGCAGGTTGCCACTGGGTCGGCCGACGAGGTTGTCGATGGCCAGTTGCGTCAGGCTCATCGTTCGTTTCGCGCGGATGCCAACGGTCCCGGGATATCCCGCCGAGACAGTGAACGTCAGTTCCACATCGTCGGGTTGGAAGTGACTGGGTTGCACCTTGGCCGGGCTGCTGTCGTTGGTCTTTCCCATCTGCGTGAGCAATGCGTCCGAGGTAAAAGCCTTGATGTCGCTGAGTGTGGGACGTCCTTGAGTGCGTTGCTTGATGCTGGCCAGCGCCAGGCTGCATCGCTGGAACGTTGTTCGATCGACGACGGAGGCCGTTTTCAGCCATTCGGGCAGCAGCGGCTCGAGGCGTGCCGATGTTTCAGAGGGGAGGTGCGGTGTGTCGTGCAGATAGCGAGCAGGATCGCTCAACTCGCTGTAGAGCGTCTTGAGGTCTGGCAGGCCGATTCGGGAGGGCAACTGTACCGCCTGCACATCGGCCAGTTGTTGCTCCAAGATCATGGCGGCCTGGGTGTCGAAGGCATGCCCGTCGATTTCGTAGCGTTGACAGGTCATGGTGTCGACGACATAGCGACTGGCGATCCGTTCGCCCCAATACCGGTTGAAGGCTTCCATCGACTCGAAGGACTGCACGGCGCTGCCGGGGCTGCAAAGCACAATGACGAGGCCGTAGCGTGTGTAATGAAGCAGCAGGATCTCGTTGCTGGGCAGCACGCTGCAGGAGGTGCCTTGGGTGACGGTAGTTTCCAGGCTGTAGGCGTAGACGGGCGGGACATTGTGGCTAAAGCGTTGTTCACGGTCCGGCCAGCGGACGATCTGGGCCAGGGTCTGGCGTGCCGGTTCGGTCAGCCCTGGCTGTTGCAGCCCCCGGATATGCAGCATGTTCTTGAGTGTGTCGCTGAGCCATTGCCAGCGGCTGGTGCGGACCGGGGCATCGGTTTGCGGGCGGGGGGCGATATCAGCGTTCCAATAACGGGTCAGTGCGTCTTCCAGCCCGATCGCAATGGTCGAGGGCAGTTCAAGCAGCAGTTTTTCGATGACCTGCATGTCGAGCTTTTCATCCCGTGGCCAAAGGCGCTGCGGCGGTGTGTCGGAGAGGTAGCAGTCAAGATTTCCCCAGGGGCTGAAATCCACGGATGTACCGAGGGCCAGGTATTCGAGCACCCGCGGCATGAACGGTTGAAAGTGCCAGCCACGGGTGATCGCAGTTGGTATGGCCAATTGGGTCTTGGCGAGGTCGATGGTCAGCGAGGGGTATCTGGCCTTGATGGCCTGTTGGAGCATTTGTTGCGCGACTTGCTCGAAGGTCGGGCGGTCGGCGAATGTCTGGCTGACGGTTTGCGCAAGGGCAGAGGGGCTGTCAGCCGGGGAGGGCGAGGTCATAAGAAGTCCTTTTCCTGAGCTCATGGCCGTCGGGATGACGACGAGTCAAGTATCGACCTCCTGTTTCCTGGTGTGCGGTATATAGCTACCGCCCTGGTGAGTGCGAGTTGTGGCAGGCCTGGTAGTCGCTACCGTAGGCTGCGATACATTCGCTTGGGATCCGATTGACAGGGAAAAGATCGCAGCCTCGTTGCACTCGGCAGCTCCTACACGGGGCTCAGGCTGGATCGTTGCCCAGTACCACGTTCAGCGCGCTGCGGGCATCGTCCAGTTGCACCAGCGTGGCATGGCGGGCACCGAGGGCGTCGCGGTTCTCGATGGCGGTGAGGATCGCCTTGTGGCGTGGCATCGCCAGCTCATGCAGGTTGGGCCGCTGGTTGGAATGCTTGAGCGCTTCGGCGATGGCGACCGAGAGCATGTTGCAGAGGTTGGCGAGCAGGTCGTTGTGGGTGGCGTCGGCGATGCGGCTGTGGAAGTCCAGGTCCGGTTGCAGCACGGCCTCGGGGGTCGGGGCCGCTTCCATGCGCTGGTAGGCCTCGCGGATGGAAGCGATGTCGTCCTCGTTGGCGAACTGTGCGGCGAGGGCGGCGGCGGCTGGTTCGATGATGCTGCGCACGCTGGTCAGCAGGTTGAAGAATTCATTCTGCGGGCTGCTCTGCATCAGCCAATGCAGCACATCCGGGTCGAGCATGTGCCATTCCCGCCGGGCCTTGACCACCGTGCCCACGCGCGGTCGCGAATACACCAGGCCCTTGGCAACCAGCACCCGCGTGGCTTCACGCAGCACCGGGCGGCTGACCGCGTACTCTTCGCACAACAAGGCTTCGGCGGGCAGTTTGTCGTCCGGTTTGAAGCGCCCGGAAACGATCTGCATGCCCAGTTCCTGGACGATGCGCGCGTGCATGCTTTTGCGGTCGGAGGGTTTACGGTAATCCATGGGATGCGGCGCGATCCTGTGCGAGGGGAGTGCTGCGCATGATAGCAGGCGCGGCGGATATTCATCAGGCCAAACCCTTGGGGCTGGTGACCTTGTGGCCAGAGATTGCTCCCGCTGGATTTGTGTAGGAGCTGCCGAAGGCTGCGATCTTTTGATCTTTTGATCTTTTGATCTTTCGCTTGAGATTCAAGTGTCAGGGGAAAGATCGCAGCCTCGTTGCACTCGACAGCTCCTGCACAGCTCCTGCACAGCTCTTGCACAGTACCTCATAGCGGGTCAGTGGGAGTGGCGTGGCACCTCGGCGCCGCGGCAGCCGACCAGGAAGTCGAAGTCGCAACCCTGGTCCGCTTGCAGCACGTGGTCGATGTACAACTGCCGGTAACCGCCCACCAACAGGTTCTGCGGTGGTGGCAGGTCGGCCAGGCGCGCCGCGAGTTCGGCGTCCGGGATGTCCAGGTGCAGGCGGCCGCTGGCGCAATCGAGTTCGATCCAGTCGCCTTCCTTCACCGCCGCCAGAGGTCCGCCGGCGGCGGCTTCCGGTGCCACGTGCAGGACCACCGTGCCGTAAGCGGTGCCGCTCATGCGTGCGTCGGAAATCCGCACCATGTCCGTCACACCCTGGGCCAGCAGCTTGGCGGGCAAGCCCATGTTGCCCACTTCGGCCATGCCCGGATAACCTTTCGGCCCGCAGTTTTTCATCACCAGGATCGAGTTGGCGTCCACGTCCAGTTCCGGGTCGTTGATCCGTGCCTTGTACTCGTCGAAGTTCTCGAACACCACCGCGCGACCGCGATGCTGCATCAGTTCGGCGGTGGCGGCGGACGGCTTGAGCACCGCGCCCAGTGGCGCCAGGTTGCCGCGCAGCACGCAGATACCGCCGTCGGCGCGGATCGGGTTGTCCAGAGTGCGGATGACTTCGTCCTGGCCGTAGATCGGTGCGTCCTTGGTGTTCTCGCCGAGGCTCTTGCCGTTGACGGTCAAGGCGTTCGGATGGGGAATCAGGTTGGCTTCGCCGAGGCGACGCAGCACGGCGGGCAGGCCACCGGCGTAGTAGAACTCTTCCATCAGGAAGCGCCCGGACGGCTGCAGGTCGACGATGGTCGGCATGCCGCGACCGATGCGGGTCCAGTCGTCCAGGTCCAGCTGCACGCCGATGCGACCGGCAATGGCCTTGAGATGGATCACCGCGTTGGTCGAACCGCCGATGGCCGCATTGACGCGGATGGCGTTTTCGAAAGCTTCCTTGGTCAGGATCTTCGACAGTTTCAGGTCTTCACGGACCATTTCCACGGCGCGCATGCCGGACATATGGGCCAGCACATAGCGCCGTGCGTCCACGGCCGGAATCGCCGCGTTGTGCGGCAGGGAAGTACCGAGGGCTTCGGCCATGCAGGCCATGGTCGAGGCGGTGCCCATGGTGTTGCAGGTGCCGGCCGAACGGGACATGCCGCCCTCGGCCGCAAGGAAATCGTCGATGGTGATGGTGCCGGCCTTGACCTGTTCGCTCAGTTGCCAGACCACGGTGCCCGAGCCGATGTCCTGGCCTTTGTGCTTGCCGTTGAGCATCGGCCCGCCGGTAACGACGATGGCCGGTACGTCACAACTGGCGGCGCCCATCAGCAGGGCGGGGGTGGTCTTGTCGCAGCCGGTGAGCAGCACCACGCCGTCAATCGGGTTGCCGCGAATCGCCTCTTCCACGTCCATGCTCGCCAGGTTGCGGGTCAGCATGGCGGTGGGACGCAGGTTCGATTCGCCGTTGGAGAACACCGGGAATTCCACCGGGAAGCCCCCGGCCTCGATCACACCGCGCTTGACGTGTTCGGCGATTTGCCGGAAGTGCGCGTTGCACGGCGTCAGCTCCGACCAGGTGTTGCAGATGCCGATGATCGGCTTGCCGTGGAACTGATGGTCGGCGATGCCCTGATTTTTCATCCAGCTGCGGTACATGAAGCCGTTCTTGTCGGCGGTGCCAAACCATTGGGCCGAGCGCAGGGAGGGTTTCTTATCAGACATGATCGATTCTCTTATTGTATGACTATATTGTTCTAGCTGAAGCGTAACATAAGCGCAATTTGTGCGGTTTGGAAGTGTTGTTGGCTAAATAGTATTACTATATAGTCCGATTTAATGGAGGGATTGTCCTGGCGGTCATTCGCGAGAGAAATCCCCCGAGGTTCCATAACAACAACAATCGGAGACCGGTCCCATGAGCCAGGAATTGCGGCTTATACGTCGCATCACGCTGAAACTGATTCCCTTCCTGATCCTGCTGTACCTGATCGCCTATGTGGACCGCTCTGCGGTGGGCTTTGCCAAGCTGCACATGGGTGCCGACCTCGGTATTGGCGACGCCGCCTACGGCCTGGGTGCTGGGCTGTTCTTCATCGGTTATTTCCTGCTGGAGATCCCCAGCAACCTGATGCTGGAGCGCTTCGGTGCCCGGCGCTGGTTCGCCCGGATCATGATCACCTGGGGCGCCATCACCATCGGCATGGCGTTCGTACAAGGCCCGCATAGCTTCTATGTGATGCGCTTTTTGCTCGGCGCGGCCGAAGCCGGGTTCTTCCCGGGCGTGCTGTACTACATCACCCAGTGGTTCCCGGTGCGCCATCGCGGCAAGATCCTCGGCCTGTTCATTCTCTCCCAACCCATCGCGATGATGATCACCGGCCCCGTGTCCGGTGGCTTGCTGGGCATGGACGGCATCCTTGGCCTGCACGGCTGGCAGTGGCTGTTCATCGTCATCGGCCTGCCGGCGGTGCTGTTGACCTGGCCGGTGCTGCGTTACTTGCCGGACGGCCCGCAACAAGTGAAATGGATGGACCAGGCCGAGAAGGACTGGCTGACCGGTGAACTGAAAAAAGACTTGCAGGAATACGGCCAGACCCGCCACGGCAATCCGCTGCATGCCCTCAAGGACAAGCGTGTCTTGCTGCTGGCGCTGTTCTACCTGCCGGTCACCTTGAGCATCTATGGCCTGGGCCTGTGGTTGCCGACGCTGATCAAGCAGTTCGGCGGCAGTGACCTGGTGACCGGCTTCGTGTCGTCGGTGCCATACATCTTCGGCATCATCGGTTTGCTGATCATTCCCCGCAGCTCCGACCGCTTGAACGACCGCTACGGTCACCTGGCCGTGTTGTACGTGCTGGGCGCCATCGGCCTGTTCCTCAGCGCCTGGTTGTCGGTGCCGGTGTTGCAATTGGCGGCGCTGTGCCTGGTGGCGTTCGCGCTGTTTTCCTGCACGGCGGTGTTCTGGACCTTGCCGGGGCGTTTCTTTGCCGGCGCCAGTGCGGCGGCGGGCATTGCGCTGATCAACTCGGTGGGCAACCTGGGCGGCTACATCGGCCCGTTCGTGATCGGTGCGCTGAAGGAGTACACCGGCAATCTGGCCTCGGGGCTGTATTTCCTGTCGTGTGTGATGGTGTTCGGCCTGGTGTTGACCGGCGTGGTCTATCGCCTGCTGGAGCGCAAGCATGTGCTGCCGGCGGATCAGTTCGCGGCCAGCGCCCGCGGGGCGACGCGTACCTGAGGTCACTGTGGGAGCGAGCTTTTGTGGCGAGGGAGCTTGCTCCAGCTCGACTGCGTGTAGGAGCTGTGTAGGAGCTGTGTAGGAGCTGTCGAGTGAAACGAGGCTGCGATCTTTCCCCAGACACTTGAATCTCAAGCGAAAGATCAAGATCAAAAGATCGCAGCCTTCGGCAGCTCCTACACAACAAAAGCCTGCTACGCCTATTCAAGTTTTGCTTACAAGGAGAAAGATATGCGTTTAGTTCAGTTCGAATTGAGTAACGGCGAACGCCGCGTCGGTGTGGTCGAGGGCGATCAGGTGCGCGAAGTGCAGGGCGCTCGCACCGTGCGCGACCTGGCGCTGGCGGCCATCGAAGCGGGCGTGAAGCTTGAGCAGCAGGTCAATAGCCTGGGCCTGGGGGCGAGCCATGACTACGCCCGGTTGCTCAGTGACCTGCGTATCCTGCCGCCACTGGACCACCCGGACCCGGCGCACCTGTTGGTCAGCGGCACCGGCCTGACCCACCTGGGCAGCGCCTCGGCCCGGGACAAGATGCACCAGCAGGCTGGCGACGAAGCGGCCATGACCGACACCATGCGCATCTTCAAGTGGGGCGTGGAGGGCGGCAAGCCCCAGGCCGGGCAGGCTGGCGTACAACCGGAATGGTTCTACAAGGGCGACGGCAGCATTGTGGTCCGCCCGGGCCATCCGTTCCCGCTGCCGCCCTTTGCCGAAGACGCCGGCGAAGAGCCGGAAATCAGCGGCCTGTACGTCATCGGCCACGACGGCAAGCCTTATCGCCTGGGCTTTGCCGTGGGCAACGAGTTTTCCGACCACGTGATGGAGCGCAAGAATTACCTGTACCTGGCCCATTCGAAATTGCGCAGTTGCAGTTTTGGCCCGGAACTTCGCGTAGGTGATCTGCCTCAACATCTGTCCGGAACCAGTCGTATCCTGCGCAACGGCGAAGTGCTGTGGCAGAACGAATTCCTCAGCGGCGAGGCGAACATGTGCCACAGCCTCGAAAACCTGGAATTCCACCATTTCAAGTACAGTCAGTTCCTGCGCCCGGGGGATGTCCACGTTCACTTCTTCGGCACCGCGACCCTGTCGTTCGCCGATGGCATCCGCACGCAGCCGGGGGATGTGTTCGAAATCAGCCAGGCTGAATTCGGCGCGCCGCTGGTCAACGGCATTGCCCCGGTGGACGCGGTGTTCAACCCGGGTACTATCGGCACACTTTAAAGGAGACTTGCGATGAACCAGATCCTTGGCCACAACTACATCGGCGGGGCGCGCAGCGCAGCGGGCCAGACTCGCCTGCAAAGCGTCGACGCCAGCACCGGCGAAGCCTTGCCCCATGACTTCGTCCAGGCCACGGCAGAAGAAGTCGACGCCGCCGCCAAGGCCGCCGCCGCGGCTTATCCCGCCTACCGCAGCCTGAGTGCGGTGCGCCGGGCCGAGTTCCTTGAGGCCATTGCCGATGAGCTGGACGCCTTGGGCGATGCGTTCGTGGCCGTGGTCTGTCGTGAAACCGCGTTGCCGGCGGCACGGATCCAGGGCGAGCGCGGGCGCACCAGCGGCCAGATGCGTCTGTTCGCCAAGGTCCTGCGTCGTGGCGATTTCTACGGTGCACGCATCGACCGGGCGTTGCCTGAGCGCACGCCGTTGCCCCGTCCGGACCTGCGCCAATATCGCATTGGTCTCGGGCCAGTGGCGGTGTTCGGCGCCAGTAACTTTCCACTGGCGTTTTCCACCGCCGGTGGCGACACGGCGTCGGCCCTTGCGGCCGGTTGCCCGGTGGTGTTCAAGGCCCACAGTGGCCACATGGCGACCGCCGAGCACGTGGCCGATGCGATCATTCGCGCGGCTGAAAAGACCGCGATGCCGGCGGGTGTGTTCAACATGATCTACGGCGGTGGCGTTGGCGAATGGCTGGTCAAGCATCCGGCGATCCAGGCCGTGGGCTTCACCGGCTCCCTCAAGGGCGGGCGTGCCCTGTGCGACATGGCGGCCGCACGGCCGCAGCCGATCCCGGTGTTTGCCGAGATGTCGAGCATCAACCCGGTGATCGTGTTACCCCAAGCCCTGGAAACCCGCGCCGAGAGCGTCGCCCGCGACCTGACCGCCTCGGTGGTGCAGGGCTGCGGTCAGTTCTGTACCAACCCTGGCTTGGTGATCGGTATTCGTTCGCCGCAGTTCACCGCCTTCACCCAGCAAGTGGCCGCCCTGATCGGCGACCAGGCGCCTCAGACCATGCTCAACGCCGGCACGCTGCAAAGCTACGGCAAGGGCCTGCAGAAATTGCTCGCTCACCCGGGCATCGAGCATCTGGCCGGGCGCGCGCAGCAGGGCAACCAGGCCCAGCCGCAGTTGTTCAAGGCTGACGCCAGCCTGCTGATCAACGGTGACGAGGCGCTGCAGGAAGAAGTGTTCGGCCCGACCACGGTATTTGTCGAAGTCGAGGACCAGGCGCAACTGACCGCCGCGTTGAACGGCCTGCACGGCCAACTGACCGCTACGATGATCGGCGAGCCGGCGGATTTCGAACGGTTCAGCGAACTGACGCCGCTGCTGGAACAGAAGGTCGGCCGCATCCTGCTCAACGGTTATCCGACCGGGGTGGAGGTGTGTGATTCGATGGTGCACGGCGGGCCTTACCCGGCGACGTCCGATGCCCGTGGTACGTCGGTGGGCACCCTGGCGATCGATCGCTTCCTGCGTCCGGTGTGCTTCCAGAACTATCCTGACAGCCTGTTGCCCGAGCCGTTGAAGAACGCCAATCCGCTGGGGCTCCTGCGGTTGGTGGATGGCGTGCCGGGGCGCGAGGCGCTCTGAGGGTTGCGGTGAGGCCGTTACATTCAAGTTGAATGTGCCGGCCTCATCGCGAGCAAGCTCGCTCCCACAGGGGGGCTTTGGTGGATACAAAATTTGTGTTCGCTGAAAATCCAACTGTGGGAGCGAGCCTGCTCGCGATGGCGGTTTTGCAGGTGACACCGTTTTCGAACCTTATGGCCCAAGGCCCACGCTCACATTGGGTTATCATGACGACTTTCCCAATGACCGACTGATCACCATGACTGCCGTAACCGACACCCTGCTGCACGCCCTCGAATCCTGCGACATGCTGATTATCGATGGGCTGCACGCATTCGACTTTTCCCTCGACGAGCAGGACCAATTGCACGTCGAGTGCATGAACGGCCGCACCCTGGAGCACTGGCGTTTCACACCAGCGCAGATGCAGGCCGCGACCTTCGATAAAGCCACGAACCACTGGATCATCACCAGCGATTCGGGCGACCACCACTTGGAGTGCGTGGAAGCCACCAGCGGCCACGACGATGAGGACGAAGAAGATGAAAATGCGTAGTCTCTGGCCGTTGTTGATGGCCGGTAGCATGGGCGCCATGGGCGTCCAGGCAGGTACCGATGAACGCCATCAACTGCTGGTGGGTTCCTACACCGCCGGCCAGAGCCAGGGCATCTACCGGATGCAATTCGACAGCCGCACTGGCCAGCTCGATGCCCACCCGTTACAAGTGATCAAGACCGAAAACCCTTCATGGCTGACCCTTTCCAAGGACATGACCCGGCTGTTCGTGGTCAACGAAAACGGGCCGGGCCAGAAAGACCCGGTGGGCAAGGTCAGCAGCTACGCCATTGACCCGAAGACCCATGCACTGAGCCTGATCAACCAGGTGCAGTCCCTGGGCAACGAGCCGACCCATTCCAGCCTCAGCGGTGATGGCCGGCATCTGCTGGTCAGTAACTACTCGGTGGTGGAAGACCCGGGCGGCACCCTGGCGGTATTGCCGGTGGGCGCCGATGGCAAGCTGGCGTCGGTGGTGCAGTTGAGCAGTCATCAGCCGAGCAAGGTCAACCCCGAGCGGCAGATCTCGGCCCATGTGCACGCCGCAGTGTCCTCGCCCGATGGCAAGTACGTGTTCGCCAACGACCTGGGGGCGGACAAGGTATTCATCTACCGCTACGACCCCAAGGCCAATCCAGAGCTGCCGTTGACCGCTGCCGATCCAGCCTTCGTGCAGTTGCCACCCGGCAGCGGCCCGCGTCACCTGCTGTTCAGCGCTGACGGCAAGCACGCCTGGCTGACCATGGAAATGAGCGCGCAAGTGGCGGTGTTCGACTATCAGGACGGTCGCTTGACCCAGCGTCAACTGGTCGACCTGGCTGCCGGCAAGCCGCAACCGGGCAGGGCGGCGGCTGCGCTGCATGCTTCCGCGGATGGCAAGTTCCTCTACGTCAGCAACCGTGGCACCACCAACGAAGTGCTGGTGTTCGCCATCGACCCGGCCGCCGGCACGCTCAAAGAGCTGCAGCGGCGCTCGGTGGAAGGCGATCATCCACGGGAATTCAGCCTCGACCCGAGCGGGAAATTCCTGCTGATTGCCAACCAGAAGAGCAATCAGATAGTGGTGGTCGAGCGCGATCCGAAGACCGGCCTGCTGGGTAAAACCGTGCAGAAAATGCCGATCGATGCGCCCAGCGATTTGAAGTTCATCGTTCGTCAATAGAGCGCAGGCCCCGGTTTTCGGGGCCTACGCCGTTGTATCAACGAGACTGATATTCGCAAGTGATGCAAAGCATTTCAACGCAGGACGCCTCGGCGCGTAAGTTTGCTTCACGGCCCAACCGGGCAAGTCAGCCAACTGAATCCGAGGTCTACCGCTATGAATCTGAATCTCTTCTCCGTGATCGCCGCTTCCGCCATCTCTGCCACCGTGGCGCTGCCCGCCAGTGCCAGTATCGAGATCAGCGACAAGAAAAATCGCACCCAGAGCTACACCGAGAAATACCTGCAACAAAGCGCCAACTTCTATGCGGCGTTGGACCACAAGACCCAACACTGAAATATCGCGCAACGACCGAAGCCTGCGATCTTTTCATCTTCACCGACCCTCAGGTGCAAGAGAAAAGATCGCAGGCTTCGCCGTTTCTGGAGAAATGCTGCTGTAATATCACTTGGCCATGTGTTTAAATTTGACGCTGACAAATTGACTCCTTTGCCGATAAGGATCGACACCATGGCGATGCGTCTGGCAGTGATGCTGCTGTTTCTCTATTCCACTCCGATTGTTTCCGCGGCCCAGCCAGATTCCGGCGAGTTGGAAGCGGCGCGTGAGCGATTGTTGAGCTTGCTTAGCGACTGATTGGATCTGGTTATAGAGATTGTGTGGGAGCAAGGCTTGCCCGCGATACAGGCGACTCGATTTCTGAAGGACTGCATCGCCTTCATCGCGGGCAAGCTTTGCTCCCACAGAAATCCCCTCGCCACAGGGCTGGGTGCAGGCTGTTACTTGGCCATGATCGCCACGAACAGTTCGCAATCCAGAAACCTCTGCAACCAGTCCTGTAGCCGAGGGTAGGGCGCCTGAGCAAACCACTCACGGTCGACGTGGGCGAACTGGCGTATGAAGGGCATCACTGCCACGTCGGCCAGGCTCGGGTGATTCGCCGCCAGGAACGGCCGGGTTGCAAGCAGTGCCTCCAGCCTGCGCAGATAGCTTTCACCCTCGCTACGGTAATGTTCCTTCGGGTACTCGGGATGGCGTTCGGGGTATTTGTAGCGATTCAAGTGCAGCTTGAACACCTGGTCGTTTTCCTCGATCAGCGCCGCCGTCAGCGCCTGGCCTTCGGGGTCGTCCCGTAGCCTCCAGTCTTGCGGATCGTGCTGGGCCAAGGCCCAGTTCATGATCTCCAGGCTTTCATCGATCACCCGGCCATCGACCTGCAACACCGGCACCGTGCCTTTGCTGGAAAGCGCGAGCATCTCGGCTGGCTTGGCCTTCAGGCTGACTTCGACAATGTCCAGTGCGACCGCGCTGTAGCGCAAGGCCATGCGCGCCCGCATGGCATAGGGACAGCGACGGAAGGAATAGAGCGTGGCGTGGCTCATTTCACCTCCACTGTGCTCAGCCCGTTGCCCTGGCGCCGTACCTGGATCTGCACCGGGATTCGCTCGTGCATTTCCTGTACGTGGGAAATCACCGCGACCTTGCGGCCCTGGGCCTGCAGTCCGTCGAGGGCGTCCATCGCCAGTTGCAGCGACTCGGGGTCTAGGCTGCCGAAGCCTTCGTCGATGAACAGCGATTCGATCTTCAGTGTGCTGGACGCCATCGAGGCCAGGCCCAATGCCAAGGCGAGGGAGACCAGGAAAGTTTCGCCGCCGGACAACGAATGCACCGAGCGCAGTTCATCGCCCATTTCCGTGTCCATCACCAGCAGCCCGAGCATGCTGCCGCCGCGCTTGAGTCGGTAGCGGCGCACCAGTTGCCGTAGTTGGGCATTGGCGTGGTGCACCAGCAAGTCGAGGTTGTAGGCCTGGGCCAGCTTGCGGAAGCGGTCGCCGGTGGCCGAACCGATCAGGGCATCGAGGCGTGCCCAGCGCTGGTATTCGGCGTAGGCCTGTTCGATTTGCTGGGCCAGGGCCTGGTTGGCGTTCTGCCGGCGCTGATCCTCGGCCTGTTCGGCACGCAGTTCGGCGCAGTGCTGTTCGCTGGCGGCGAATTGGCCTTGCAGTTCGGTGAGGGCTTGGGCGAGTTGTTCGGGCGCCAGGTTGCCATTGTGTTGGGCCTGATGGTTTTGCAGGCGCTGCTCGCGTTCGGTGAGCAGGACGCGGGCCTGCTCGATGGCTTTTTCGCTGTTGAGCAAGCGCTGGCGCAACTGGCTGACGTGTTGCTCGTCCAGGCCGAGCAGGGCCTCGAGGGCGGCATCGTCCAGTTCCGGGTGGGTGGTGCGCCATTGCGCGATACCGGCGGCCAGTGCCTGGCGTTCGTGGTCCAGGGATTGCGCCTGTTCCTGCCGAGCCTTGAGTTCGGCGGCCAGTTGCACCAGGTCGTTGCGCAATTGCTGCAACTGCTGATTGGCCGTCGCCTCGGCATCCCGCGTCTGTTCCAGGCGCTGGTCGAGTTGTTGCTGCCACTGTTCGGCGCTGGTGTGCTCGCCGAGCAGTCGCGTGAGTTTCTCCTGGCAGGCCTGTTGTTGCTCGCTCAGGGCGCTGAATTGCAGGCGGGCCGCTTCCAGTTGCTGGAGGCGGGTCTGCTGGCGGTCCTGCTCTTTGTCCAGGGTCTGCTGGCGCTGGAGCTGTTCGCTCAGTTCGTCGCGCTGCTGTTCCAGTTGCTCCAGGCGCTGGGCGATCTGCTGGTCGAGCTGCAAGAAGGTTGCGGCGGGCTCGCTGCGCAAGGCCAGCAGGGTGTCAGCGGGTAGCAGGGTGCTGAAGTGGCTCAGTTCCTCGTCCAGGCGCTGGCGGTCGCGGGCCAGCTCCTGCTGCTGGTTGCCCAGGTGCTGTGACGCCTGTTGGCTGGCTGCCTCGGCTTCACGCAGCCGCTGCGCCATGCGCGCGGCGTCCTGCTGCAAGGTCAGCAGGGCGGTTTGCCGCTGTTCGTCCTGGCTGATGCGCAGGTTCAGTTGGCTGTTCTGCTGGGTCAGCCAGGCGTCGCGCTTGTTCGCCTCTTGGGCCAGCAGTTGCGCCGACAACGGGTGGGCTTCAAGGCTGGGCGCCAGGCTCTGTTGCTGGCTGGCGAGCTGTTCCTGCTGCTGTTTGAGTTCCTTGAGCTGGGCGATGACCCCGCTGTATTGCGCCCGCAGGTCGATGACTTTTTCATTGAGCAGGTCGACGGCCTTGCGAGCGTTGGCCTCTTCGGTTTCATCAAAGCGCCCGAGGTTTTCCAGCAGGGCTTCGGGCTGATGATAAGGATGCTCGACACTGCCACACACGGGGCAGGGCTGTTCATCCTGCAACTGTGCGCGCAGTTGCTCGACGCTTTCGCTGCGGGCCAGGCGCTGGCGCTCCAGCAGCTCGCGGGTGACAGTCAGGGTCTGTTCGGCAATGGTCAGTTCGGCCTTGGCTTCGCCGCCTTCACGCACCAACCGGTCACGTTCCTGCAACGCCCGTTGCTGGCGTTGTTCAAGTTCGGCGCCACGTTTGTCCAGCTCTTGCTGGCTGGCCCACAGCCGGGTCAGGTCTTCGAAAGCACGCAATTGCTTGCGGTTGTCTTGCAACAGGGTGCCGAGCAACTGGATCTGTTCGGCCACTGCCTCCGGCTCGGCGCCGGCTTCCTTGTAGAGCACTTCAAGGTCTTGCCGGCGGCTGGCCAGTTCCTCGGCGGCGCGGGTGGCGCCTTGTTCCAGTGTGGCGAGTTCGGCCTGGCCCTGGTTCAGGCGATTGCCGATCAGCATCAGTTGTTGGAGGCGATCGCGATAGGCGTTCCAGGCATCGCTCAGCGGGGCCAGGTGTGTGCTTTGTTCCAACGCGCCGGCGATGCGCTGCAAGCGCTCGGCCACCTGCCGTTGCTGTTCGAGCAAGGTGTCGATGGTGCGCTGGCCTTCGGTGCAGGCCTGTTGCGCCTGTTCCTGGCGCTCGGCGCCCTGGCTGGCGTCCCTGGCGAGACGGGCCAGGGTACTTTGCTCTTCAAAGGCCTGGCGCAGCAACGGCGCGCTGTCGCTGCTGTGTTGCCGGGCCGCAGCCAGCGCCAGTTGCGCGGCGCCCAGGCTTTTTTCCAGTTCGGCCTGCTGGTCATGGAGATTGAGCTGCTGCTGGGTAAGCTGCTGGATCTGCACGGCCAAGGGGTCGAGCTGTCGGATCAGTTCGGCCTGGCGGATGAACTGATGGCGTTGGGGCGCCAGTTGTTCCAGGCGGACCAGTTTCAGGCGTTCGTCGGCCAGGGCGTTCCAATCGGCCTGGGCCTGTTGCAGCTGTTCGGCGGCGCTGGCGTGTTCATCCTGCAACAGGCCCAGGTCGCGCAGCCAGGTGTGCTGCTGCTCCAGTTGCTTGAGTTGCGCCTGTTGGGCCTTGAGTTGTTGCTGGGCGTCGTTGAAACGCTGGTCCAGCTCGGCCCGGGCCTCGGGGGCCAGCGGCGTGACACCGGTGGCCTGGTCCTGCAACTGCCGGTGGCTGTCCTTGGCTTGCTTGGCCTTGTCGAAGGCACGGCGGCCGAGGCGGGTATACAGGGCAGTGTCGGTGAGTTTTTCCAGCAGTTCACTGCGATCATTGTCATCGGCCTTGAGGAACGCGCTGAACTCGCTCTGGGCCAGCAGCACGGCACGGGTGAACTGTTCGAAGTTCAGGCCCAGGGCCGCTTCGAGCTGGGTCTTGTATTCGCCTTTCTGGCTCGCCAGCAGTTGATCGTTGTCCAGGTCCCGCAGGCTCTGGCGGCTGGCTTGCAACTTGCCGCCGGCTTTTTCCCGGGCGCGATTGGCTTCCCAGCGGGCCCGATAGCGGCGTCCGTCGATGCCGCGAAAATCCACTTCGGCATAGCCATCGCCGGTGCCACGGCGCAACAGTGTGCGCGGATCGCCCGTGGCAATCTCGCCATCGACGTCCGGCACCTTGGCGTCGCGGCCGGTGTTATTGAGGCGCGGCACGGCGCCGAACAGCGCCAGGCACAGGGCGTCGAGCAACGTGCTCTTGCCGGCGCCCGTGGGGCCGGTAATGGCGAACAGACCGGCGCTGGCCAAGGGTTCGGCGGTGAAATCGATTTCGAAAGGCCCGGCCAGGGACGCCAGATTCTTGAGGCGGATCGCGAGGATCTTCATGGCTGCTCGCTCTCCATCTGCACGTCTTGCAACAGCATGGCAAAGTCCTTGAGGGTCTGTTCGTCCACTTCGTTGCCGTAGGTGTCCTGCCAGGCGCGGCTGAACAACTCCTGTGGGCTGAGTTGATCCAGCTCCACCAGCGCGCTGCCGTCATCGGCACTGCCGGCGCCGCCGTTGCCGGCGTACTCGGCGGCGATCCGCACCAGGCGTACGGCCTTGCCTTGCAGTGCGGTCTCCACCTGGTGACGCAGGTCCGGCTGCGGTTCGTCGAGGCGCACCCGCACTTCCAGCCAGGGTTGGCGCTGGACATCGGCCAGCAGGTCGATATCGGGCAGGTCCTTGAGTTGCACCAGGAGATCGGCCAGCGGCGCCGGGCCGAGGCGTTGCAGGTTGACGGCCCGGGGAATCAGACGCGGCTCGACCTTGACCAGGGCCTCGCCGTCCAGGGTGATGTCGAGGATCTGATGCTGATAGCCGATCTCCGAAAATGACAGCGGGATCGGCGAACCGCTGTAGCGGATACGCTCTTCACCGTTGACCTTCTGCGGCTTGTGCAAATGGCCGAGGGCGACGTAGCTGATGCTCGGGCCGAACAGGCTGGCGGGCAGGGCCTCGGCGTTGCCGATGATCAGGCTGCGCTCGGAATCCTCGGAAACCGAACCGCCGGCCATGTGCGCATGACTGATGGCGATCAGCGCCTGGCCCTTCTTGCGCTTGCTGTTGGCCGCGGCGATCAGCCACTCATGCACCTGGCCGATGCCTCGCAGGTAGTCGTCGCCCAGTTGCGCGCCGGTGACTTCGGCGGGGCGCAGGAACGGCAGCGCCAGGCACCACGCCTTGACCTTGCCTTTGGCATCGGGCAACGGCAGCAGCAGACGCTCGACATCCAATTGGCCGTCGTCCAGCCACAGCACCCGGCCCAGGGCATGGGTGCGCAAGCGTCGCATCAGCGGCGCAGGCAGCTCGATCCGCGAGCCGGAGTCGTGGTTGCCGGCGATCATCACGATGGTCAGGTTGGCGTTTTGTTCATGGGCGCTGACGATGAAATCGTACAGTCGTTCCTGGGCTTTGACCGGCGGGTTGACGGTATCGAAGATGTCGCCAGCGATCAGCAGCACGTCGGGTTTTTCGTGGGTCAACTGACGCAGCAGCCAGTCGAGGAAGCAGGCGTGTTCGAAATCGCGTTCCTGGCCGTGCAGGTTTTGCCCCAGGTGCCAGTCGGAGGTGTGAAACAGACGCAAGGTGAACTCCAGGAAACTGATGATGGCCGCGGTGAAGAAGAGGGCGGCTAAAAGAAGCAGAGTTTACTGGGAAACCGGGGTGAGGACTTGTTCAACTTCGTTGGATCTACTGAGTGGATCGATACTTAACTGTGGCGAGGGGATTTAGCGAGATGTCGCACCGCGCCGCTGGGCTCTGTAGGAGCTGGCGAAGCCTGCGATCTCTTGATCTTGATCTTTCGCTCCGGACTCAAATGGCACTGGAAAGATCGCAGCCTCGTTGCACTCGGCAGCTCCTACAGGCCTGGCCAGGCTACACAGCAAAAAATTTAGGGTTATTTGGGGTAAAGCGGCGGCAACCCCGAATCACCCGCCGAGCCCAGCCCCCCTTCGGTGGGCGGGATGGTACGAATGGCCCGCCACAAGTCTTCGCCTTGCCAATGCTGGCCGGTCTCGCTGTAGAGCGCGCCGTTGAGGCCGTCCAGGGCGTCGGACAGCGGCACGAAACGCGCCGCCATGTCGGCCAGGGTTTCCGGCTGTTGGCGGGCCCAGGCGTCCAGAGCCTGGCGGGTGGCGTGGGGGTCGTTGGCCAGGCAGGTACGTTTGAGATCATCCAGCAGGGTGCGTGGGCTCGGTCCGGTCTGGGTCGCACGCAGGATCGCCGGTTGCCAGCGGGCGCGCCACCACAAGCCAAAGCCCAGCAGCGTGGTGCAGGCGAGGAGGAAGGTGCTCAGTTGCCAGTACCACAGGGCCTCGCTGTCGACCGTTGTCACGATCTGCGTCGTGCCGGCCGGCGTGTCCACCATCAGGCTTGGATTGTTTGCCACTTGCAGGGTCCGCGCCGGGAGGCTGGTGCGGTCCAGGTGGTCTTCCAGGGTGTTCCACCAGACCACTTCCACCGGTGGCAGCTCGATGGTCCCGCTGCGGTTGGGCACCAGGGCCTCGCGGTCTTCGCGGCTGCCCACCAGCCCGCGCTCGCTGTTGCGGCTGCTGAGTACCGGTTGGTCCGGATAGCGCCGCAGGCCATTGATCTCCGTGGCCGGCAGCGGTGGCAACTGGGCGCTGGCCAGGCCTTCGGCTTCCAGGGTCAGGCTGCGGGTCAGGGAATCGCCCACCTGGCTGTGGGTCGGTTCCGGGCTCCAGCTTTCACTCAAGGACAGGCTGCGTGCGGGCAGCCAGGGTACGTCGGCCGGATAACTGTCAGGCTTGGGCTTGACGCGCAGCGACAGTTGCGCGGAGCTTACCCGCATCAACTGGCCGGGCTTGGGGCCCGAAGGTACGGCGTCCTGGGCCACCGGCTCGACCAGGGTGGCACTGAATGTCTGGGCCGGAATCGTCAGTTCGCCGCTGCGTTGCGGGTAGATGCCGTAGCGCAGTTCGATCACGCCATGGCGGACATCGTTGATGACTTTTTCATAGGTGCGCGATTCGCCGAGTTGCTCGGTGCGGGCATCGGGGATGTGCAGCGGCGTGAGGCTGCTGTCGTCGTACAGCGACACCGAATGGTAGATGCGCAGGGTCAAGATCGCCTGGGCCTGAACATACACTTCGGTCTGGTCGAGGCTGGCCTCGATGAACACCGCTGCCAGGGGCTGCGAGGCGTTGCGGGTTTCGCTTTCGATCACTTGCAGGGTGATCGGCTGGCTGGTCACTTCGCCCAGTTGCAACGGCGGAATGATCACGGTGCCGCTTTGGCGCGGCAGCAGGGTCACGATCCAGCGGGTGGTGGCGCGGTTCTCACCGTCGAGGGTCGTCAACTGGTTGACCTGACGGGTACCGCGCACATCGAACAAGGCCTGGAGCGGGCCCAGGTCCGGTTTGCCGAACAACGTGGCGTCGTTGGATTCCAGGGTCAGCTCCACCGTTTCCCCGGAGTTCAGGCGGCTGCGGTCCACACTGGCCGTCAGCTGTGCAGCCTGGGTTCCAGAGGCCCAGAGCAGCAACACGAGGAGGTAGGCGGTGAAGCGGGTCATTGGGTTTTTTCCTGGGCCTGATGGCTTTGCTGTTCATACCAGAATTTACGCCTGAGCAGCTCCCCTGGATTATCCGGGATCTGGCGCAGCCATTGTTCCAGTGCCTGGCGCTGTTCTTCTTCATTGCGCTGACCTGCTGCGGGGCGCAGTGGCGGGGTAGTGGTCTGCTCATCGGGCAGTTCGCTGCCCGGTACATCCTGGGCGGCAGGCGGTTGTGCAGTCCGCGGGGGCTGGGACTGGTCCGATGTCGTGCTTGGCTCGTGGGAGGGCTGTCCCGGTTCGGAAGACTGGGTGGGTGAGTCGGCATCCGGCGATTGCTCGGCGGGGGCCGGTTCCTCGCTTTCGGCAGGCTTGGGTTCTTCCGGTACGGGCGCCGGCTCTTCCAACAAGCTTTCCACCAGGGCCTTGTTGGTCTGGGCGGGGCGCAGGTCGGGTTGCAACTCCAGGGCCTGCTCATAGGCATCCAGCGCGGCTTCCAGTTCGCCGCTCCTGGCCAGGGCGTTGCCACGATTGTAGTGCGCGCGGGCGTCATTGCCTTCGGCGAAGCGTCGGGCGGCTTCGCTGTATTGGCCGGCTTCGTACAGGGCGACGCCTTGCCACTGGCTGTCCTCGAAGTGGGCGGCGGCTTCGGCGGGACGCTTTTGCTTGAGCAAGTGCTGGCCCTGCTGGTCGGCCCGCAGCCACAGGTCCTGGAATTCGAAGGCGTGGCCAGTTTGCGGCAACATGAACAACAGTGGCAGGCAGAATAGCCAGCCTCGTCGTCCGGCACAGGCGGCCAGCAGCAACAGGGGCAGGAGCAGCCAATAGCCCTGGTCGGCCCAGGTGTCCAGGCGCAGCGTTTGTCCGTCGCTGCGCAGGTGGCGAGGCCCGTCCAACAGGCCCAGGCCGCGCAGGTCGCTGTCGTCCAGGCGCGCTGGCCGGTAGCGGCCGTCCAGATCGTTGGCAAAGGCCTTGAGGCCTGGGCTGTCCAAGCGTGGCAGCAGAATCGAACCCTGCGCATCCTTGAGGTAACTGCCGTCTTCCTGGGCCACCGGTGCGCCTTCGCGGGTTCCGATGCCGAGCATCAGCCATTGCGTGGCGGAACCGTCCAGGGCCTGGCGAATGCCTTGGCGTTCCTGCTCGTTCAGCGACGAACCGATCAGCAGGATCCGGCCATGGCCCAGTTCGCCCTGGTCCAGCAGGGTCAGTGCCTTGCGGACCGCCAGGTCGGCACGATGGCCGCTCTGCGGCATGATCGACGGCGCGAGGGCTTCGAGCAGGTTGGCGCTGGTGGACAGGTCGTCGGACAGCGGCACCAGCGTATGGGCGCTGCCGGCATAGACGATGATTGCGGTCTGGGCGTCGCTGCGGTTCTGCAACAGGTCCAGTACTTTGCGCCGGGCCTGTTCCAGGCGCGTGGGCGGGACGTCGGTGGCGAGCATTTCCGGGGTGAGTTCCAGCAGCACCACCAGCGGGTCGGCAGGTTTCTGGCTGGTCTGTTCGACCCGCGCCCAGCTCGGTCCCAGCAACGCCAGCACGATCAACAGCCAACCCAGGCCCAGGGCAATCCATGGTAGCCGACTTTCACGGCCACTGCCGCCACTGAGCAGCACAGCATGAAAGGCGGGAGGCAGGATCATCTGCCAGCGGCCCACGCGTTTCTGCCGGTGCCACAGTTGCCAGAGCAACCAGCCCAGCAGAGGCAGCAGCAACACGAACCAGGGGCGTAGCCAATGTGGCCAGAGGGCGATCATCGACGCCTCCGCAAGCGCAGGCGCTTGAGTCGTTGGCGCCACTCGGTGTGTTGGGCCGGCTGGAACAGCGGCTGGTTGAACAGGCGCTGCAACGGATTGTCCGGCCAGCGCGCCCGAGCCACCAGCAACATGCTCAACAGCAGCGCAACGGCCAGGGGCCAGTGATACAGCGCCAGGGCAGGACGAGCCTGGGTCGGTTGCTGGGTCACCGGCTCAAGCTGGTCGAGGGTGGTCTTGATCGCCAGTAATTGCGCGCCATCCTGGGCACGAAAATACTGGCCGCCGGTGGCTTGGGCGATTTCCTTGAGTGTCGGTTCGTCCAGGTCCAGGCTCGGGTTGACGCCGAGCAAACCCGTGGTGCCGCTTTGTTCCGGGTCGGCACCGATGCCGATCGGGTAGATTTTCACGCCTTCGTCGGCGGCCAGTCGCGCGGCGGTCAGGGGGTCGATTTCGCCGCCGTTGTTGGCGCCGTCGGTGACCAGGATCAACACGCGGCTGTGGGCCGGCCGCTGGCGCAGGCGTTTGAGGGCCAGGCCGATGGCGTCGCCGATGGCCGTATTCTTGCCGGCGATACCGATACGCGCCTCATCGAGCCAATGGCGCACGGTACGGCGGTCGAAGGTCAGCGGTGCCTGCAGATAGGCTTGGCTGCCGAACAGGATCAGGCCGACCCGGTCACCTTCGCGGCCTTCGAGAAAGTCCCCGAGCATGTGCTGGACCAGCGCAAGGCGACTGACCTCTTCGTCTTTCCATTGCATGTCGGGAAAGTCCATGGAACCCGAGACATCCACCGCCACCAGCAGGTCGCGACCGCTGGCGGCAATGGGCAATGGCTCGCCCAACCACTGCGGTCGGGCAGCGGCGATCAGCAACAGCAGCCAGAGCAGGATGAAGGGCGCCTGTTGCCGCCAGGTCGGCAGATTGGCCCGGGCTCGCCGACCCACCAGGCCTTCCAGGTCGCCAAGGAAACTGACCTTGAGCGCGGGCTCGCCGCTGTCGGCCGCCGGCAGCACCAGGCGCATCAGCCAAGGCAGCGGCAACAGGGCGAATACCCACGGCCAGGCGAACTCAAACATGTTTGCGAATCCAGATTTCGACCGCCTGGGTCAGGCCGGCGATGGCTTTGTCATCGAGCTTGCATTCGGGTTTGTAGGCGCCTTCCACCAGCACCATCCAGCGGGTCAGGCCGGCTGCAGGGCAGCGGTTATCCAGGAAAGCCAACCATTTGCGCCCGTTGAGGGTGTGGCTCTGGCTGTAGGGGTAATGGTTGCGACACAGGCGCTTGAGCAGCCCGTTGAGCTGCTGCAGCCAAGCCCCGGCCGGCGCCCCATCGTAGGGTTTGGGCAGCAGGGCGAGTTCGGCCAGCGCCGCCAGTCGCACCGGGTCCAGGGGTTGTTCGGTACGGGCGTCGGTGCGCTTGGCGGGAATGAACCGGCGCAACTGCCACAGGCCCAGGCCCAGCAAGGGGATCAACACCAGCAGCAACCACCAGCCCGGCGCGGGAGGCCAGAAACCGATAGGGGGCGGCGCCATCAGCGGCTGCAATTGATCCAGGTTGCTCATCGACTTTTCCCGGCCCGCTTGGGGTTCAGGTATTCACGCAATTGCTCGACCATGTCGCCCTGGGTGCTGAGGGGCATCATCAGGATTCGCAGCTTCTGCGCCAGTATTTCCCAGCGCTCCTGGCGCGCCTCGGCCTGGGCGCGATAGGCCTGGCGCAGTTCGAAGTTCAGGGTGTCGAGCTCCAACTGTGAAGAGTGTTGGGCGAAGCGCAGCAGGCCGGCGGCGGGCAGGGCGTGATCCAGCGGGTCCGACAGCGGCAGCAGCAACAGGTCGCAATGGCGCGACAGCAGGCTCAACTGCTGTTCGGCGCTGTCGGACAACGCACGCTCGTCGCAAATCACAATCGCCAGGCTACCGGGCCGTAGCACTTCCCGGGCCCGGCGCAGGGCGATGCCGAACGAGTCGCGATCCGGCTCGCCTTCGGTGTGCAGTGACTGATTGACCCGCACCAGCCGGTTGAGCAATTGCAACAGGCTCTGTTTGCTGCGCCGCGGCTTGACCTCGTAATGGGTGTTATTGCCGAACACCAGGCCGCCGACCCGATCGTTGTGTCCCAGCGCGGCCCAACCGATCAGGCTGGCGGCCTGGGCGGCAAGCACCGACTTGAACATCAGCCCAGAGCCGAAGAACAGCCGGTGGCTTTGCTCGATCATGATGAAGATCGGCCGCTCGCGTTCTTCGTGGAACAGTTTGGTGTGGGGCTCCTGGGTCCGGGCGGTGACGCGCCAGTCAATGGTGCGTACGTCGTCGCCGGCCTGGTAGACCCGCACCTGGTCGAAATCCACACCGCGTCCGCGCAGCTTGGAGTGGTGCAGGCCGATCAGCGGACTGCGCTGTCCCGGTGTCGAGAACAACTGCACCTCGCGCACACGATGGCGCATCTCGATCAGCTCCGAAAGGCTGACGCGGATGCCCGGTGCGGGCGCCAGTGGGTTATTCATGACTCATGCTCAAGCGACAGCGACGACGTCGAGAATCCGCTGCACGACCCGGTCCTGGTCGATGCCGGCGGCCTCGGCTTCGAACGACAGGATGATGCGATGGCGCAGCACGTCGAACAGCACGGCCTGGATATCTTCCGGGCTGACAAAGTCGCGTCCGGCCAGCCAGGCGTGGGCACGGGCGCAGCGGTCCAGGGCGATGGAGCCCCGCGGGCTGGCGCCGTAGGCGATCCATTCGGCCATTTCCGGATCGAACTTGGCCGGGTTACGGGTGGCCATGATCAGTTGCACCAGGTATTCCTCCACGGCGTCGGCCATGTACAACCCGAGGATTTCCTTGCGCGCGGAGAAAATCGCCTGCTGGCTCACGCGGCGTTCGGGCTTGGTCTCGCCGTTCAGCGCTTCACCCCGGGCCTGCTGCAGGATTCGGCGCTCCACCGCGGCATCGGGAAAGCCGATCTTGACGTGCATCAGGAACCGATCGAGCTGGGCTTCGGGCAGCGGGTAGGTGCCTTCCTGCTCGATCGGGTTCTGCGTGGCCATCACCAGGAACAGCGGCGACAGTTCATAGGTGCTGCGCCCAACGCTGACCTGGCGCTCGGCCATGGCTTCGAGCAAGGCCGACTGGACCTTGGCCGGGGCGCGGTTGATTTCGTCCGCCAGCACCAGGTTATGGAAAATCGGCCCTTGCTGGAACACGAAACTACCGGTTTCCGGACGGTAGATTTCCGTACCGGTGATGTCGGCGGGCAGCAGGTCGGGGGTGAACTGAATGCGATGGAATTGCGCTTCGACGCCTTCGGCCAGTTCCTTGATGGCCTTGGTCTTGGCCAGCCCCGGCGCGCCTTCCACCAGCATGTGGCCGTCGGCAAGCAGGGCGATGAGCAGGCGCTCGATGAGTTTTTCCTGGCCGAGAATCTGCGTTGAAAGAAAGGTTCGCAGCGCCAGCAGCGCTTCACGATGTTCCATCGGTGACTGTTCCTGGAAAGGGTGGCCCCAGGCGTTCGGATAACGCCGGGGCTGGGGGCGTTACTTTAATGCATGGTGGGGGGTGGCGACTAACGGGATTTTGATCGGCCGTGTGAATTGTGATCGGCTTGGAAACAATGTGGGGGTGAGCTTGCTCCCGCTTGAGTTGCAAAGCACGCACAAAATGGGGGGTGTTTATCCGGACGTAGGAGTGCTCTGGAACAGGCTACGTGGTCTTGCGCCATTGCCTACAACTGCGCCAGAATCCGCCGGCTTGTGCGCTTGGGAGGCAGGTTCTATCGTTTCCGGGTCGCTGATGAATCAGCGATCGGGTTTGGTAGCCCGGTTTTCTGGCGCAGGTGCAGCCTGATATAGGGGGCTTTTCGTCCTCTGTTTTATGGTGGTCATGCGCAGGGCGTCCTTGGACGCGCCGGGTTGCCAGGTAACCGGTCTACCAACCTTCGTATGGCTACCTCCCTTCGTTTGGTAGCGAGAGAGATGGCTCCAATTTTCTAATCTGGAGTTTCATCTATGTTCAAAGTAACCCCCAACCCACCGAACACCGATTCGTCCTCACCGCGCCCAAAAACCAAATCCCAAAAACACGACGAAGTCACCGACCGAGTCCTCGACCATTACCTAAACCCCAAACCGGACAAACCCGAAGCAGAACCTGCCCCCGGCCAACTCTTCACCGTCAACAAAGACATCGACACCGAAAGCTTGCTTGCCTACCTCAGCGAAACCCTGGCTTCGGCCAATGCCATGGCCAATGACCTGGCTTTCGACCTGGACGGTTCACGCCGGCATTTCCTCCTGGGCATTCAGCAACTGATCGAACTGGGCAGCCTGCTGGCGAACCGTGCACTGGACAACATCGAAAACCGTCAGCCGACATAACCCCGTGGCGAGGGAGCTTGCTCCCGCTGGGCTCTGTAGGAGCTGGCGAAGCCTGCGATCTTTTGATCTTAATCTTTCGCTCTCGACTCAATTGTCAGTGGAAAGATCGCAGCCTCGTTGCACTCGTCAGCTCCTACGGGCGCAACCCAGAGGGAGCAAGCTCTCATGGAACAAATTGCGGACGCTCCGCGTTCCGCTTCTGGAAGGTGACGCAGAGCGTCACGGGATGCATTCCCACGCAGAGCGTGGGAACGATCAAAAACAGATATCTCGTGGAAGTCGCTCTAGTTCCCTGCGCGACAGCGCAGCGTCGAAGACGCGGCGGGGACTCCCTCGCCACAAGGGACTTGTGGCACTCCTTAAATCCTGGACAAACCGCAAAACCTTGGGAGCGAGCCTGCTCCGGCGGCGATCCGACGATGACGGCAGCAGATCCAGCACCATGTTTCGCTAGTTCTGCATCCGAATCTCATCCACCAGCAGCCTGATGGCTGGCCTGTCGATCAGATCCCGCCACGGGCCATCCTCCACGATTGCCCCGCCATGCATCACAATAACCCGGTCAAACCGATGCAGGTGGTCAACGTCATGGGTGACACATATCAACCCCTGCCCGGCAAAAACGTCGAATAACAGGTCCCAAAGAGGCGTGGTCAGCCTAGGTTCGATGGATGCGCTTGGCTCGTCGAACATATTGAATTTTCCGGGCTTGTTGATCAGACGCAGCAGTGATAGGCGTTTGGCTTCGCCTCCGGAGATATTCGATGCATTTTCGCTGACCTGTCGTGTTGTCACGATCTCATCCAGTTCCAATTGCCGTATCGCTCTAGACAAAATCGGCGATGCGCTGCCTCCGAACAGAACCGATTGTTCAAAAGAGCCTTCCAGAAACCGCGGTTGTTGCGGGCAGTATCTCAAGGCGTCCAAGTGAGCTTGACCGGACAAAAGTGAGACCGGTACCGAGTCGATACTCAGTTGGTCTCGCTTTGATGCATCAAGCCCGGCGAGGACTTCCAGAAAAGTGGTTTTGCCTGCGCCGCTAGGCCCCGTAACGGCCACTGACTGCCCTTGAGCAAATGCCAGGGGGCGCTTGATCGACAGGCGAAGCGGTCCCGTTCCTGCGACTTCGCAGGGGCCGAGTTCCAGAACTGAGGACCGCTGGAAATCAACCCACGCCAGCCGATTGCTGCGATCGAAATCCGGAAGGGATAGCAGGCCCTGAAATTGACGCTGGTCTGCAAGGAACTGATCAAGAACACGATACCCTTCAGTCAACGTTGAAATACTGAGCAGATAACTCCCCGCGATTGAAAAAATGGCAACCAACTGCCCGACACTGATACTGGGCTGACTCGAAAGCTGGTCCAGGACGCCCCAATAGAGCAATCCCCCAGTGGAAAGGCTTACGAACAGTATCCTGGCGGCGCTCAGCAGGCCGCCAGAGGATGCCGTAGTCACAGCAGCGTCGGCATAACGTCCGAACGCCGCGTTCAACGGGTGCAGGGCAGTGGGTATGGCACTTTCCAGTTTTATGTTTTTTCCCGCGTTGAGGGTGTTGTAGAGGTGGGCACTTAACTCATCTTCCAGTTCATTGACTGCATCGATGTGCTTTCTCCGCCATTTGATAATTTGATGGGTGGCAGCCAGATAGATAATTCCGAACGCCGTCATGCTCAAAAAAATCTCACCGCCACCTATGTAAATAAAAGCAGCCCCAACAACTATGAATTCCAAGAGTACGGGAAGCGCAATGGTCACAATGAAAGTGAGTAGTTGTTCGTGCGCAGTAATGCCGCGCTCGATCGATTTGATGAAATGGCCGATTCTCCAAGAGTTGAATAACGAAAACTCTTTGCCTATGAGTTCGGTGATCCACTCAATGGAAGCGTTCATGATAATGCTCTGTACCAGCTTGGACAGCGCATGGAGCTGCAGAGGAGTGATGATGGCATGAATGCATCCCGCGACAATCAGGCCTGTCGTCAGTGCGAGCAGGGTGCTGGATGCTGGGTTTCTGTCGCCTTGCAGGGTGTCGATGATGGTTCCGAGTAACAGTGGAGGGGCAAGTGTGATGAGCTTGAGTGCGATGATTGTCGCGACGGTTAATATTAGAAGCGACGTATATTTTTCGCATGCGGTTCTGATAAGTGTTTGTATAGATAGCATGCGATCGTCCGTGTGAAGTTGCGTTTTAGGTATTGACTGGCATGTTGGCGGTGCCGAAGGGGCGCGCGTATTAGGTTATATGAATAGCAGTAGAGTTCTGGATGAGCTAGAGCGCAACATCCGACGTTGACGTAGGGGGGGTCCTGACAATCGGTAAGACGTATCTGAAGGAAAGTCTGCCGCAGATTTTTATGCACATTTGTTAGGGCAGGATTGGTAGGTGGTTAACTTAAGGCGGTCCACACACCCTGAAAGTAGGCCGTATTTTTTCGGCTAACCCATTGTGGCGAGGGGAGCAAGCTCCCTCGCCACAGAAGCGCTGCTGTGCTCGGATGATTGCTCAGCCTACCCACGCCCCCGCATTCACCAGATTCACCGGCCGCTCCCCCGCCAATGCAATCAGCAAATTGTCCACCGCACAACGTGCCATCGCCTCCCGTGTCTCGCAGGTGGCCGAGCCCATGTGCGGCGTCGCGACCACGTTGTCCATCTGCAATAGCGGCGAATCCGCACTCAAGGGTTCGCGCTCGAACACATCCAGCCCCGCGCCTCGGATCTGCTTGTTGCGCAGGGCGTCGATCAGCGCGGCTTCATCCACCACTTTTCCCCGGGAGATATTGATGAAGATGCTCTCGGGACGCATCTGCGCGAACGCTTGTGCATCGATCAGTCCTTGGGTCTCAGCGGTCAAAGGCAGGGTCAGGCAAATGAAGTCCGCCTGCTGCAACAGTGTGTCGAGGCTGCAATAGCGCGCGCCGAACCGCTGCTCGACCGCGGGCTTGGGCGATTGGCTGTGGTAGAGCACCGGCATGCCGAAGCCGAAGTGCCCGCGCTGGGCCAAGGCTTCGCCAATGCGGCCCATGCCGATGATGCCCAGGGTCTTGCCATGGACGTCGGTGCCGAAATGCCGCGGGCCGATGCTCTGTTGCCACTCGCCTGCGCGAACCAGGTTGGCCAGCTCCACCACGCGGCGGGCGGTCGCGAGGATCAAGGCGAACCCAGTGTCGGCGGTGGTTTCGGTCAGCACGTCGGGGGTATTGCTGAGCAGGATCCGGCGTTCGGTCAGGTAATCGATGTCGTAGTTGTCGACCCCCACCGAGACGCTGGCGATGGCTTGCAGGTTCGGCGCCAGGTCCAGCAGCGCCGCATCCAGCTTGAGGCTGGCGCCCAGCAGGCCATGGGCGGCGGGGAGGGCATCGCGCAGTTGCGCCAGGCCCTGGGCGTCGAGGTGCTCGATGAGCGTGACGTGGGCCTGGTCTTGCAGACGGGCCATCAATTGAGGGGACAGCGCTTTGTACAACACCACGTGTTTTTTCATGGGATGGGTCTCGATTCAGGAACGGGCGGGCGCCGGGTGTGGCGTCGCGGTATTGGAGACTTCCCGGTCGCTGGCGCCGGGCTTGAGGGCGAGGGTCAGTACCACCGACAGCAGCAACGCGCCGCTCATCAGCAGGAAGGACATGCCGGGAGAGCCGGTGGTGCCGTTGAGGTAGCCCACCAGGTACGAGCCGCCGAACGAACCCAGCGCGCCCATGCTGTTGATCAACGCCATGGCGCCGCCGGCGACATTGGCCGGGAGGATTTCCGGAACGATGGCAAAGAACGGACCGTACGGCGCGTACATGCAAGCGCCGGCGACCACCAGCAAGCCATAGGACCACCAGAAATGCTCGGCCCCCAGCAGGTAGGAGGCGTAGAACGCGACGGAGGCGATCAGCAGGGGCGGCCAGACAAAACGCTTGCGCTTCTGCGCCTTGTCCGATGCCCAGGACACCACCAGCATGCCGATCACCGCCGCCAGGTAAGGCAATGACGATAACCACCCGGCCTCGACCATGTTCATCTGCAGGCCGGCCTTGAGGATCGACGGCAACCACAGCACAAACCCGTAGACCCCGATGCTCCAGCAGAAAAACTGCAGCGCCAGGATGATCACCTTGGGCGAGCGGAAGGCCTCAGCGTAGTTCTTCACTGCCTTGATGCCGACCTGTTCGGCCGCCAAGGCGCTTTCCAGATCGTGTTTTTCCTGGTCGCTGAGCCATTTGGCCTGGGCCGGGCGATCATCGGCCAGGCGCCACCAGATAAAGGCCCAGAGCACCGCCGGCAGGCCTTCGATGATGAACATCCAGCGCCAGTCGAACTGCTGCACCAGGTAACCCGACACCACCGACATCCAGAGCATGGTCACCGGGTTGCCAAGGATCAGGAAGGTATTGGCGCGCGAGCGTTCGGCCCGGGTGAACCAGTGGCACAGGTACACCAGCATCGCCGGCATCACGGCGGCCTCGACCACCCCGAGCATGAAGCGGATCACGATCAACCAGTAGGCGTTGGAGACCACGCCCGTCAGGGTGGCCAGCGAGCCCCAGAGGATCAGGCTGACGAAGATCAGCTTCTTCACGCTGTGCTTTTGCGCGTAGATCGCCCCCGGTACCTGGAAGAAAAAGTAACCGAGGAAAAACAGTGCACCGAGCAATGACGACAGTCCCGGAGTGATCATCAGGTCTTCGGCCATGCCCGAGGCGGCGGCAAATCCGTAGTTGGCCCGGTCCAGGTAGGCCAGGCTGTAGGTGATGAACACGATGGGCATGATGTACCACCAGCGGCGGGTGGCGAGGTTGAGCGTTTGCATGTCGTTGACTCCTGAGCTTGTTGTTTTTGTTGCAGCAGGTGTGTTTTTCGGTGGTTTCAATCGCGAGCAGGCTCGCTCCCACATGGGATTGCGTTGTACCTGTGGGAGCGAGCCTGCTCGCGATTGGCGTCATTAAATTCAGCCAATAACTCAAGGCGGGTCGGCAACCCTTCCATGTCCCCACGGCTCTGCACTGCGCGGCTGCCGATCCAGTTGGCGCGCTGTACGGCCTCGGTGATGGCGCGGCCTTCGAGCAACGCACTGATCAGGCCGACGGCGAAGCCATCGCCGGCGCCCACGGTGTCCACCACCCGGGCTACCGGCACGCCGGCGATAACGCCCTGGTCCAGATGCGTGCGGTAATAGGCACCGTCCGCGCCGAGCTTGATCACGACGATTTCGGCGCCTTGATCCAGATAGAACGCGGCGATGTCGGCCGGGTCGTCGAAACCGGTCAGCAGCCGACCTTCGCCGAGCCCTGGCAAGACCCAGTGGGCAAGGGCGGCGAGGCGATTGATTTCAGTAATCATCATCGACTCGCTGGTCCACAGGCTTGGCCTCAGGTTGGGGTCGAACGACAGGCTGCGGCCGGCCTCACGCATACGGGTCATCAATTCAAAGGACATCTCGCGGGCCGTGACCGACAACGCCGGGACGATGCCGGTGGCGTGCAAGTGACGGGCTTCAAGCAGCGATGGCGCGATGGAATCGATCGATAGATGACTGGCCGCCGAGCTACGACGGAAATACTCGACCTGCGGGTCGCTGCCATCGTCGGTGCGGGACTTGAACTGAAAGCCGGTGGGGTGCGTTGGATCGACCGCCATGTGGCGACAATCCAGGCCTTCGTTTTCCAGCGTCTGCACCACGAAACGTCCCAGGGAATCGGCCCCGACCCGGCTCAGCCAGGCCACCTTGAAGCCCAGCCGTGACAGGCCGATGGCCACGTTGCTGTCGGCCCCGGCGATGCGCTTGTGGAACTGGTCGGCGCTGGCCAGGTCACCGCGCTGGTCAGCCACCAGCATTGCCATGGTTTCGCCGAACGACAACACATCGAACTCAGGCATGGGAGGCTCCCGGCGCGATTGTCCGAGACGGGACAGCGTGGCGACATGTCCAGCGGTCAACTGCAGCAAGTCATCGCCCTGCAATGGGTATTCGGCGGCGCGCATTACACCGACGGGCATGTACTTGAGCAGTTGCTCCCACAGGTGCAGGTCAGCCATGGCCGGAGGTACGGCGACCAGTTTGCCGTCGGCGCGCTGGGCCACTGCCTTGCAATGCACATAAGCCACATACCGCCCGAGCTGTTGGGCGGCGACGGCGGCCGATTGGTCCTGCCATTGCCAATTGCCGATGTCGAAGGTCATGCCGACGGGCAACGCGTGCGCTTGTGCTGCGGTGAAGAAACGTTGCAACGGTTCGATCCGTCCGCCTTGCAAGGTCTGGTCGTTTTCCACCAGCAACTGCACCGGGCTTGCGCCTAGCACATCGGCCAGTGCCGACAGATCATGGGAGTCGGTGAAGTGCCCGAGGGAGACTTTCAGCCATGCCGAGCCGAACGCCTCGGACCGTTGCAGGGCCAGCGCCAGGGCCGGGTTGGGCCTGGGCTGACCGGCGAGCCACAGCTCCAGTGGCGACGAGAAAACACTTTGCAGCCCCAGGGCGCGAGCGCGAGCGGCCAGCTTGGCGGGCTGTTCGGTGGTGAGCAATTCTTCGCGCCATTCGATGCGCGAGGCGCCGGCGGCTGCCAGCAGATCGATGAAGCTGCCTTGGCCTTGTTGCCGTACCAGCTCGGCGCCGTAGCTGGAAAGGCTGATGGAGACGGGTGGGTTGTTCATTGTTTTTATACCTCTGAAACCGGTTTCAGTTTTGTGCAAAAAAAGGTGGTGTGCTTCAGGACCTCATCGCGAGCAAGCTCGCTCCCACACGGGATCTGCGTCGCGCTGGAAATCCCTGTGGGAGCGAGCTTGCTCGCGATAAGGCCGGCCCGATCATCCAGAAACCCCAAGCGTCGACCCACGCTCGATCAACCGCGCTGCAAAATCGAGGGTCCGCACTGGCCCTTTGTCCCCACGCAAACGCTTGAGCAGACAGTCGAACGCACTGGCGCCGATCTCCGCTGTCGGTTGGGCCAGGGCCGTGATGCCGCTGCCCACCAAGGGGTACCAATCCAGATCGTCGAGGGCAATCAGGCCTACGTCGTCGAACAAGTGGCAACCGAGCTCGCGCAACACCGTCGTGGCGGCCAGCGCGGCAATGCCATTGGCACAGAACAGCGCCTTGGGGCCTTGCCCCGGTTGGGCCAGGAAAGCCTTGATGCGCGCGCTCAATTGGTCGCAGGTTTCCACCACGGCTCCGGTCAGGGCAGGGCGTCGCATGAGGCCAGCCTTGAAACTCTCGACCCGTTCGATTCGTGAACTGGTGCCGTCGAACGGTTCAGTCACCAGCAACAGATCGCGGTAGCCCCGTTGTTCGAGGTGATCGAGGGCCATCTCGACGGCCTTTGGGTTGTCCAGCCCGACCAGGTCGCTGTCGAGTTGATCGACCTTGCGATCCACTAGCACCAGGGGCATTTCGCTGCGCAGTTCAAACAGTTCGTCACGGTGGTGACCCAGGGTGTTCACGATCAACCCTTCGATGTTGTAGGCGCGCAACAGCGCCAGGTGCTGGCGCTCCTGCTCGTCATCACGGTCGGTGTTGCACACCACCAGGCTGTAGCCATGGCGACGACAGGCGGTTTCCACGCCATGCATCACGGCAATCGAATAGGGGTTGCGGATATCGGCCACCAGCATGCCGATCAGGCGTGTGCGCCCGCGCTTGAGGCCGCGGGCCATCTGGTTCGGCCGATAGCCCAGCTCGCTGATGGCTTGCTCGATACGCTTGGCAATGGCCTCGGAGAGCAGGGCGCGGTCCTCGCCGATGAAACGCGAGACACTGGCCTTGGAGACCCCGGCGCGTTCGGCGACGTCGAGCATGGTCACGCGGCTGCGTTGGGCGGCGGAGAAAGAATTCACGGACTGAAACCTGCTTATTGGATTTATTAGCGGTTCTGAAACCGGTTTCAGGAAACATCAGAATCCATCCCTCCGTCAAGGGCGACGTGTCGGAGGCACGACCGACGGTGGTTCACTTCAGCCGGACATGGGCGACGATCCAGGCAGGTCGGCAGGCCGAAGTAACAGAACAGGCCCTCCAGGGCGATTTGCAGCGCGTAAGGCCGTGTGGTTAGCTGCCTGCCTTCCCCAACCCCTTTGACGACCGAAGCCTCCATGAACTTCTCCCAGCCTCGCGTGAAATTGCTGTCGATACTGAGCGTGACCTTGTTGGTGGTGGGCGGTGCGTTCTACACCGTGTTTCGCCACAGCGGCGCGCCGGTGGATGAAGGTTTCGCCGCCGAGCAACTGAACGAAGGGGGCATGGAAGACATCGGCATGCTGGCACTGCCCGAGGTGGAGAAACGCCTCAACTATTTGATTCAGGACACCGGTGAAACCCTCCGCTCCCTGGAGTTGGTCAGTGACGCGCAATTGAGCCTGAGCATTGAGACGACCGAGCCTGCCGACGAGCGGCCGTTGCAGTACGAACCGCTGTTTGTCCCACTCACCAGTGCGCAACTGAAAGCTGAACTGGCCTCGATCCAGGGCCTGCGTTTTGCCCAGAGGCTATTCGCCGACGGTTCCGAAGTGAGGCTCGACACCAGCAATCTTGATCCGCTCTGGAAGCGCGCCGCGACGCCGGATGAGCCGGCGGCCGAGCAGTACATGCCGCAGCGCCTGCGGTTTCGCGATGGCAGCGAAAAAACCTTCGCCGATCTCAAGGCGCCGCCCAAGGTCGAGTCCGACGACATGATCGCGTCCCATGACGCCTTTGCACTTGCGGTGAACAAACCGCTGGCGAGTCTCGGCCTGACGGTCGCTTACCGCAGTTATCCGGCGTTCAGGAAAGTGGTCCTGGACAAGGATCACCCGAAGGTGACCCTGGACGATGGCCAGTCCTTCCAGCTCACCGCCCTGGGTGACGCCAGCGCCTCTGTGCGCCTGAGTACGCCGAAACTGTCGACCTTCGTGGTGCAGGGGCTGGACGACGCGGGCAAGGCGCTCTACAGCAATGGCAACAACTCCCGCGCGTTCCCCTCCGAAGGCGATATCGCGGCGTTGCATGATTATTACAAGGCGCTGCTGCAGACCAAGGACGATCTCAAGCAGCTCAAGACCGGCCAGGCTGTACAGCAGCAGTTGGAACGCCTGACCCAGGCGCTGGCCGCTCAGGTGGGGCCGTTGAAAAACACCGAGGTCGACTATCAATTCGAGGCCACCCCGCAACGCATTGTCATTCATGTGCTCGATCCGATGGAAGACAACAGCGTTGAGTTCACCCAGGTCGACAACGTCCTGGCGGAGCAGGCGCGTTACATCGCTCTGGACCGGAACGCCGAGCGCTACGGCTTCATCGACCAGGCCGGCCAGTGGTTGATCAAGCCCCGTTGGGTGCAGGTGCAAGATAGCCAGATGGCCGATACCTACACGTTGTTTTCCCCGGAAAAGTCCAGCGACCCGGACTCGGACTGGCAGGCATTGCGCAGCCAGCTCGCCTATTTTCCTGCTGGCAGCAACAAGCTCGTGGACCTGCCGTTCGAATACATCACCGAAACGTTGAGCAATGGCCTGCTGTTGGTGGAGCGGGAAACCAACGGACCTTATGGGCTCTACGATGCCAAGGGGCATCGTTTCGTATTGCCGATGAAATTCGTCAACCCCACCGTGACTGGCAACGTATTCATCGCCCGTCTCGGCAAACGAACCGATGTCATGGAAGGCCTCTACGGCGCCTATACCCTGGGCGGCAAGGAAATCCTGCCGGCGCAGTTCTCAGGCATCGAGCACAGCGAGGGTTTGCTCTACGCCAGCTCTGCCGACCGGAGTCGTCAGGACGTTTTCGACTTGGACGGTAAACGGATCAACCTGCAGGGTGACAACGCGATAGGCCGTTTTGTCGGGCAGCAACCGCTGTTGGTGCAGGACGCTAAAAGCAGGAAGTTTGCTTTTATCAATCGCCAGGGTGCGCGGCTGCCCATCAAGTTACCGTATGACGAGGTGGAACCGTTTTCCAACGGCATGGCGGTGGTCGCACGCGCCGGCAGCTATGGCGCCATCGACCTGACGGGCACCTTACGAGTCCCGCTGGAGTACAACCAGCTCAACGCGTTCCAGACTCGGTATGCAGCGGCCATTCGGGCCGGTGGTGGTTCCGGGCTGGTCCTGATTAGTCAAAACAACAAACTGATCAAGGAACTGGGGTCCTATGTCAGCCTGGAAGTGCCGGATAATGGCAATGAGGCCCGTTATTACGTGAGGGACCCGAAGGATAGTGACGCGTACCTGGCCTATGACGCTGACGGCAATCTGGTACAAAAAGACGACTAACAGCCGGTGCACGGATCCTGTGGCGAGGGAGCTTTGATCGTTCCTCACGCTCCGCGTGGGAATGCCGCCAGGGACGCTCCGCGTTCCGCTTCTGGAAGGTGACGCAGAGCGTCACGGGATGCATTCCCACGCAGAGCGTGGGAACGATCAACGCCGACAGGAATCAGAGCTGGCTTATATAGGTACCCGTCCCCTTGAGGATGTTCTGCAACGTCAGTTCCACTTCCGCCAGGTCCGCCGCATCGGTGTCGTGGATGATCTCCAGCATGTCGTCGCCGTTCAACGCATCGGCATCCGCCGCCGCAATCTCAATCAGCAAGCGGGTAGGGCTCAGCGTGACTTTCACGCCGTCCAGCGTCGAAGGCTCGCCATCCAGGGCAATCTCCAGTTCGTCTTCGTCGGGGTAGCGGGTCATCAGGAACATTTCACCCTGGGCGCTGTGGCAGCAGAGCATGGCCATGTTGTCTTCTTCGTCGTCGCACGGATTGGCGATCAGCAGGGTGGTGGTCATTTGCATGGTGATGGCTCCTGGCTCGATGAGCCGAAAAAAGTGGATTTTGCCAGCCTGGAGGACTTTGCGGTGGATTACCGCAATCGGGCTGCGATTTCACACTGCCAGGTGCCGTTTCGCCCCTGGGCTGCTAGGGTTGTTCGATGAACTCGGGCCGGTTTAGCTTGCCGATGACCGAATATGTCGCAGCGCTGCAAGCAGGCACATTGTCGCACTCGTTAAGCTGCGCAACGGATGTGCACCTGCAAAGGCCACCCCGGAGTGGTTTTTGCAGGTGTCCATGACATGAAATTACATGGAAAAGGATGTGACCTGCCGGTCCTGTCCAGCTTCACCCACCTGTCATCCTGTTTCCTCTGCCCGAGAATCAGGAACGGGATGGCCGACAGCCCCGCAGGGGTTGCACGCGACGCTTCAATCAATAACAAGCCCAAGCGGAGTACCACAGATGGCGTTCTTCACCGCAGCCAGCAAAGCCGACTTCCAGCATCAACTGCAAGCGGCACTGGCGCAGCACATCAGTGAACAGGCACTGCCACAAGTGGCGCTGTTCGCTGAACAATTCTTCGGCATCATTTCCCTCGATGAACTTACCCAGCGCCGGTTGTCCGACCTTGCTGGCTGCACCCTGTCTGCCTGGCGCCTGCTTGAGCGCTTCGACCACACGCAACCGCAGGTGCGCGTCTACAACCCCGATTACGAACGCCACGGCTGGCAGTCGACCCACACGGCAGTGGAAGTGCTGCACCACGACCTGCCATTCCTGGTGGATTCGGTCCGCACCGAGCTGAACCGTCGCGGCTACAGCATCCATACCCTGCAAACCACCGTGCTGAGCGTGCGTCGCGGCAGCAAGGGCGAGTTGCTGGAAATCCTGCCCAAAGGCACCCAGGGCGACGACATCCTGCAAGAGTCGTTGATGTACCTGGAGATCGACCGCTGCGCCAACGCCGCCGAACTCAACGTCCTGAGCAAGGAACTTGAGCAAGTGCTGGGCGAAGTGCGCGTGGCCGTGGCCGACTTCGAACCGATGAAAGCCAAGGTCCAGGAAATCCTCGACAGCCTGGACAGCAGCGCCTACGCCATCGACGCTGATGAAAAGAGCGAGATCAAGAGTTTCCTGGAATGGCTGGTGGGCAACCACTTCACTTTCCTGGGCTACGAAGAGTTCGTGGTTCGCGATGAGGCCGATGGCGGCCACATCGAATACAACCCTGATTCGTTCCTGGGCCTGACCAAATTACTGCGCGCTGGCCTGACCGCCGAAGACCTGCGCATCGAAGACTACGCCGTCAATTACCTGCGCGAACCGACGCCGCTGTCGTTCGCCAAGGCCGCGCACCCGAGCCGCGTGCACCGTCCGGCCTACCCGGACTACGTGTCGATCCGTGAAATCGACGCCAACGGCAAGGTCATCAAGGAATGCCGCTTCATGGGCCTGTACACCTCTTCGGTGTATGGCGAGAGCGTGCGGGTCATCCCGTACATCCGCCGCAAGGTCGCGGAAATCGAGCGTCGCTCGGGCTTCCAGGCCAAGGCGCACCTGGGCAAGGAACTGGCCCAGGTGGTCGAAGTGCTGCCCCGTGACGACTTGTTCCAGACCCCGGTGGACGAGCTGTTCAGCACCGTCATGTCCATCGTGCAGATCCAGGAACGCAACAAGATCCGCGTGTTCCTGCGCAAAGACCCGTATGGTCGTTTCTGCTACTGCCTGGCCTACGTGCCACGCGACATCTACTCCACCGAAGTGCGCCAGAAGATCCAGCAAGTGCTGATGGATCGCCTGAAGGCCTCGGACTGCGAGTTCTGGACCTTCTTCTCCGAATCCGTGTTGGCCCGCGTGCAGTTGATCCTGCGAGTGGACCCGAAGAACCGTCTCGACATCGATCCGGTCCTGCTGGAAAAAGAAGTCGTGCAGGCCTGCCGCAGCTGGAAGGACGACTACGCCAGCCTGGTCGTCGAGAGCTTCGGCGAAGCCCAGGGCACCAACGTGCTGTCGGATTTCCCGAAAGGCTTCCCGGCCGGCTACCGCGAGCGCTTTGCCGCGCACTCGGCCGTGGTCGACATGCAACACCTGCTGAGCCTGAACGAAAAGAACCCGCTGGTCATGAGCTTCTACCAGCCGCTGGGCCAGGTCTCCGGCCAGCGTGAGCTGCACTGCAAGCTGTATCACGCCGACACGCCGCTGGCGTTGTCCGACGTGCTGCCGATCCTGGAAAACCTCGGCCTGCGCGTGCTGGGCGAGTTCCCGTACCGCCTGCGCCACACCAACGGCCGCGAGTTCTGGATTCATGATTTCGCGTTCACCGCCGCCGAAGGCCTGGACCTGGACATCCAGCAACTCAACGACACCTTGCAGGACGCCTTCGTCCACATCGTGCGTGGCGATGCCGAGAACGATGCGTTCAACCGCCTGGTGCTGACCGCCGGCCTGCCATGGCGCGACGTGGCGCTGCTGCGTGCCTACGCCCGTTACCTGAAGCAGATCCGCCTGGGCTTCGACCTGGGTTACATCGCCAGCACCCTGAACAACCACACCGACATCGCTCGCGAGTTGACCCGGTTGTTCAAGACCCGCTTCTACCTGGCGCGCAAACTCACTGGCGATGACCTGGAAGACAAGCAGCTGCGCCTGGAGCAAGCGATCCTCTCGGCCCTGGACGACGTCCAGGTGCTCAACGAAGACCGCATCCTGCGTCGCTACCTGGACCTGATCAAGGCCACCCTGCGGACCAACTTCTACCAGACCGACGCCAACGGCCAGAACAAGTCCTACTTCAGCTTCAAGTTCAACCCGCACCTGATCCCGGAACTGCCGAAACCGGTGCCCAAGTTCGAGATCTTCGTCTACTCGCCACGGGTCGAAGGCGTGCACCTGCGCTTCGGCAACGTTGCCCGCGGCGGCCTGCGCTGGTCCGACCGTGAAGAAGACTACCGCACCGAAGTGCTGGGCCTGGTAAAAGCCCAGCAAGTGAAGAACTCGGTGATCGTGCCGGTGGGCGCCAAGGGTGGTTTCCTGCCACGTCGCCTGCCATTGGGCGGCAGCCGGGACGAGATCGCGGCCGAGGGCATCGCCTGCTACCGCATCTTCATCTCGGGCCTGTTGGACATCACCGACAACCTGAAGGACGGCGCACTGGTACCGCCGGCCAACGTCGTGCGTCATGACGACGATGACCCGTACCTGGTGGTGGCGGCGGACAAGGGCACTGCGACCTTCTCCGACATCGCCAACGGCATCGCCATCGACTATGGCTTCTGGCTGGGCGATGCGTTCGCCTCCGGCGGTTCGGCTGGCTACGACCACAAGAAAATGGGCATCACCGCCAAGGGCGCGTGGGTCGGCGTGCAGCGCCACTTCCGCGAGCGCGGCATCAATGTCCAGGAAGACAGCATCACCGTGGTGGGCGTCGGCGACATGGCCGGCGACGTGTTCGGCAACGGCTTGTTGATGTCCGACAAGCTGCAACTGGTCGCGGCCTTCAACCACCTGCACATCTTCATCGACCCGAACCCCGAGCCTGCCAGCAGCTTTGCCGAGCGCAAGCGCCTGTTCGACCTGCCGCGTTCGGCCTGGAGCGACTACGACACCAGCATCATGTCCGAAGGCGGCGGTATCTTCTCGCGCAGCGCGAAGAGCATCGCCATCTCGCCACAGATGAAAGAACGCTTCGACATCAAGGCTGACAAGCTGACCCCGACCGAGCTGCTCAATGCCTTGCTCAAGGCACCAGTGGACCTGTTGTGGAACGGCGGTATCGGCACCTACGTCAAGGCCAGCACTGAAAGCCACGCCGACGTCGGCGACAAGGCCAACGATGCATTGCGCGTGAACGGCAACGAACTGCGCTGCAAGGTCGTGGGCGAGGGCGGCAACCTGGGCATGACCCAACTGGGTCGCGTCGAGTTCGGCCTCAATGGCGGCGGTTCCAACACCGACTTCATCGACAACGCGGGCGGCGTGGACTGCTCCGACCACGAAGTGAACATCAAGATCCTGCTCAACGAAGTGGTGCAGGCCGGCGACATGACCGACAAGCAACGCAACCAGTTGCTGGCGAGCATGACCGACGAAGTCGGTGGCCTGGTGTTGGGCAACAACTACAAGCAGACCCAGGCCCTGTCCCTGGCGGCGCGCCGTGCCTTCGTGCGGATCGCCGAATACAAGCGTCTGATGAACGATCTGGAAGGCCGCGGCAAGCTGGATCGCGCCATCGAGTTCCTGCCGTCTGAAGAGGCGATCAACGAGCGTGTCGCGGCGGGCCATGGCCTGACCCGTGCCGAACTGTCGGTGTTGATCTCCTACAGCAAGATCGACCTCAAGGAAGCGCTGCTCAACTCCCTGGTACCGGACGACGATTACCTGACCCGTGACATGGAGACGGCTTTCCCGCCGACGCTGGTGAACCAGTTCTCCGAGGCCATGCGTCGCCATCGCCTCAAGCGCGAGATCGTCAGCACCCAGATCGCCAACGACCTGGTCAACCACATGGGCATCACCTTCGTTCAGCGGCTCAAGGAGTCTACGGGCATGAGCCCGGCGAACGTGGCGGGTGCGTATGTCATCGTTCGGGATATCTTCCACCTCCCGCACTGGTTCCGTCAGATCGAAGCCCTGGACCACCAGGTCTCGGCCGACGTGCAACTGGAGCTGATGGACGAGTTGATGCGCCTGGGTCGTCGCGCCACGCGCTGGTTCCTGCGCAGCCGCCGCAACGAGCAGAACGCTGCCCGTGACGTCGCGCACTTCGGTCCGCACCTGGCCGCGTTGGGCCTCAAGCTCGACGAACTGCTGGAAGGTCCGACCCGCGAAGGCTGGCAGACCCGCTACCAGGCCTACGTGGCCGCCGGTGTGCCGGAACTGCTGGCGCGCATGGTTGCCGGCACCACGCACCTGTACACCCTGTTGCCGATCATCGAGGCGTCCGACGTCACCGGCCAGAACGCCGCCGACGTGGCCAAGGCCTACTTCGCCGTGGGCAGCGCCCTGGACATCACCTGGTACCTGCAACAGATCAGCGCACTGCCGGTGGAAAACAACTGGCAGGCACTGGCCCGTGAAGCGTTCCGCGATGACATCGACTGGCAGCAACGGGCGATCACCATCTCGGTCCTGCAGGACGGCGACGCGACCCAGGACGTGGAAACCCGCCTGGCGCTGTGGCTTGAGCAGCATCACGAAATGGTCGAGCGCTGGCGCGCCATGTTGGTGGACATCCGTGCCGCCAGCGGCACCGACTACGCCATGTACGCGGTCGCCAACCGCGAACTGCTGGACCTGGCGTTGAGTGGTCAGGCGGTCGTGACGGCCAACTGATCCGGCGTTGAATGAAAAAGCCCCGCATTGAGAGATGCGGGGCTTTTTTTTTAGATTCGCTGTGAGTCCCTGTGGGAGCGAGCAAGCTCGCTCCCACAGGGGGGCTGTGCTGGGGCCGTTAGTTTTTCAGCGGTATCAACACCGCTTCATCCTCACCCATCACCATGAACACCAACAATTTTGCCGGCTGGCTCGTGCTGGCGTTTCTCGAGACCAGGTGCTCGGACCCCGCCGCTTCATACCAGAACTCCCCAGCCTTGTAGGTCTTCGCCGGCTCACCCTTGACCTGGGAAGTGATGGCGCCTTCCAGTACGTAGGCCATGGCCGTGCCCTCATGCTTATGGGCAATGGACGCTTGGCCGGGGGCATAGTCGACGGAAAGCATCATGGTTTTTTTACCTGGAACGTTTTTCAGCAATTGCTCCTGCAGCACCGTGACCTTCTCCGAAGGCGCGGCTTCGTGGGCGTAGGCCTGGGTAATGGGCAGCAGACCGAGGGCGGCGATCAGACAGAGCGTTTTCATGAAGGTATGGCCTGTGTGGTTTCGAGTGATTTCGCGCTGTCGCGGCGATGGATTCACCCTAAGCCCCACGGTGGGGCAAGCAAACGTCCAATCTTTCGGAAGGTGGGTAGACCAATACCGCGATCCACCCAATTTGAAAGGTACCCCCTGTAGGAGCTGCCGAAGGCTGCGATCTTTTGATCTTTCGCTTGAGACTCAATTGGATTGGGCAAGATCGCAGCCTCGTTGCACTCGGCAGCTCCTACAGGCGCGGGGTGTCAGCTATTGAAGTCGACGCTGCGCGCCAGTCGGTTGTCGATCAGACTGATGAAGCCTTGCACTTCCGGGCAGTTGAAGTGGGCTTGCATGGCCGCTTCCGACTGCCAGCGGGCACTGACGTTCCAGCGGTCGCCATCGTCCGGGCAACGGTCGACCAGGTAGGCATCGCAGCCCGGCTGGGCACGCAGGGTCTCGACGATTTGCTGCAATTGCCGGCCCAGTTCTTCCGAGCGACCGGCGGCGGCTTGCACCTGTACGGTATTGATCACTTGACGAGACATTGTTCAGGCTCCTGAATCAAGTCGCAGGGGTTTGCTCAACATCAATCACACCCGTGCAGGATAGGCCCGCGGGGGCAAGGCTCAAACAGCCAATGGGCGGATAAATGCCCAGTCCAATCCCTCAGGCCACTTGCTGCAGAATGTCGCGCAAGCGGTCCAGGGCGATGTCGATGTCCAGGGTTTCGATCGCGCCGAAACCAAAGAACAGGCCTGGCCGCACCGGGGCCTCGTTGAAAAAGCCATCAAGGCGGTAGAGCCCGACTTCGGCTTTTTTCGCCAACTCGATCACCAATGCCAGGTCCACCGGGACCTTGCACAACACCGCCATATGAAAGCCCGCGGTGGTGGGCACGGCCTCGAACCAGGGCGACAAGTCCCCGCCCATGCGGGCCAGGATTCGCTCGCGGCGACCGGCATACAGGGTGTGGCAGCGGCGGATATGCTTGAGCAGGCAACCCTCGGCGATGAACTTCGCCAGCGCCCACTGGGGCAGGGTGGAGGTGTGCTGGTCGGTGAGGCGCTTGGCCAGGATCACCGCTTCAAGAATCGCTGGTGGCAGGATCGCATAGCCGAGGCGCAGTTCCGGCAATAAGGTCTTGGAGAAGGTGCCGACGTACGCCACGATCCCGCGCTCATCCATGCTCTGCAGTGAATCGGCGGGCCTGCCTTCGTAGCGGAATTCGCTGTCGTAGTCGTCTTCGATGATGATCGCCCCCAGCTCATAGGCCCGCGCCAGCAAGGCCTCGCGGCGGGCCTGGCTCATGGGCATGCCCAGGGGAAACTGGTGGGAGGGCGTCACATAAATCAACCGTGTGCCGTCGGGAATGAGGTCGATCCGCATGCCTTGCTCGTCCACCGGCACTCCGACCACCGTGGCGCCCTGGGAGCCGAACAGCAAGCGCGCCGGCGGGTAGCCCGGATCTTCCATGGCCACCAGGCTGCCGGGCCGGGTCAACACTCGCGAGATCAGGTCCAGGGCCTGCTGCGCGCCGTTGCACACCACCACGTCTTCATCCTGGCAATTGACCCCGCGGGAAAACGCGATGTGCCGGGCAATGGCATTGCGCAGCGACGGCAGGCCTTCGGGCTGGCTGTAGAAGCCCTTGGCGCTGGCGATCTGGCGCAGCGCGTGGGCCGTGCAGCGCCGCCAGTCGTCCAGCGGAAACTGGCCCTTGCCCGTGGCGCCGCCGATGAAGTCGTAGCGCAACGCACCTTCGAGGGTGGGATGGCGCATCAGGTCGGGCATGGTGCGCCAGGCTTCGACGACGTCGGCGCCGGCCAGCTCGCGGTGGCTCTGTTTGCGCACGATCCTGGCCGGCCGTGCGTTGACGTAGGTGCCTTTGCCGATGATGCCGGTGAGCAGGTTTTCGTAGGTCAGTTGGGCATAGGTGTCGGAGACGGTCTTGCGCGAGACTCCCAGTTGTTCGGCCAGCAGGCGGCTGGGTGGCAGTTGCGTGCCGGCCGCCAGGCGACCGCTTTCGATGGCGCTGCGTAATTGTTGATACAACTGGCTCGACAGGTCCTTGCGGCCGTTGATGACAACATGAAGTTCCATACCCGCAAGCTCCTGGGCGATTGTTGGGCCGCCAGCGTCAAAGGCGCAAGATTACCCGCATTGTGCGACTGCATAGAAGTTGCGTGGGGAAAATCCTGCCCATTGGACTTGTCTCCGGGTTTTTCGGGATATTGGACCTGTCATTGGCCGGTCCCAGGGCCTAGCGTGAAGGTCTCGAATACCACGGAGCCCGCCATGAGCCCGCGTCTGGATTACTACACTGCATCGCCTGGGGCGATGAAAGCCATGATCGGCCTGGAAGCCCTGACCAGTCGCCTGAGTATCGAACCGGCGCTGCTGCACCTGATCAAGATCCGCGCTTCACAACTCAATGGCTGTGCCTTTTGCACCGACATGCATTCGGTGGAGGCGCGACGCCAGGGCGAGACCGAGCGGCGGCTCTACGCGGTGGCGGTGTGGCGCGACAGCGGTTTTTTCACCGCCCGCGAACGCGCCGCCCTGGCCTGGACCGAGGCGGTGACGCTGTTGGCTGAGAGCCAGGTGCCGGACGACGTCTATGCCCAGGCCCGGGCCTGCTTCAGCGAGGAGGAACTGGTGGACCTGACCCTGGCGATCAGCACCATCAACAGCTGGAACCGGCTGGCGGTGAGTTTTCGCCAGAGTCCGGGTGGCTGATCCGCGAGGGCCAACTGTGGGAGCAAGGCTTGCCCGCGATGAACGATGATGAGGTGAATCTGGCGGACCGTGTCGCCTGGATCGCGAGCAAGCTTTGCTCCCACAGAGCAGGTCTGTCGTATGCCTCTATTTATTTCCATTGGGCAGCGGCGAGGTGTTGGTCGGAGCCGGCGGCCGCTGGGGCTTGACCGAAGTGCCAAACGTATTGCCCATGCGCACGCCAGTGGCCGCCGGGGTTGCCAGGCCGATGCTGTTCGGCGCGCGTTCGTTGATCGGCACACTCATGGCGTCCTGGGCCCGTTGCGCAGCTGTTGCAGCCTGCGGGTCGTTGCCCATCTGCCGGCTCAGGCAGTTGTAGTCGGGGGTCTTGTAGCCACCGACGGTCACCTCGATACACGCCGGGGCTTCTTCGCCCTGGGCCCACGGCAGGGCCAGGAGCAGCCCGAGGCCGGCCATCATTTTCGTCCACTGGTTCATCATCGACCTCCTGCCCGTCACACCCGACGGTTCGTTGTCTGGGCACCAGTCTAGTGCGGCCCGGAGGATTTGTATCAGATGTCATACGACATTCATAAACACCCCTCAGGATGACGGTTTTCAACGGATACGTCAGTCGTGCAGCAGGGCAGAGCCGGGGGCGGACGCGGGCGTGGATTGACCAGGGCGCCCTTGCGGTGGCTGATGGTGGTGCTGTGTCTGCTGGCCGGGCCGATCCAGGCGGTCGGCCTGGTGGACCTGGACATCGCGCCCCAGGAACTGACCACGGCGCTGGAGCAGTTCAGCCGGGCGACGGGCATGGCGGTGCTGGTGGACCACCAGTTGTCGAGCCAGCGCCATACGCTGGGTGTCCAGGGGCAATTCACACCTTCCGAAGGGTTGAGGGTGTTGCTCAGCGGCACCGGGCTGGCGGCGCACTATGCCCGGGAGGATGCGTTCACGTTGCAGCCGGTGCAGGTCCGCGAGGTGCCGCTACCTCCCGGCGTCACCCCAGGCTTGAGTGACAGCAACTACGCGGCAGCGATCCAGACGGTCATCCAGCGCAATTTGTGTCGTTCACCGTTGACCCGCCCAGGCAGTTTCCGGGCGGTGCTGCAAGTGTGGATCGGCCGGGACGGCGTGGTCCAGCACAGCCGCCTGGTCAGTTCCACGGGCGATCTGATGCGGGACAAGGCCTTGGTCAACAGTTTGCAAAACCTCAGGATCGACCGCCCGGCGCCCAGCTCGTTGCGCCAGCCGGTGACCCTGCTTTTGTTACCCGACTCATCAGGAAGAAGCATGGAATGCATAGCAGGGGAAGGGGTGTCCGGGCGATGAAAGACTCCGGTCGCAGCCCGTTGGTGAAGTTGTTCCTCACCTCGTACGAGGATTTCAAGGTGCGCCTGCGCAGACGCCTGGGCTCCGAGGAACTGGCCAACGATGTGTTGCATGAAACCTACCTGCGGGTCGATCGCATGGTCGATACCCAGGAGATTGCCCAGCCCAACGCTTATTTATATCGCATGGCCCTGAACATCGCCGCCGACCGTCGACAGGCCGATGCGCGTCTGCTCACCGGCGATGAAATCGAGGAATTGCTGCAGGTCTCGGATGAAGCGCTGGATCCGGCCCGGGTGGTGGGCGGGCAGAAGGAGTTGCAGACCCTGCTCAAGGCCTTGTACGAACTGCCGTCGCGCCGTCGCAGGATTTTCATCGCCGCACGCCTGGAGGAAGCGCCGCACCTGGAAATCTCCCAGCGCTTCGGTATTTCCACGCGCATGGTGGAGAAGGAAATCAAGGCTGCGTTGGGGCACTGCGCCCTGCGCCTGGAAAGAAAAGTCATTCAGCGGTTCGGTCCCGGCGCGGGAAAACCGTCTTGAGAGTAGAGACCCGACCCTTTCGTGAGTGTGTGTGCGCTTGAACATCTTCAGCATCACTTCCCCTGACGCCACGCCCCAGGCCCGATTGGCCAGCGAGGCCCGAGACTGGCTGATCCTGCTGACCTCGGGACGCGCCACCGTGGCCGATGCCCGGGCCTTGCGCCTGTGGTGCGGGCAAAGCCCTGAACATGCCCGGGCCTTCGAACAGGCCAAGGCGCTGTGGCAGGGGCTGCAACCTGCCGCCGCGGCGGTGCAGGCGCCCCGGCATTTCGGTCGTCGGGCGTTGTTGGGTGGCGCCATCGCGGCGTCGGCGGCTTTGCTGTTGATCCGCGCCACGGTGCCCGGTGGTGTTTCCGGGCTGGGAGCCGACTACGTCACCGACGTCGGCGAACAGCGCCGGGTGGAACTGGCCGAGGGCGTCAGCCTGGAACTCAATACCCAGACCCGCCTCAGTCGCCGCGCGCTGGCCGATGGCGGACAAGGACTGGAATTGCTCAGTGGTGAGATTGAAGTGCAGGGGCGCAGTGCCGAGGTGGTCAGCATCCAGGCCGGTGCCGGCTGGATCAGCGCTGCCCGGGCACGCTTCAACATCCGCTACACCGACCAGAGCGTCTGCGCGACTTGCCTTGAGGGTGTGGTGCAGGTCGAGGTACAAGGCCAGCGGTTTCGCCTGGAGCCGGGCATGCAGCTGACTTACGACCCTGGCCGGGTGGACGCTCCCAAGCGTGCCGATGTGTCGGCAGCGATTGCCTGGCGTGAGCAGGTCCTGGTGTTCAACGACGCGACCCTGGCCAGTGTCATTGATGAGATAAACCGCTATCGGCCTGGCATGTTGCTGCTGCTCAACCGCGAACTGGGCCAGCGCAAGGTCCAGGCGCGGTTTCGCCTCGATCAACTGGCGGGCGTGGCGCTGTTGATCCGCGATGCCTACGGCGCCAAATGCACTGAATTGCCGGGTGGGGTGGTGGTGCTGAGCTGAGGCCAGTGGCGTCTGGGCAGGCCTCATCGCGAGCAGGCTCGCTCCCACAAGAGCCCGGTGCTTGGCCCAAATCTAGAGTTCACCCAATACCCCTGTGGGACCTGTGCTGTGCCAAGCCTTGAAGGTCACCCAATAATCTGGGGGGCTATTCCAATGGCCCCAGCACCTGTCGATATTTCTCTACGCCCTGAGGCGTCTGGCGAGTCAGGCTGATTTCGATGCCCATCGGGTTTTCCTGGCGGTTGCCGCTGAGCTTGCGCCAGCCTTTTTCCTTGTCCCAGAACCGCAGTCCGGCGTCGCTGACGTCACTGAGCACCGCCACGCCCGGGCCGGGCGCGGGCAGTGGATAGCGACTGCGGGCCTGGCCTTGGGCGCGGTAAAGCGTGTCGCCCTTGAGCCACCAGCGCACCCGTTGCAACTCGCCCTCCTGGGTCGCCGCCACGCGGATCACATCCAGGCGGAACCCCCGGCCTTCGGTACTGCGCACGGTGAGGGCGGGCGGGGCGGTCGAGGGCGGGTCGTCGACGCCGGGCTTTACCGGTTCACTCAGCTCGATGCTGGCGCGCAGGGCCACGTCGCGCTCCAGTTGGTTCAATACCCGCAACAAGGCTTCGGTCTGTTCGGTACTGGCCTGCAAGTGGCTGTCGGCACGGGTCACGCTGTCCAGCCCGCGCCAGGCGATCAGGCTGACCACCGCCATCAGCAGGATCGCCACCATCACTTCCAGCAAGGTGAAGCCTGTCTGCCGGGCGCTCATTGAAGTTGCACCCGCCCGGCGGCACTGCGTTGCACCGTGAGACTGTTCAGGCCGTCCGACAAGCGGATCTGCCAGGGCTCGCCGATCCACTCGGCATTGAGTACGACCCGCTGCCTGGGTTCCACGCGAACCTCCATCGACGGGCTCTGCCAACGACGTGGATGCAGTTGCGGGTCGTCCTTGAAGCGATCCAACCCGGTGCCTTGATCGGCGCGGCGACTGAAGCCAAACCCCTTGGCATCCCAGCGCCAGGTAATCGGCCGCCCGTCGGTGCGGGCTTCGGTCTGGGCCAGTTGCAACAGTTGCACCAGCCGCTCACCGTCCTGGCGCAGCAACTTCAACGGATCCGGCTTGATGCTCAGGCTCACGGCGGCGCTGGCAATGCCGATGATCACCAGCACCACCATCAATTCGATCAGAGTGAAACCGCGTTGCTTGCCGAGGTTCATGCGCGCTCCTTTGCGTGAAAGCCATCCTGCACGGTGAAGATGATAAGGATGTGAAATAAAACGGAGAGAATTGACGCGTACGCTGGACGCTGGAACCAAAAAAAGGAGATTCAGGCCATGGCGTTCATCGAGCGTGTGTCCCCGGCGCAAATCGTCCAGGCCGTTGGCCTGTTGGCGGCGTTGGCCGGGGTGGCGACCTGGTCTTCGCTGCTGCTCACGTCGGCCGAGTCGCGCACGCCGGATGTCGCCCCGCAACGCATGGCCGAGCGTTCCGATAACCCGGCGTTGCAATGGTTCTCCAACCAGCCGGCGCCAGTGGACATCAAGGTCAGCGGGGTGATGGCCGGCGCGCGCGCGCCCGTGGCCATCCTCAGCCTCAACGACGGACCGCCGCGCAGTTTCCTGGTCGGTGAACGCGTGGCCCAAGGGGTACGGCTGGTGGCGATCGAGGCGCAGGCGGTGGTCATCGAACGCGGCAATGAACAGACTCGGTTGGCCCTTGCCCGATTGCCGGACTCAGTGAATTTGCCTTCCCTGTGGGAGCAAGGCTTGCCCGCGATGAAGACGACGCAGTCTCCGAGGAAATGAGGCGCCTGCATCGCGGGCAAGCCTTGCTCCCACAGATAAACCCCTCGCCACAAAGGATGTGTTAGCCCACGCCGCTCAAGGTTTCTCTCGGCTGACCAACGTCTCCAACCGAGCCAACGGCGGTGCTTCGCGACTGCGGTCCGACACGCTCAGTTCAACCCGCAGCAACCGGCCGTTTTCCGCCGGTCGCAGGTTCTGTTCGCAACGCAGCAACAGTCGTCCCTGGTCGCATTCGAACACTTTCGAGCCCTGGGTAAAACGGCCTTCCAGACGCAACTGCGCCAGCTGGCTGCGGGCGGCCAGCAGGGCGATGGATTTGTCGCGCAGCAGGCCGTTGCTCTGGGTCATCACCGCAGCCACGCGCACGGCGGCCGACATGGCCACGGCGATGATCGCCAGGGCCACCAGTACTTCGATCAGGGTGAAGCCGGCTTGTGGCGCGGGGCGTGACATGGCGCGGGCTCGGCGGCGAGGGCAGCCTTCAAGGCTAGCCGCCGTTCATGACCAGTTGACGACGCAAGCTCCTGAGCAATTTCAATATCACTGACATATATTCTTGCAACACTGCGCCTCGAATCGAATCCAGCGAAGGACCGTCGAGATGCAGATCGCCCGTTACAACGCCCGTTCCCAAGGCCCTCGCGGGCAGCGGGGTTTCACTCTGATCGAAATCATGGTCGTGGTGGTGATCCTCGGCATCCTGGCGGCGATGGTGGTGCCCAAGGTGCTCGACCGTCCCGACCAGGCGCGGGCAACGGCGGCGAAACAGGACATTGGCGGCCTGATGCAAGCCTTGAAGCTGTATCGCCTGGATCACGGCAGTTACCCGAGCATGAACCAGGGCCTCAAGGTGCTGGTGGAAAAACCGGCCGATGCGAAAAACAGCACCTGGCGTTCTTATCTGGAGCGCCTGCCCAATGATCCGTGGGGACGTCCCTACAACTACCTCAACCCCGGTGCCAACGGCGAAGTCGATATCTTTTCCCTCGGTGCCGACGGCCAGCCTGACGGCGACGGCGTGAATGCCGACATTGGCTCCTGGCAGTTGTAAGGGCCGTGATGCAGACGGATTCGCCCCTCGCGGCGAAGCAGCGCGGCATGGCGGTCATCAGCGCCTTGCTGATCGCTGCCGTGGTGGCAGTCATCGCCGGCGGCATGCTGACCCGCCAGACCCTGTTCACCCGCAGCCTGGAGGCCGAGCAGTTGCGCGTCCAGGGCACGGCGCGGTTGCAGGGCGGTTTGCAACTGAGTCGCCAGTTGCTCTGGGACGCCCGCCAGCGCGATCCGCTGACGCGCTTTGGCCAACCCTGGGCCAAACCCATCGTGATGCCGGGCTCGGGCCAGATCGACACGCCGTTCGAAGGCCAGCTGGAAGATGAACAAGGCAAGTTCAACCTGCGCAATCTCGTCGCCAATGAGCGTGTGGACGAAGAACAAGTGCGCGCCTTCGAACGCCTGTGCCAGCAGTTGGGCGTGGCACAAGCGGTCCGCACACGCATCGTCGAAAGGGTGGTCGAGGCCTATCCGCGCCTGTTGAATCCGCCGCGGGCGGACCAGGCGCCGAAGGCCAACACCTTCAACAGCGGCCGCGAAACCTCGCCACAGGCCGACAACACGCCGCAGGCACCGACACGCCCGATGCTGCGCACCTTGCAAGACCTGCGCAGCGTCAAGGGCGTCACCACGCGGTTGCTGGACACACTGGCGCCGTACGTGACGATCCTGCCGACCAACACCTGGCTCAATGGCAACACCGCCAGCGCCCCGGTGCTGGCCGCCTACGTGCCGGGGCTGTCGCTGCAACGGGCCGAGGCACTGGTCAGGGAGCGCGACGGCGGCCACTGGTTTATCAATCGTGGGGATTTCGTCAATCGCCTGCGCATGCCGGAGCTGGACACCGCCAGCGTCAAGGTTGGCATCACCAGCGACTGGTTCCGCCTGCGGGGCCAGGCACGCAGTGGTCAACGGCAGGTCGAACTGGAGGCGTTGCTGCAACGCACCGAGGACCGCTTGCCCCTGGTGATCTGGTCCAGGGTGGGCGTATGACGCGCTTGCGCATCGCCCTGGCGCCGCTGGGCAGCCTGGATCTCGACAGTGAGGTGGCATTTGCCTGGCTGGATCGCCAGGGCCAGGTTCGCGAGCAAGGCCGCAGCAGCCTGCGGGCATTGGGCCAAGGCGGTAAGAATATTTCGGTGGAATGCTTCCTTCATCCCCGCGACAGTTTGCTGACCCGCCTGGAGTTGCCGTTGTTGCCAGCGGCCAAGATCACCGCCGCAGTGACGTGTGCAGCCCAGGCCCTGATGCTCGGTGCCAGCGAACACATGCAGGTGGCGCATAGCCAGCGCGGGGTCGACGGGCAGGTGCAGATCGCTTGGCTGGACCGTGAATCCCTCGCCACGCTGGGCCGGCTTGTGCACCAGGCTGGCATGAAATTGCGCGGCCTCTACCCGGCGGCCTACGCCTTGCCGGTGCTGTCGGGGCCGGTGGCCTGTATCGAGAACGGCCACCTGCTGGTGCGCCACGACCTGCAGCACGCCGTGGTGCAACCGTTGCAGGAGGAGGCGCTGGACGAGTGGCTGCTGGAAACGGGGCCCGGGTTGCACTGGGTGGGCGAGGCGTCGCCGCAACCTTCGATCAGCACCTTGGCCGAAACCCAACGCTGGACTGGCCCGGCGCCGGGCTGGGGCTTGCATGCCGGCCTTGCACGCAACGCGGCCGAGCGCGGCGGTTGGGGCCGGGCGGCGGCGATCTGCGCGACGGCGCTGGCGGTATGGGTGATTGGGCTGAACCTCTACGCCGCCCGCGAAGCGGCCCAGGGCCAACGGCTCAAGGCGCAGATGAGCCAGCGGGTAAAGCAGGCGTTTCCCGAGTTGCCGGTGATTCTCAACCCGCTGCAACAGGCGCGCCAGCAAATCGCTGCGCGCCAGAGCGGTGCGGCGACCGACCCGACACAACGCTTCGCCAGCCTGGTGCAACAGGCGGGCAGCGCCATGCCGTTCATGAGCGGCAATGTCCAGGCGCTGGTGTTCGAGAACGGTGAGTTGCGCCTGAATGTCGTGGCCGAGGCGCAGAAAACCACCGCCGTTGAGGATTGGAAAATCCCCCTGGCCCAGGCTGGCATTGACGTCGCCGCCATCGATCAGGGCTGGACCCTGCGCGTGGCCCCGGCCGGCCAGGGCAGCCAGGACACCTCCGACGAAACCCCGGACGCCGAAGATGAATAAGCAATCCCTGGCCCTGGCGTGGGGGCGTTGGCAAGTCTATCGCACGGGTTTGCGCACGTTCTGGCAGGGGCTGGCGGTGCGCGAGCAAGCCGCCGTGGCCCTGGCTGCGCTGGTGTTGGGCGGCTGCCTGGTCTGGCTCGCACTGATCCAGCCGCCGCTCAAGACCATCGCCTACTGGCAAGCCGAAACCCCGAAGCTGCGTTCACAGACCGAAGCCCTCGAAGTGCTGTTGCGTGACGTCAGTGGGCCCGCACCAGACCAGCCCCTCGAAGCTGCCTTGCGCCAGACCCTGGATGCCAGCGGCTTGAGCGAGCACTACCAGTTACAACCACCGGGCGCTGAGCCCCCCAAGGCCTGGCAGCTCACGTTCGACAATGCCCCGGCGGACGCGGTGATCAACTGGCTGCTGGTTAATCCACGGCAATTTTCCCTGGAAGTGATCGAGGCCCGTTTGCAGCGCTCGGCCCCGGCCAATCCCGACAACCTCGACAACACCGCCGGCACACTGTCCGGAACCGTTCGCATGGATCAGGCGCAAGGCGCTAAGGAAGCTTCATGAAAGGGGCCAGATACCCACGTCATTGGCGCAAGGCTGCACCGCTGTTGTTGCTCGCGTTGAGTGCGTGCAACAGCACGCCGCCCGCGTCGCAGCCACCGTTGCTGGTGGACAGCGAACTGGGCATTCCGTTGGGGAGTACCCAACGCAGTGGCGATGCGCTGCTCGATCGCCAGCGGGCCCAGGACCTGCGTGAACGCAAGCCTGCGGTGCGGCATCAGGTCGACCTTACCGCCCGTGCCCGTGAGCCGCGCAGCACTGCGCCGGCGCGCACGCCCCTGGGGGATCAACCGGTGACGCTGAATTTCGTCGAGGCCGATATCCAGGCGGTGGTGCGGGCCTTGTCCCGCTCCACCGGCCAACAGTTCCTGGTAGACCCGCGGGTCAAGGGCAACCTGACGCTGGTGTCCGAAGGCCAGGTCCCGGCCCACCAGGCCTACGACATGCTGCTGGCCGCGCTGCGCATGCAAGGCTTCAGCGTGGTAGACGTCGGCGGCGTGGCCCAGGTGGTGCCGGAGGCCGATGCCAAGCTGTTGGGTGGGCCGATCTACAGCGCCGACAAACCGGCCGGCAACGGCATGCTGACCCGCACCTTCCGCCTGCAATATGAAAACGCCGTGAACCTGATCCCGGTGCTGCGCCCGATCGTGTCGCCGAACAACCCGATCAATGCCTACCCGGGCAACAACACCATTGTCGTCACCGATTACGCCGAGAACCTGTCGCGTGTGGCGCAACTCATCGAAGGCATCGACACCCCCAGCGCCATTGACACCGACGTGGTGCCGATCCACAACGGCATCGCCGTCGACATCGCGCAAATGGTCTCCGACCTGCTGGAAACCCAGGGCGGCGACCAGACCCAGAAGATCAACGTGATCGGCGACCCGCGTTCCAATTCCATCATCATCCGCGCCGGCAGCCCCGAGCGCACGGAGCTGGCGCGCAACCTGATCTACAAACTCGACAACGCCCAGAACAACCCGAGCAACCTGCATGTGGTGTACCTGCGCAATGCCCAGGCCGGCAAACTGGCCCAGGCCCTGCGTGGTTTGCTCACCGGGGAAAGCGAAGGCGAGAGCAGCGACAACTCGCGTTCGGTGCTCAGCGGCATGGGCGGCAACACCAATGGTCAGAGCGGGCAGAGCAGCACTGGCGATGGCACCAGCACCACCACCGGCGGCAGTGCGTCGACCAGCGGCAACGGCTACGCCCAAGGCAGCAACGGCACGACTTCCGCTTCGACGAAAAATGAACAGGGCACTGCCTTCAGCGCTGGCGGCGTGACCATCCAGGCCGACGCCACCACCAACACCTTGCTGATCTCCGCCCCGGACCCGCTGTACCGTAACCTGCGGGAAGTCATCGACCTGCTGGACCAGCGTCGCGCCCAGGTGGTGATCGAGAGCCTGATTGTCGAGGTCGGCGAGGACGACGCCAGCGAATTCGGCGTGCAATGGCAGACCGGCAACCTCGGTGGCAGCGGCGTGATCGGCGGGGTCAATCTCGGCGGCACGGCGCTCAACCTCAACGGCAAGACCAGCATCGATGTGTTGCCCCAGGGCCTGAACCTTGGCGTGGTCAACGGCACCGTGGACATTCCCGGTATCGGCAAGATTCTCGACCTCAAGGTCCTGGCCCGGGCCTTGAAGAGCAAGGGTGGCACCAATGTACTGTCGACGCCGAACCTGCTGACCCTGGACAACGAAGCGGCGAGCATTTTTGTCGGCCAGACCATTCCCTTTGTCAGCGGTAGCTACGTCACCGGCGGAGGCGGCACCAGCAACAACCCGTTCCAGACCGTGACCCGCGAAGAGGTGGGTTTGAAGCTCAATGTCCGGCCGCAGATTTCCGAAGGCGGGACGGTCAAGCTCGACATCTATCAGGAGGTCAGCAGCGTCGACAATCGCGCGTCGAGCACCACCGGCATCGTCACCAACAAGCGCGCCATCGACACCAGCATCCTGCTCGACGACGGCCAGATCATGGTCCTTGGTGGGCTGTTGCAGGATGGCTACAGCCAGAGCAACGACGCGGTGCCGTGGTTGTCGACCATTCCGGGGATCGGCGCGCTGTTTCGCAACGAGCGTCGGCAGATCACCAAGACCAACCTGATGGTGTTCCTGCGGCCCTACATCATCCGTGACACGGCGGCGGGCCGCGGCATCACCCTCAACCGCTACGACTTCATGCGCCGCGCCCAGGGCCTGCTGCAGCCGGAGCGCAGCTGGGCCCTGCCGGACATGCAAGCCCCGCAACTACCGGCCTCGGCCCGGGCCATCCCGGGGGCTGCGCCGGTGAGCTTGCAAACGCCCAGGGCGGTGATCAAGGCGGTGCCCGTAACAACGCCGGTTGGCCAATGAGCACCGTGGCGAGGGAGCAAGTTCGCGCTGGGTTCTGTAGGAGCTGGCGAAGCCTGCGATCTTTTGATCTTGATCTTTCGCTTGAGATTCAAGTGTCAGGGGAAAGATCGCAGCCTCGTTGCACTCGACAGCTCCTACACGGCGTAGATGCTTGCGCGGGAGTAAGCGCCCTCGCCGCGGGGTGCATGTCAGTCGGCATAGAGGAGGAGGCGCCATGAACACCCTCCCATACGCCTGGGCCAAGGCCCAACGCCTGGTGCTACGCCAGTCCGAAGAGGGCGCGGTGCTGATGGTGTGTCCGTCCACGCCGGGCTGGTCCATCAGTGAAGTGCGCCGCCAGTTTGGCGAGGTACGGCTGGAGCGGGTGCGCGACGAGGAGCTCGACGGGCTGCTCAACAGTGCCTATGCCGACACCGGCAGTGCCGCCGCAGTCGTGGGTGCGGCGGAAAACGAAGTCGACCTCGATCGGCTGATGCAGGACATCCCCGAGATCACCGACCTGCTGGACACCCAGGACGGTGCGCCGGTGATTCGCATGATCAACGCCTTGCTGACCCAGGCCGCACGGGACGAGGCCAGCGACATCCACATCGAACCCTACGAGAGCCATTCGGTGGTGCGCTACCGCGTCGACGGCACCCTGCGCGATGTGGTTTCGCCGCGCAAGGCCCTGCATGGCGCGCTGGTGTCGCGGATCAAGATCATGGCCCAGCTCGACATCGCCGAAAAACGCCTGCCCCAGGACGGGCGCATCGCCTTGCGCGTGGCCGGCCGACCCATCGATATCCGCGTTTCGACGGTGCCCACCGGCCACGGCGAACGGGTGGTGATGCGGTTGCTGGACAAGCAGGCCGGACGCCTGCAACTGGAAACGTTGGGGATGGACACGGACGTGCTGGGCAAGCTCGATCACCTGATCCGCCAGCCCCACGGCATCGTCCTGGTCACCGGCCCCACCGGTAGCGGCAAGACCACCAGCCTCTATGCCGCCCTGGCCCGGCTGGACGCCAGCGTGCACAACATCCTCACCGTGGAAGACCCGGTGGAATACGACCTGCCAGGCATCAGCCAGATCCAGGTCAACGCCAAGATCGACATGACCTTCGCCCTGGCCCTGCGGGCGATCCTGCGCCAGGACCCGGACATCATCATGATCGGCGAAATCCGTGACCTGGAGACCGCGCAAATCGCCGTGCAAGCCTCCCTCACCGGTCACTTGGTGCTGGCGACGCTGCACACCAACGATGCGGTGTCGGCCGTCAACCGCTTGATCGACATGGGCGTCGAGCCGTTCCTGCTGGCCTCGTCGATGCTCGGCGTGCTGGCCCAGCGACTGGTGCGCAGGTTGTGCCCGCAGTGCAAACAGCCCGATCCGGCCACGCCCGGCACCTGGCGCCCGGTGGGCTGCCCGACCTGTAACCAGACCGGCTACAGCGGCCGCACTGGCATCCATGAATTGTTCTGCATCGACGATGACATCCGCACGCTGATCCACCAGGGGGCAGGGGAGCAGGCACTGCGCGCCGCTGCCCGCCGAGCCGGGATGTTCAGCATGCGCGAGGATGGCGAACGCTGGGTGCGCAGCGGCACCACGGCCCCTGAAGAAATCCTGCGCGTAACACGGGACGCCTGATGAATCGCTACCGTTTCGAGGCCGCCGACGCCCAGGGCAAGATCGAATCCGGACACTTGGAAGCCGACAGCCAGGGCGCGGCCTTCAACCTGTTGCGCAGTCGCGGCTTGACCGCGTTGCAGGTGCAGCTTGAGCGCAACACGGCGCAAGCCAACGGCGGTGGCTTGTTCAGCGCCAAGCTCTCGGACAACGACCTGGCCTGGGCCACCCGCCAACTGGCGAGCCTGCTGGGGGCGAGCCTGCCGTTGGAAGCAGCGTTGAGCGCCACGGTGGAACAGGCCGAGCGCAAGCACATCGCCCAGACCTTGAGCGCGGTGCGCGCCGATGTGCGCAGCGGCATGCGCCTGGCCGAAGCCCTGGCGGCACGGCCGCGGGACTTTCCGGAAATCTACCGAGCGCTGATTGCCGCCGGTGAAGAGTCCGGCGACCTGGCCCAGGTGATGGAGCGCTTGGCGGACTACATCGAAGAGCGCAACAACCTGCGGGGCAAGATTCTCACGGCGTTCATCTACCCCGGGGTGGTGGGGCTGGTGTCGGTTGCCATCGTGATTTTCCTGCTCAGCTATGTCGTGCCGCAGGTGGTCAGCGCGTTCTCCCAGGCCCGGCAAGACCTACCCGCGCTGACCGTGGCGATGCTCACCGCCAGTGATTTCATTCGTGCCTGGGGCTGGTTGTGTTTTGGCGTACTGGCCGGTGGCTTCTGGAGTTGGCGCATGTACTTGCGCAAACCGGCGGCACGGTTGAACTGGCACGCGCGGGTGTTGCGCCTGCCGCTGATCGGGCGTTTTGTACTGGGCCTCAACACTGCACGGTTTGCCTCGACCCTGGCAATTCTCGGTGGAGCCGGGGTGCCGTTGCTGCGAGCCCTCGAGGCCGCGCGCCAAACCTTGTCCAACGACCGCCTGAGCCAGAGCGTCAGCGAGGCCACGGCCAAGGTTCGCGAAGGGGTCAACCTGGCGGCGGCGCTGCGGGTGGAAAAAGTCTTCCCGCCGGTGCTGATCCACCTGATCGCCAGCGGCGAGAAAACCGGCTGCCTGCCACCGATGCTCGAACGCGCCGCGCAAACCCTGTCCCGAGACATCGAACGCCGGGCGATGGGCATGACTGCGCTGCTGGAGCCGTTGATGATCGTGGTCATGGGCGGCGTGGTGTTGGTGATCGTCATGGCGGTGTTGTTGCCGATCATCGAGATCAACCAGTTGGTGCAATAGCCCACCGCGCAAAAAACCGTGGCGAGGGAGCTTGCTCCCGCTGGGCTCTGTAGGAGCTGGCGAAGCCTGCGATCTTTTGATCTTTTGATCTTTCGCTTGAGACTCAAGTGTTTGGGGAAAGATCGCAGCCTCGTTGCACTCGACAGCTCCTACACAGCTCCAAGCTCCCTCGCCACAAAAAAGCTGATCGAGCGGAAATTTTTGCAACGCTTGAGACACCTCCCGACCCTCGCCAGCGCCAAACTCGGGTTCCTCGTTCTGTCATTTTTCCGCGCCCGGCAACCACCCGCCGTCCTCTCCACCGCGCCCCCACATGGCATGGCCGTCAAACCCGCTCGAAACCCCAATCCAGAGCCCTCGAACACCCGAGAAAAATGCCTTGAAAACAGCCCTCAGCTCCCGAGGTTTTTTCCTTTATCTGTCACCGGAAACTGCGAATTTCTAACCCATGGCCTCACCCCATCGCCACCGGCACAGGACCGAGCGCCATGACGGCAAGCACGCGTCACCCAACCTACGTACGAACACGATGAAAGGAGATTCTTCATGTTTAAGCGCAACGTTCTCGCGGTATCCCTGACCCTCGCCGGCCTCTGCGCCGCTCAGGCCGCCATGGCTGATGTCAATGGCGGTGGTGCTACCTTGCCTCAGCCGCTGTACCAGACCTCCGGCGTACTGACTGCCGGTTTTGCCCCTTACATCGGCGTGGGCAGCGGTGCTGGCAAGTCGGCTTTCCTGACCAACGACTACACCAAGTTCGTGCCTGGCGACACCAGCGGCAAGAAAGTGCACTGGGCCGGTAGCGACTCCAAGCTCAGCGCCACCGAACTGAGCACCTACGTCAGCGCCCACGGTGCCGCCTGGGGTCCATTGATCCAGGTGCCTTCGGTCGCCACTTCGGTTGCCATTCCGTTCAACAAGACTGGTACTGGCAACGTCGATTTGAGTGTCAATCAGTTGTGTGGCGTGTTCTCCGGTCGTCTGAAGACCTGGAACGATATCACTGGTTCCGGTAGTACCGATCCAATTGTCGTGGTTTATCGTGCAGAGAGCAGCGGTACCACCGAGCTGTTCACCCGCTTCCTGAACGCCAAGTGCGCTGAAACCGGCACCTTTGCCATCACCACCAACTTTGCCTCCAGCTACAGCGGTGGTCTGCCAGCCGGCGCCTTATCCGCCACTGGCAGCCAGGCTGTAATGAACCTGATGAACGCTGGCCAGGGCCGTATCACTTACATGAGCCCGGACTACGCCGCTACCACCCTGGCCGGTCTGGATGACGCCACCAAGGTCGCTCGCGTTGCCGGTGTTTCCCCAGCCCCAGCCAACGTTTCGACCGCCATCGCTGCTGTTGCGGTACCGGCAGTTGCCAACCGTTCCAACCCGAACGCCTGGGTACCGGTGTTCGCCGCGACCACCAACCCAAGCGACCCTAGCGTCGTGGCCTATCCAACCACCGGCTATCCGATCCTGGGCTTCACCAACGTGATCTTCAGCCAGTGCTACGCCGATGCGACCCAGACCACTCAGGTTCGCAACTTCTTCAGCCGCCACTACGGTTCGTTGACCAACAACGACTCGGCCATCACCGCCAACCGTTTCGTGCCGCTGCCTTCGTCCTGGAAAACCGCCATTCGTGAGTCCTTCGTCACGACTTCCAATGGTCTGAGCATCGGCAATACCAACACCTGCAACGCCATCGGTCGTCCGTTGTAAGCCCAGCTTGAACGACCTGCAACACCCGGTCAGCAACGGTGAAAGCCGTTGCTGACTTTTTGCGTCATACCCGCACCAACACAGCCACATGAAATTTTCATGACAACCGTTCGGTCCCGAGCGGCTGTAACCGCCTATCCCCTATAACCAACGCTGGCAGCCTGACAGCACTGCGTTGTGCCCCCTTAGAGCAAACCGAAAGGATGAGTAGGATGCTGCGCTGCAAACCCCAGACGAACCTGAACGCCCCACGTCGCGATGGCGAGTTGTCGATGTTGCGGCTCAAGCCGCTGGCCCAGGCCATTGCTCTGCTGATGGTGGCCGGCAATGCCCAGGCGGCGACGGCGTTCAGTTCGGCCTGGTTTGCGGCCAAGGGGGCTACACAGGCCGGTGGCGCGGCGCGGCCTACGACCGCGCAGCCAGGCATGCCGCCGCCCCTGGCGCAACAGCAACGGGCCAATGCGCAGCTGCAGCGTTCGCTGACCAACCTGAATAACACCGTCGCCGCCATCGCGGCCCAACAGGCGGCCCAGGCCGCCGGACGGCAAGCCGCGCTCGGTCAGGTACAGGTCGTGCCTGACGGCTTGGGTGAGGGCGGGCTCAAGGTCGATAACAGCCTGACCCAGGGCTGGCTCAACGCCAAGGGACCGCAGCAGACCCAGGCCGGTGGCAAGACCACGGTGAAGATCGAACAGACCGCCGACAAGGCGATTCTCAACTGGGAAACCTTCAACGTCGGGCGCAACACCACGGTGGATTTCCAGCAGCAATCGGACTGGGCCGTGCTCAACCGGGTCAACGACCCCCAGGCGCGGCCAAGCCAGATCCAGGGCCAGATCAAGGGCAACGGCACGGTGATGCTGGTCAACCGCAACGGCATCATTTTCAGCGGCAGCAGCCAGGTCAACGTACGTAACCTGGCGGCGGTGGCGGCCAACATCAGCGATGAGCAATTCAGCAAGCGCGGCTTGTATATCGATGCCACCGGCAGCCAACCGACTTTCACCGACGCGGCGGGCAAGGTCGAAGTGCAGCAGGGCGCGCTGATCGAAACCCACCGTGCAGCTACCTCCACGGCCGGTGGCGGTTATGCCTTGCTGCTGGGTAGCGAAGTGGAGAACGCCGGCTCCATCATCACCGCCAAGGGCCAGACCACTCTGGCGGCGGGCGACAGCTTCTACATCCGGCGCGGCCAGGGCACCAGCGGCAACCTGCGTTCCACCACCCGTGGCAACGAGGTTGCGACCTCCCTCAAACCGGGCAGCAGCGCCGGTACGGTGATCAACAGCGGCCTGATCCAGGCCAGCACCGGCGACATCACCCTCACCGGACACCGGGTCGAGCAGAACGGCGTGGTCGTCGCCACCAGTTCAGTGGACACCCGTGGCACCGTGCACCTGCTCAACGCCTTCAGCGACAGCACCGGTAGCGTGACCCTGGGGCTGGGCAGTGCCACGGCGGTGCTGCTCGACGCCGCGGGCGGCAGTGCCCTGGACAGCCAGCGCAATGCCGGACCGGCCGGCCTGGATGGCACGCCGAACAACCTGATCACCGGCCAGTTCAACAACCTCAGCAGCGTGGTCGACCGCACCGATCAGTCGCGGGTCGAGATCGTCAGTGGCGCCAGCGTCGACTTCCAGAACGGCTCTATCACCCTGGCCACCGGCGGCCAGGTCGCGGTCAGCGCTGCCGGGCGCAGCCTGGTGCGCGATGGCGCGGTGATCGATGTGTCCGGCGCCATCGGCGTCAAGGTGGCGATGGAGTCCAATTCCATCAAGGTCAACGTGCAGGGCAATGAACAGCGCGACGCCCCGGTCAACCGCGACGGCGGCAAACTGACCAACAACGATGTGTGGGTGGACGTGCGTGACTTGATCTACGTGCCGGCGGGCACCAATGGTTACGGCACCGACCGTTGGTACACGGCGGGTGGGCTGTTGGAAGTTGGCGGTTATTTGGGGACCCGAGGCCACAGCGCCGGTGAATGGGCTGCTCAAGGCGGCACCCTGACGTTCACCGGCAACGACGTAGTAACCCAGCAAGCGGCGCAACTGAACCTGTCCGGCGGCACTCTGGATGTGCAGAGCGGCTACCTACGCCAGTCCTGGCTCAAGGGCCCTAATGGGCGTTTGTATGACTTGTCCAAGGCGCCGGGAGACATCCTCTACACCGGCGTCTACAAAGGCTACGAAGACCACAGCCAGCGCTGGGGCCAGACTGATTACTACTACAACCCGCTGATCGCCCCACGACAGCGCTTTGAAGCTGGCTACACCGTCGGCCGCGATGCCGGCAAACTGGTGGTGTCGACCCGCAACGCGGTGCTGGAAGGCCAGATTGTCGGCGAGGTCTACCAGGGCGAACGCCAGACCCAGGCACCCAATCTCAATCTCGACGGCTACCAGCAATCGCAAAACGCCGTGGCCCGACGGGCGCAATTGTGGGTGGGCAGCTACACGCCGATCTATGACAAGGCCAGCGGTGTGATCAACAGTGGCCTGAACTCCACCTTCGATCAGGTCACCGTCGGTAAGGTGGCCGAGAAAATTGCTGCGGGGCTGGACCTGACCTCGGCGGTTGGCACTGATCGGCAAGGCAAGCTGGTGCTGGATAATGAACTGCTCAATGGCTTCCAACTCGGCGCGGTCAAGGTGGCAGCTGCTGACGGCATAAAAGTCGATGGCACGCTCAAAGTGGCCGATGGCGGCGACATCACGCTTTATGCACCGCAGGTGGAAGTGAACGCCGACCTGACGGCCCGCAGCGGTCGCATTGCCTTGGGTAACGTGCTTAAACAGGTCAGAACCGATAATTTCAAGATTGAAGACGTCGTGCTTACGCCCGCCACCGGTCAGCGTGCCGCGGTTACGTTGGGCGAGGGCGTGACGTTGAACACTGCCGGGCGGTGGAGCAACCTGCTGCTTGACGGCGGCGACCGCCAGGGCTTGCCATTCATCAATGGCGGTACCGTGTCTGTGCGCAGCGGCGGAGATATCGACGTGGGCCAGGGCAGCCTGATCGACGTCAGCTCCGGCGCCGCCGTCATGGCCGATGGCAAGACCCGTGGCGGCAAGGGCGGTGATTTGACGCTGACCGCCAGTACCGGCGCGTCGTCTACTAAAGGCGCCTTGAACCTTGACGGTGAACTGCGCGGCACCGGGATGAGCGGTGGCGGGACCTTGAAGCTGGCGGCCAATAAAGTGCTGATCGGCAACAGTGGCTCGTCGCTTGAACCGGGCACCTTGCAACTGGGTGGCGATTTCTTCGACAAGGGTTTCTCGGCCTATGACATCACTGGCAACGAAGGCCTGACGGTGGCCGACGGGACCCGGGTCGATGTGACGATGCCGGTGTACCGCTTTGGCGAGCAGGCGTTGAGCACCGGCAGCGGCGCAGAAGCGGCCGATGCGTTGCAGCGCTGGACGCCCCAGCTGTACCAGGAAGATGCGATCAAAGGCGTCCTCACCCAGCGTCGCGGCGCAAGCTTGAGCCTCACTGCCGGTACCGCGAACTCCAGCGCGGCCGACATGGCGAGCACGGTGTTGAACCTGGGCAAGGGCAGCGTGATCAGCGTTGATCCGGGGCAGGGCATCGATGTGCGCAGCATCGGTCAACTGACCGCCAACGGTACCCTCAACGCCTGGGGCGGTCGGGTCAGTCTCACCGAGTTGAGCGTCGGCGATACGGTCCGCGATCAAGTCAATGCCCAGGGCCACGGTCATTCCATATGGCTGGGTGAACAATCACTGATCGATGTATCGAGCCGGGCCATAACAGCTCGGGACATGCGCGGTCAGACCTACGGCCTGGTGCGCGACGGCGGGCAGATTGTCATCGGCGGCCAGATCGATGCCGCGAAAGGATCGACTTCGGCGTCCGAATTGTTTGTGGTGGTGCGTGACGGTGCGCGTCTGCAAGCGGATGGCAGCCAGGCGACTCTGGATATTCCCGGCCAGGGACGCACGTCGGTGGCGAGCAATGGCGGCAGCATTTCCCTGGCGTCGGCCAATGGCCTGTACCTGGACGGTTCGTTCAGCGCCCGTTCGGGTGGAACAGGGGCCGCAGGCGGTAGCTTGTCGGTAGCGCTGGAAACGCCCTATTACTTCAAGAGTGCGGTCAATGATCGGGTGTTGAAGGTGCGTGAACTGGTGCTGGCGCGCGCTGCCCAGGCCAGCCCACTGAGCGATACGGCTGAAACCTCGGCGGATTCGCTGGTCTATGGTCACGGGCGGCTAGGTGTCGATCAGGTCCAGGCCGGTGGTTTCGATAGCCTGTCCCTGTTAAGCAACGGCCTGATGAGCGTCGATGGCGACCTGTCGATGTCCCTCGGCCAAAGCCTGAGCCTGTACGCCCGCAGCTTTGGATTGAGTGCAACCGCGCCAGCCAATACCCGGGTCGAGCTCAATGCACCCCATGTGTTGCTGGCACTTGCGACAGGGCTGGCGACCACTCGACCGAGTTTTGACCCCTATACCCGGCCAGTGGTCGATGGTGGCGGAGTGTCGCTATTGGCGAACAAGGCGGTGTTTTCCGTCAATGCGGACCTGCTGGATGTTCAGGGTAGCGTGATGTTCAGTAGCAAAGGCACGGTGAGGCAGGCCGACGGCGGTACCGTCGCGCTGGAACGCGCCGGTTTCGACAGGGTTCAGCTACGCAGCCGGGGTGATTTGCGATTCCTGGCAGGGTTATCCAGTGACGGATTGCCTACGGGCTTTACCACCCAATTGCTGACCCCCTCGGACATGATCCTGCAAGCGGCGCAGTTGTACCCGGCGACCGGCGTAGGGGCTCGGGTTTTGGCGGGATATATGCGCCCCGGCGCCCCGGTTTTCGATCCCGCGCGCAGTCTGGTCATTGAGCGTACTACCCAGGTCACACCTGCAGTGCCTTATTCGGCATTTGGCCGCTTGCAACTGGGTAGTGCGAAGATTGAGCAGGGCGGGGTGGTACGAGCACCGTTGGGGTTGATTGAAGTCGGCATAAACGATGGCTTAGGTATCACTGATCGAGTGGAGCTGTTACCGGGCAGTCTGACTTCGGTCAGTGGCCTGGGCCTGGTCCTACCTTACGGCGGCACCGTCGACGGCCAGAACTACGAGTACGCTGGCAAGAAGGTCGTGTTGCTGGGACAGGGAGCGACGCCCAACGACAACTCCGATTTGAACATCGGGGTGATTCTGGGCGGTCGATCTGTGGTGGCGCAAGAAGACGCGGTGCTCGATCTGTCCGGTGGCGGTGAATTGCTCGGCGCCGGTTTTATCTCTGGCCGAGGCGGCTCCACCGATGCTCGCTTCAACCCGCTGGTACAAATCGGCGCCAATGGCGGTTTCACCTTGCCGGGGCTGTCCAGCAATCCGGTCTACGCCATCGTGCCGGGCAATCAGAGCCAATACGCGCCGGTCGCCCCCGAAGGTGGAGCAGTGGATCCCAGGGTAGGTCAGCAAATTACCATTGGCGCCGGTGTGCCAGGGCTCGCCGCCGGTACCTATACCCTGATGCCATCCACCTACGCCTTGCTGCCGGGAGCGTTCCGGGTCGAAGTCAACGGTTTGGCGGGACAAGGCTCCACTTCAAGCGCGCAACAGATGCGCAACGGTTCCTGGGCCACCGCCGGCGTGCTGTCGGTGGCCAATACCGGGCAGCGCAACAGTTTGTCCAGCCCAGTCATCCTGACCTCGGGAGATGTGCTGCGTCGCTACTCGCAATACAACGAAACCAGCTACGCCCAGTTCGCCGTGGCCGACGCCGCGCGTTTGGGCGTTCCCAGGGCTTTGTTGCCAGTAGATGCCAAGATGTTGAAGTTGAACCTTGCAAAGGGCGCCGCAGATCAGGCTTTCTCCTTCCAGGGCATAGGCAAGTTCGCGCCTCAGACCGGAGGATACGGCGGAACCGTCGCGGTGGTCGCCAGCAATGGTACCGCGCTGGAGGTGGTCGCCGAAGGGCGGGGGGCTACGGCCGGCTTCGAGGGCGTAACCCTCAATGCCGAAAGCCTCAATGCATTGAATGCCTCACGCCAAGTGATCGGCGGCCAGTTTTCGGTGCTCTATGGCCAGGGTGGTAACTACATCACGCCGCAACGGGTGTCCCGTAGTGTCGCGCTGCGTGAAGGTGCGACCCTGTCGGCGCCTGAGGTATTCCTCCTGGCCAACGGTGGCGAGCTGTTGGTGGAACAAGGCGCTGCCATCAACACCATCGGACGGGGCAAGGCCGCTTACGATGCCCGTGATGGTTTTATCTATAACCTCAATGTGACGTACCAAAACTACAGCTTGCTGGCCGCCTCCAATGGCTTGCTCAATGTATTGGCCCCTCTGTCAGGCACCACCGGCACAGTCAACATCGGCGGGTGCAGCCTGACACCGTGCAGCGGCGTGACCCGGGTTCACTCCGAAGGCAGCATCGTTGCTGCGTCCGGCAGCAGCCTGGCGTTGGACGACCAGGTGCGCTACGGCACCCGTCACCTGACCCTGGCCCTGAGCAACATCAACGTCGGCACCGCCCAGGCCCTGAGCAACGCGGCGACAAGCCAGGTCCTGCCTGCCGGTCTGACCCTGAGCCAGACCGTGCTCGATCGCCTGTTGCGTGGAGACACCGAATACGGTGCTCCGGCCCTGGAAACCCTCGAACTGTCGGCCAGTCAGGCGCTGAATTTCTACGGCACCGTCAGTCTCGACACCTATGACCCGACAACAGGCAAGTCGCGCCTGAATAACCTGATGCTCAGCACTCCTGCCATCTATGGCGCCGGCAGCGCCAATGACGTGGCGACCATTCGCACCGCCAACCTGATCTGGAACGGCGCCGTTGGCGCACCGGGTTCGGTGATTACCGGCGGTGCCGGTACCGGCACCGGTCGCCTGGACATCCAGGCCCAGCGCATCGAATTCGGCTACGGTGACTTCGCCCAACCTAGCTCGGTCACGACCCTGGACCGTTTGGCGCTGGGATTCGCCAACGTCAACCTCAGCGCCAGCGAACGCCTGACCGCCAACCACAAAGGCAGCCTGGCGGTGTATCAAAGCCAGGGGGCCTATGACGCAAAAACGGGCTATGCCTACGGCGGCGGCAACCTGAATATCCTCACGCCATTGCTCACTGGAGAGGCCGGTTCGGTGAACCGCATCACGGCGGGTGGGGCGATCAATGTAACCGGCACGACCGCCAAGCCGGGCGCTGTCTCCGGGCTCGGGGGCGAGTTGTCCCTCAAGGGCCAGAGCCTCAACCTCGCCAGCGCAGTGGTGCTGCCCAGCGGCAAGCTCACCCTCAGCGCCACGGACGACCTGACCCTGACGGATGCGGCACAGATCGACCTGGCTGGGCGCGCAGTCACCTTCAACGATGTGACGCGTTACAGCGCCGGTGGCGAGGTGATCCTGCAAAGCCGCAACGGCAATATCCGCCAGGCGGATGGCTCAAACATCGACCTCTCGGCCCGTAACAACCAGGCTGGCCGGCTCAGTGCCGTGGCCTTGGACGAGGCCGCCGGGATCGTAGATTTGCAGGGGCGGATTCTCGGCAGCAGCACGGGCGAATATGACGCCGGCGGCACCGCCATGCCGTACCTGGCCGGCGGCGTGGAAATCCAGGCTCAGCGCCTGGGCGGCAACGGCAGCCTCAGCGAGCAGTTCGCGGCCTTGAACCAACGGTTGAACGACGGGCAGGTGTCCGGTTCCCGTGGTTTCCAGCTCAAACAGGGCGACCTGGTGATCGGCAACGAACTCAAGGCCTCGACCATCAGCGTGTCGGTCGACAACGGAAACCTGTTGGTCAATGGCAAGGTAGACGCCAGTGGCGAACGGGTCGGCAGCATCCGGCTCGCCGCTGGGCGCTCCCTGACGCTGGGCAGCAACGCGGTGCTCGATGCCCATGGCAATCGTCTGCGTGTAGACAGCTACGGCAAGATTATCGACTCACCGAACCGCGCCATGGTCGACCTGACCTCCCGGGGCGGCGTGCTGACATTGGCCGACGGCGCGCGCATCGATCTGCGCCATGGCACCGCAGCGCCTGCGGGGCAACATGATGGTCGCGCTCGCGGCACCCTGGAACTCAATGCCCGGCGCGCCGGGCCAGATGCCACCCATGGTGACATCGTCATCGACGCCAGCGGGAACCTGGATATCCAGGGCGCTCGCTCGATTGCCGTCAACGGTATGTGGCAGTACAGCGATGCCGACTATGGCAGCGACCCGGCGGCAAGTGGCCGTCCTTATCAGGTCATCGACCAGGACTACCTGAAAGACATACATGACGACAGCACCAAGTTCATCAAAGCCGCGCTGGACAACGACGACCTGATGCAGCGCAAGCTCGCCGGCCTGAACAACACGCGTTATGCCGATGCGTTCCACCTGCGGCCCGGTGTCGAGATTGTCAGCGCCACGGCCGACGGCGACCTGGTGGTGCAGGGTGACCTGGACCTGTCCGGTTATCGCTACGCCAGTGTGAACCCGCACACGCAGAAAACCGACATATACGGTTCCGGCGAGGCCGGTGCGCTGACCCTGCGCGCCGGTGGCGACTTGAGCATCTACGGCAGCATCAACGACGGTTTCGCGCCACCGCCGCCCACGCAGGATGACAAAGGCTGGGTGCTGCTGCCCGGCATCGATTTCACCGGTGGCGACATCGTCGTTCCCGGTGCCGGCGTGACGCTGGCCGACGGTACGGCGTTCCCGGCGGGAACCACGCTCAACTACGACTTGCCGATCAAAGATGTGACCCTGGCGGCCGGCACCCGGTTGCCAGTGGCGGCGATCCTGAAGCAACCCCTGGAACTGCCCGCTGGCACGGTATTGGCGGCAGCGGTGCACGACGCCTCCGGCAAGCTGCTGTTTGCCGCTGGCACTTTGCTGAGCCGGGCCCAGACCCTCGAAGCCGGCTCGCAATTGGGCGCTGGCAGCGTGTTGAGCGGTGCCGCCGCACTGCGCGGTTTCACCTGGCCCAAGGGCGTTGCGCTGCCCAACGTGGCAAACGCGGGCAATGCGCAGACCAATATCCTCAAGCTCGAAAACAGCCTTGTCTTGAACCGTGGTTCGCTGATCCCATCCGGCACCGACGTGAAGTTGCCGGATGGCGTCGAATCGGTGCAGTTGCGTCCGGAAATTGCAGGCAGCAACGGCCGCTTGTGGGCCATTGCCCCGATGCTCGCCGAGGGTTCGCAATCCTGGTCGCTGAGGTTGGTGGCCGGGGCCGATACGGCAGCGGCAGACAGTCGGATCGTCCAGCCTGACCCGGTGCGTGGCGATTTGCGTCTTGCCGATAGTCACTACGGCATGTTTGGCAAACCCGTACCGGGCAAGGGCACCTATCGGTGGACGGAACTAGCGGTCTCTGAACTGGCGGCCGCGGGATTCACGGTAGAGCTTGGCCAAACCGTCGAGCTGGATATCGTGAGCAATTTTGGCTACGACTCGGTTGACGCCTTCTGTGCGGATTTCGCCGGTATTTGCGCGCTTCAAGCTTCTTACAGATGGACCAAGGCAGCGGAGGAGGAATTGGCAGGTTCCGGCTTTGAGGTCAAGGCCGGCGAGCTGATCAGCCAGGCCGCTGCGCAGTTTTTCCAGTTTGATTCGGTTCAGTCACTCTGCGACGCGGCGCCGAGTGTCTGTGCCCCCGCAGACGTGGAGTATGAAGCGGTTGCCGGCAGTGTCCGTCCGAGCGTCATCCGCACCGGTACCGGCGACTTGGAGCTGCTCAGCGGTGGCAGCCTACGCATGGATTCGTTGTTCGGCATCTATACCGCCGGCACCTCATCAGCACCAACGTTCCCGGGCGATCCCTACAACCAGCCCAAGGCCCTGGGCGCCAACGACAAGGTGCTCAATGACCAGGAAGGCAGCAATGAGAAACTGGTCGATGGCGGCACTGAAAGTCTCTATCGCGCCTGGTATCCGGACGTGGGCGGCAACCTGTTGCTCAAGGTTGGCGGTGACCTCAGTGGCAACCTGACCGCGCCTGTCAACTCTGGCGGGCGACCGAACCCTACCGACATGGGCCAGGATTCGGCCAATGTGGGCAATTGGCTCTGGCGCCAGGGCAATGATGATTCAGCGAACAGCCAGCCGACCGCCTGGTGGATCAACTTCGGTAGTTATACCGCGTCGACGGTAACGGGGGGCGCTGATCAAATGGCCGCTTTCACCGGGTTCGGGACTTTGGGTGGCGGTGATCTGGATGTACAGGTGAAGGGTGACGCGGGCGTGTTGAACCGACTCGCCGGTAGCGACTTCAACTCAAACATCAACGCTCGTAGCCAGGGGCTGCTGTTGGCGGTCGGCAGCACCGGACGTGTGGGCGCTGATGGCAGCCTGCAATTGACCGGTGGCGGCGATCTCAATCTGCGTGTGGGTGGGGCGTTGAATCCCGATAGCGTGTTCGCCGACGGGCATCTGAACGGTGCGGTCATCAACCTGCGGGGCCACGCGCAGATTGACAGCGGCGCCATCGGTCGAATCGACCTTCAATACGGCAATGCTGTCGCAGTACAGTCCCCTGGAGAAACGCGGGCCTACGACTCCTTCAAATCCACACGAGGGTTTGCGACCGGCGGCCTGACCCTCATGCCGGGCGATGCTACCTTCGATCTGACGACTTCAGGCGACCTTGTGGTGATGGACGTCGCCGATCCGGGGCGGGCGCCGATGATGAGTGCCTCACGCTTCAAGGACGGTAACACCAACGGATCGGGCGTCAGTTGGTTCACGCTGTGGACGGCCAATACTGCGGTCGACTTGTGGTCGTCGGGAGGTAACCTGACACCTTTCACATCCAGTACCGCAACGGATCTGGCGGTGGTCTATCCGTCCATCCTGAGAGCTGTGGCAGCCAGTGGCAGTCTTTATTACGGGAAGTCCTCGGAGCTGTATGACACAGGCTACAACGGCAACAATCGCCCAGCCCTGTTGCTTGCTCCCGGCATCAACAGTGAGCTGCAATTCATGGCCGGCGATTCCATCTACGGCGGCGATATGTCGGTCAGTCGCTCCGGTGCATCGTCTGCAGCCCTGGCCACACCGTTTAGGCCAGCCTTTGTCGGTCTCGTCGAGACTGTCGAATACGGTCCCGTCATAAAGGCCAGCAATCTCTCCGCCGATGGCAACCTCGCTCGCCCTGATGCGAAAATATTGCCTCTGTTTGCCTTCGGCACCAGCAGCGCTTCCAGCGAATGGGCCCTCAATGTCGATCCTGCTCGCTTCTATGCGCTTGAAGGTGACTTGCTGGCAGTCGCCACTGGACGGTCGATGACATCAGTCTCCACGGGCAGATGGCCGGGGCGAATCGCATACGAAGGCGCCGGTGCTGTACGAATGATGGCTGGACGAGACATTGTCAGCAGCGGCATACCGCTGGGCGGGTCTCTGAATGAGAACCCCGACACGGGTAATTACACCAGCACCGGCAACCTCTTCATCCACAACAACCCCACCGACATCTCCATCGTGGCAGCCGGGCGCGACATCCTCTACAGCAACTTCAACGTCGCCGGTCCCGGCCTGCTGGAAATCACCGCCGGGCGCAATATCCTGATGGACGACAAGGTCAGCATCACCAGTATCGGCGCGGTGGTGCCAGGGGATTCGCGCCCCGGCGCAAGCCTGGTGCTGCAAGCCGGCGCGGGCCTCAATGGCGCGGATTACGAGCGCTTCGTCAAGGCGTACCTGGACCCGGCCAACCAGGCTCTGGCCGGTGTGCCCCTGGCGAACCAGGACGGCAAGGTTGCCAAGACCTACGAGGCTGAGTTGGTGGATTGGCTGGAGAAACGCTTCGGCTTCAGCGGCGACACCGGGCAGGCCCGCAGCTTCTTCGCGGCGCTGCCGGCGGAGCAGCAGCGGGTGTTTGCCCGCAATGTGTACTTTGCTGAACTCAAGGCCGGTGGCCGTGAGTACAACGAAGTGGGCGGCGTGCGCCAGGGCAGCTACCTGCGCGGGCGGGAGGCTATCGACTTGTTGTTCCCGAGCAAGGATGTGGCGGGTAACGCGATCACCTACAAGGGCGACATCACCATGTTCGGCGGGGCCGGGGTGCACACCGATTTCGGCGGCAGCATCCAGATGCTGACCCCGGGTGGTGGGCAGACCTTCGGCATCGAGGGCAACGCGCCGCCGTCCACCGCCGGGGTGATCACCCAGGGCGAGGGCGATATCCAGTTGTATGCGCAGAACAGCATCCTGCTGGGGCAGAGCCGGATCATGACCACCTTTGGTGGCTCGATCCTCGGCTGGTCGGCCCAGGGCGATATCAACGCCGGTCGCGGTTCGAAGACCACCGTGGTCTATACGCCACCCAAGCGCTTGTACGACACCTGGGGCAACGTGACCCTGTCGCCATCGGTGCCGAGCACCGGCGCGGGTATCGCCACCCTCAACCCGATTGCCGAAGTGGCGCCGGGGGATATCGACCTGATCGCGCCGTTGGGCACCATCGATGCGGGCGAGGCGGGGATTAGGGTGTCGGGCAACGTCAACATCGCGGCGTTGACCGTGGTGAACGCGGCCAACATCCAGACCCAGGGCAAATCCACTGGCGTGCCGCTGGCGGCTTCGGTGAACACCGGGGCCATCACCTCGGCCAGTTCGGCGGCGTCCTCGGCGACGCAGGCGGCGGAAGACGTGGCCCGTCAGCAACAGAACGCCGCGCGGCAGAACCAGGCGTCGGTGTTTACCGTGCAGGTGGTGAGCTTTGGCTCCGAGCAACTGGCCCCGTCCCGCGACGGCGCCAGCCGCGAAGCGCCTCGGGCCTACGATCCGGCCAGCCCGGTGCAGGTCCTGGGTGCGGGGCCTTTGGACGAGCGCAACCGCCAGCGGCTGACTGAGGAGGAGCGGGGGCGGTTGAGTTTGTAAGAGACCGAGCTTGCAGTGAGGTTGGCTGTGCTGGCCTCATCGCGAGCAAGCTCGCTCCCACAATAGGTCCAGCGGTGCACGCAGAGCTCATGAACACCCCACAGATCCCTGTGGGAGCGAGCTTGCTCGCGATAGCGGTGGGGAGGTGGGTTACAGCCACCGCGGCGTGGTGAAGAACGAGGCCATTTCCGAGCGGGCCAGGGCGGCGCCGAAGTAGGGGCCTTGGACATGGTCGCAGGCCACGTTGCGCAGTTGGCTGAATTGCCGGGCGTTTTCGATGCCTTCTGCGGTGACCATCAGGCCTACGCTGCGGCTCAAGCGGATCATCGCCAGGACGCCTTCCTTGTCATCCTCCAGGCCCAGCTGCGTGAGGATGTTGCGGTCGAAGCGGATGCCATCGAACGGCTGGTCCAGCACTTCGCGAAGGGAGGCGATGCTGGTGCCGAATTTGTCGATGTTGATCCGCACGCCGAGGTCCTTGAGCGCATGGAGGGTGCTGGCGACGGTCTTGTGGTCGGCCAGCAGGACCCCTTCGGCCACTTCCAGGGTCAGCCGGTGGGGCTCAAGGCCGCTCGTTTCGAGGGCCTCTTGCACCTGGTTGAGCAGGAAGCTGCTATTGAACCAGCGGGGTGAAACCGCGATGGAAACATTGACGGCGCTCGGCCAGGTGGCGGCCTCTTCACAGACGTTGATCAGCATCCAGGTGCCCAGCTCTTCAAGCTGGCCCGAGGTTTCGGCCACCGGTATGAAGTCGGCCCCACCCAATTCACCTTTCTCGGGGTGGTGCCAGAAGGTCTGGGCTTCGAAACCGTGCAGTTGCTCGGCGCTCACGTCGAAGCGAGGCAAGTAGCGCAGTTCCAGTTGATCCCGTTGCATGGCGTCGCGCAGTTGCTGCTCGTATTGCCGCCGGTCGCGGGCCAGGTTGCCCATGGCTTCCACGTACACGCGCCAGGTGTTGCGGCCGGCTGCCTTGGCCGCATACAAGGCAATATCGGCGTGGCGCAGCAGTTCATCGGCACGTTTTTCTCCGGGTTGCGACCAGGCAACGCCGATGCTCACCCCCAGGTACAGGGTATTGCCGTCCAGGTGCATGGGCCGTTGCATGCAATCGATCAGCCGTTCACAGAGTTGATCGAGATCGCCGGCATCGCCCGGGTCGGGCATGACAATGACAAACTCATCACCGCCCAGACGTGCCACCAGATCAGTGCCACGGACGTTTTGCTGGAGGATATGCGCCACTTCCTTGAGCACTTTATCGCCCACGGCATGGCCCAGGGAGTCGTTGACCGGCTTGAATCGGTCCATGTCCAGGTTCAGCAGCGCCAGGGGCGGGCGATCGGTCCGGTCCAGGTGTTCGCGCAGGCAATCGAACAAGCGGTTGCGGTTGGCCAGTCCGGTCAGTGGATCATGCAGGGAAAGGTGCTTGATCTGGGCCAGGGCTCGCAATTCGTCGGTGATGTCAGTGGCCGTGCCGCGAAACCCGAGGGTGCCAGCTTCGATGGCCCGCACCGAGAGTTTGCAGGTGCGGATGCGCTGGTTGCGCGCGGTGTACTCGCACAGCAGCGGTGCCGAAGAGACGCTGTTGGCCCCGCCGAGCAGCCATTGGGCAATCGAGATCGAGCCGCCATGGGGGTGAAGCAGCCGGTGCAGAGGTTTGCCCAGCCACTCCGTGGGGCTGAACCCGGTCACTTGTTCGAAGCGCTCCGACAGATAGGTCAGGGTCCCGGTCGAATCGACCTCCCACAACCAGTCGGATGAGACTTCGGCAATGTCGCGGAAACGTTCTTCACTGCGTTCCAGCGCCTTGCGGTGGGCCAGCAGGCTGGCGTACTGGCGTTCCTGGGCGCGGAGCATGGCCAAGGCATGGCGCAGAACGGCCAGGGCCAGAATCCCCAGCACCAGTAACGCCACGGCCAGCAACGGCAGGAGAAATTTGCGCAGGTCCTGGCCCGGGGTCTGCGGCCGCCAGGCCAAGGCTTCCAGGGTCAGGTCGTCGAGCAGCAGCTGGGCGGTATCGGCTGGGCCCGGGGTCCTGGCGATATGGGCATCGGGCAGGGCGAAGTCCCGCGCCAGGTTTTCCAGGGCTCCGGGATCAAGGACCTTGACGAAGAGCATCAGGCTGGGCGGGCCGGGGACTTCGGGCACGCTGCTGTCCGTGCCGATGGTGATGGCGGACGCGGCGACAAACGCAGGGGCGTCCTCGTGATGGAGCATCTCGACGATCACTTCCTCGTGATTTTCCGCAGCGCTGGCTTTTTTCAACAGCGCTCGCAAGTCGCCGGTCAGCCAGGTGTCGGCATCGACCTCACTCATCTGGCCATCGATCACCGAATAGACAGTCTGGCCGGTTGGCGAAATGACAAACACCGCCTGGTAGCCATAGAGCGAAAACACGCTGCTGCCGACGTTTTCCTGGTCATAGGCCCATTCCTTGTCCACGCTGACATGCAGGTGCCGGTAGGCGTCGCTCCACTTGGAATAATCGCTCAGGTCCCGTCCGATACCTTTGCGGATCCCCTCGATGGCCCGTTGGGCGAAAAACAGGCTCTGTTCACGGGCGCGCTGGTCCTGGGCCGCGGTGATGTTGAGCAGCACGGCGATCGCCAGTGCGGACATGACAAACAGCAGGAGCATGATGGCCGGGAAAGTGCGACGGGTGAAACTTCGGGTTGGCGAACCCGGGGAAAGGACAGTTGAGTCATTGCCAGCAATTTCAATCATAAAAATAAGTCATCAGCCAAAAAGCGATTTCATCCGCACCTGTCTTGTATCGGCTGGTGGGCTGATTTACTTAGACGTGATCGCACGGGAACTGGCGGATATGGGGGCTTGCATCAGGTGCGGGCCTTGAAGCGTAACGTCCATTCGAGGGCGAAATCCCGCTGGCGCAGGTAACTGACCCCGGCGGCGACCAGCAGGGCCATGAACGCGGCCAGCGCCGCCAGGGCCATGTCTTTTTGTGAATCCCACGGGTCCTGTTGGGCACCGACAAAGGCCTTGGCGGTATCGCCCCCGATGTAGGCGCCGCCCAGCCATTCGATGATTTCATAAATCGCCGACGACGCGAGAATCAGGCTCCAGGCCAGGAAATAACCCCTGAACCCCGTTGCTGGCGCAACCCGAAGCAAGGCCTCGCGCAGCGGATAGGCGAGCAGCAGGCCATAGCTGAAATGCACCAGCCGGTCGAATTGGTTGCGTTGGAAACCCATGAACTGATCAAGCGACTGGCCCCCTGTCAGGGCCTGCCACCACTGGTTGTAAGGCACCTTGGCATAAGTGTAGTGGGCGCCGACTTCATGGATGCAAAGGAACACGAACAACAGCGTCGCGGACAGTCGGGAAAAGCTGAATCGCCGATGAACGGTCACCAGCACGACCATCAACACAACGACCAGCAAGTTCTCCGCCAGCCAGTCGCTGCGTTTTACCGGCGCAATGGCCAGCCACCCCCACACCACGCAGAAAGCCAGGAGCAGGGACCGTTCATAGCGACGATGCAGCTCAACGATTGGCATATCGCGTCGTGCCTCACTCTTTATCCGTGCGCTGGCCCGGCAGCAGGCTGCTCAATACCTGCTTGGCGGTCTCCACCACGATGCCTCGCTCGTTCGGGTCGCCCTGGAGCAGGGTCGAGGCAAACTTTTTCGCCTGTTCCAGCTTGATGTGCGGCGGCAGCGGTGGCACGTCGGGGTCGGTGCGAAACTCGATCAGCACCGGACGATCCGCCGCCAGCGCGGTTTCCCAGGCCGTGGCCACGTCGTCCTCGTGCAGCACCAGGATGCCCTTCAAGCCAATGGATTCGGCGAACAGGTGGTAGGGCACATCGGGGATGTCCTGGGAGGCGGCGAATTTCGGATCGCCCTCCATGACCCGCTGTTCCCAGGTGACCTGGTTCAGATCCCGATTGTTGAATACCGCGCAGATCCAGGTGCCATTGGCCCAGGTGCGCCAGTATTTGGCGACGGTGATCAGCTCGGCCATGTTGTTCATCTGCATGGCGCCATCACCCACCAGGGCGATCACCGGCCGCTGCGGATGGCAGAACTTCGCCGCGATGGCATAGGGCACGGCCGCGCCCATCGACGCCAGGCCACCGGACAGCGAACACATCATGCCGCGCCGGATCTTGATATCCCGGGCGTACCAGTTGGCGCAGGAGCCGGAATCGCAGGTGATGATGGCGTGCTCCGGCAGCCGCGGCGACAGTTCGAAGGTGACCCGCTGCGGATTGATCGGCTTGGCGCTGACCCGGGCGCGTTTTTCCAGGGTCCGCTCCCAGCGTTCGCGCCAATGCTCGATCTTCTTGCGCCAGGCACGGTCGGTTTTTTCTTCGATCAGCGGCAGCAGGGCGCGCAAGGTATCGACGCTATCGCCGTGCAGGTTGACTTCCATGGGATAACGCAGGCTGAGCATGTCCGCCTGAATGTCGATCTGCACGCCCCGGGCCTGGCCTTCAGGTGGCAGGAACTCGGCGTAGGGGAAGCCGGAGCCGATCATCAGCAGGGTGTCGCAGCCGGCCATCAGGTTGTCGCTGGGCTCAGTGCCGAGCAGGCCGATGGTACCCGTGACCCAGGGCAGGTCATCCGTCACGGCGGCCTTGCCCAGCAGCGCCTTGGCCACGCCGGCGCCGAGCTTCTCGGCGAGGGCGATCACTTCGTCGCTGGCGTGCAGCGCTCCGGCACCGACCAGGATGGCGACTTTCTTGCCGGCATTGAGGACCTCGGCGGCCTTGCGCAGGTCCTCTTCGTAGGGAACGACGCTGGGCTTGCGGTAACCGACGCCGGAGTGAACCGTACCGTGTTTGTGGCGTGGTGCGGTGTACTCCATATCTTGGAGATCGTTTGGCAGGATCAACGCCGTGACCCGGCGCTCGCCCACCGCCGTGCGTACGGCGCGGTCCAGCAGGTGGCGGACCTGGGCGGGCACACTGGCTTGCTGCACGAATGCCCCGGCCACGTCCTTGAACAGGCTGACCAGGTCCAGTTCCTGCTGGTAATGCCCGCCCAGCGCGGCGCGCGCCTGCTGGCCGCTGATGGCGAGCACTGGCATGTGGTCCATCCGCGCGTCGTAGAGACCGGTCACCAAGTGGGACGCGCCGGGCCCGGAGGTGGCGATGCAGACGCCCAGCTCACCGGTGAACTTGGCGTGGGCGCAGGCCATGAATGCGGCCATTTCCTCGTGGCGGGCCTGGATGAAGCGGATTTTTCCCTGGGCGCGGTTCAAGGCGCCAAAGACGCCGTTGATGCCATCACCCGGATAGCCATAGATACGGCGAACCCCCCATTCGTAAAGACGTTCCACCAGAAAATCACCGACGGTCATGCTCATGCCTGTCCCTCGCTTCAGGCCGCCGTCGCTTGGCGCGACGTGCAGCGGTTGACGTTCATACAGGACTTGACCAGTGCTCGCCGTCCAAGGTTTCGATTTTTTCAACGCCAAGGCGCTGTGGCGCAGGCGCTATGTACGAGCTGTGTAGGAGCTGTCGAGCGAAGCGAGGCTGCGATCTTTCCCCAGACACTTGAGTCTCAAGCGAAAGATCAAAAGATCGCAGCCTCGCTTCGCTCGACAGCTCCTACAGGCCAGTCGCGTGTTGCGGTCGTTGGCGTCGCTGGGTGGCCTGGGCCAGCTTGCCCACCAGGCCGATGGCGGTGGCGGCGCAGATCAGGCCGAAGGGCAGCACATACCAGGCGCTCATGGGGATGCGTTTGAAGTTGGAATAGGCAAAGATCGCCGCCAGCACCCACATGCCGGTGACATGCAGGCGCTTCCAGGCCTTGAAACCGATCAGGCGGGTGGTGCTTTTGAACGAGGTCAGGGCCAGCAGCAGGATGAACACGTAGCCCACCGTGCCAGGCACGTTGCCAAGGGTGGTGCGGCCGGGCCAGAACTCGGGATTGAGCTGGCCATAGCTGTAGATCAGCACGGCATGGACCAGATGGGAAAACGCAAAGGCCAGCCCGATGAAGCGCCGTTCGCGCACCAGGGACCGGCTCAGGGGCGAGGGCACCAGCACTGCGAATGCCGAGGCGGTGAAGGCCAGCAGGAACAAGATAAAAGACGAACGCGCCGTGGCGCGAATGGCACTGCGCACGCCTTCGGTCAGGTCCGGGTTGAGCACCAGGATCAACCCGGTCATCAACAGCACCAGGGCGGCGAGCAGGCTGAAGAGCGACCAGCCCTGATAACGAAAGGGGGATGCAGTTGCGTTAGGCATGTAAAGGCTCCGTGGATGGTGAGACCCGGCCGTGACAGCAGCCGGGAACACGGGGGAGTCTTTCAAGCAGGTGTAAGCGGGGTGTGTCCGCCACGCAGCATTGTGCAAGTTTGTGTATGCCGATCATCCGCAGACACACTGGCATACAAATCGCCTCCAAATCCAACACCCAGCCCCTGTGGGAGCGAGCTTGCTCGCGATGGCGTCAGGTCAGTTGAACAGATGCTGGCAGACACACCGCCATCGCGAGCAGGCTCGCTCCCACAGGGGGATTGGGTAAGGCATCAATATTTGTGTTGAATGTGCAGCCGTCTTCGCGAGCAAGCTTTGCTCCCACAGGTCCTGCTCAAACAGATCTGATGGGTGTACGACCGGGAGAGCCAGGTCGGCTATAAGGCCGCCTCGCGGTGGACGTTGATCTCGGGCGCCCCGTCAACCATGTGTCCGGTCCGTACACGCTTTTCGAAAGTGACCCGCCGTCAGGGCGGAACCCTAAGCAGCCGTTACCGCAGCAATGGATATGTACTCAATCCAAAAATCCTGCTTAACCGTAAGGCCGCCATCGCGAGCAAGCCCGCTCCCACAAGGGCCGTGTCAGCTTGCGAATGCCAGGCGCAACTCGGCGCACAGGCCGCCGCCGTTGCGGTTGCTCAGGGTCAGTGAGCCGCCCATGGCGATCGCCAGTTGCTGGGCGATGGCCAAGCCCAGGCCGGTGCCGCCGGTTTCCCGGTTGCGCGAGCTTTCCACCCGGTAGAACGGCTTGAGCACTTCGGCCAGTTCCTGCTCGTTGATCCCGGGGCCGCGGTCCAGTACCTGGATCGCCAATTGCCCGTTGTCGGCGATTTGCACATGGATCTGCGCCGCGCCACCGAACTTCAGGGCGTTGTCCACCAGATTGACCAGCACCCGCCGCAGGGCATGGGGACGGGTGTCGATGACCGCGGCGTTTTTCCCGGTCAATTGCACGTCCTTGCCCGTGTCCTGGTAGTCGAACGCCAGGCTGTCGAGGAACGCATCCAGGCTGATCCGGCAACTGGCCTCGGTGGCACCGTGGATGCTGCGGGCATAGGCCACGCCTTCACGCACCAGGTGCTCCATTTCGCTCAAGTCGCTCCACAGCTTGTCCTTCTCGATCCCCTCGTCCATGAATTCGGCGCGCAGCTTCATGCGCGTGATGGGGGTCTGCAAGTCGTGGGAAATCGCCGCCAGCAACTGCATGCGCTCCTTGAGGTAGGCGGCGATGCGGTCCTGCATGGCGTTGAACGCTTTGGCGGCATGCACCACTTCGGTCGGGCCTTTCTCGTCCAGGCGTACGCTGTGGGCGTTCGGGTCGAGGGTTTCCACTGCCTCGGCCAGCCGGGTCAGTGGGCCGACGGCGAGGCGCACGGCCAGCCAGGTGCAGCCGATCAACAGCGCCAACTGCCCCAGCAACACCATCGGCAGCCAGGGGGAGAGGGGCGTCATCGCCGGGCGTACATCGATGATCAGCGGGCTGCCGTCGCCCAGGCGCAGGTGCACCTGATAGTGCATTTTCGGCCCGGGAATCTGCTTGAAGGTCAGGCCATAGGCCTGGCCGATGGCTTCCTGGATCGAACTGACCGAGATCGGCGCGTCGGCAAGATCCATCGGTTGCCCGGGCTGGCCTTCGTCGAGCAGGTAGCCATAGTTGCGCCGGGCGAGTTTCGGCAGCCAGGCCTGGCGTTCGGCGGCAGGCAGGCGGTCCAGAATGGCGACGGAGGTCGAGACGTCGGTTTCCAGGTTGCCGAGCATGGTCGACTTGGCGCTCTGGTAGCGCTCGTAGTACTGGACGCCGAAGGACAGCCCCTGGGCCAGGATCAGGCCAATCAGGAAGATCAGCGACAGCCTCGAAGCCAGCGTACGCGGCCAGCGCAGCGGCAGGCTCATACCGAGGCCTCGAGGATCTCCACCGGCAGCGAGAACACGTAGCCTTCGCTGCGCACTGTCTTGATGTAGGCCGGCTCCCGGGCATCATCGAGCAGGCGCTGGCGCAGGCGGCTGACCAGCAGGTCGATGGAGCGATCGAACAGGTCGGCATCCCGGCCCTGGGTCAGGTTAAGCAGCTGGTCGCGGTTGAGCACCCGTTGCGGATGGTCGAGGAAGACCCGCAACAAACGATATTCGGCACCGCTCAAGGCAACCATGGTGCCGTCGGTGTCCAGCAGGTGGCGGGCGGTGGTGTCCAGGCGCCAGCGCCCGAATGCCAGCAGGCGACCGCTCTCGGTGACCACCAGATTGGGCGGCAGCATGCGGGTGCGGCGCAGCACGGCGTTGATGCGCGCCAGCAGCTCCCGGGCGGCGAAGGGCTTGACCAGGTAATCGTCGGCGCCCATTTCCAGGCCGATGATGCGGTCCGTTTCGTCGTTGCGCGCGGTGAGCATCAGTACCGGCGTGGCCTTGTGCTTGCCGGCACGCAGCTCCCGGCACAGCACCAGGCCGTCGTCGCCGGGCATCATGATGTCCAGCACGATCAGGTCCACCGGGGTGGTTTCCAGGAAGGCGCGCATTTGCCGGCCATCGGCAACGACAGTGGTGCGCAGGCCGTTCTTTTTCAGGTAGTTGCCAACCAGCTCTCTGATCTCGCGATCGTCATCCACTATCAACACGTGATCGACATGATCCATGGTGTCCAGCTCCTCGGCGTTTCGTTGTGAGCAGTCTACAGGCGCCGGCCGGTACGGCTCGCGGCGGTTTGTATTGCAGTGTATCTGGCGCGCGACGGATACACAGCGATGCAAAAAGCCACCTGGCTCGATACAGGCGTGATACCTGCGCGGCATTCAATGGCGTCCATCGAGGCAACACCACAGGCCTCGGCAGATAAAACCATTGAATCGAGGAATCGCCATGAACAGCAAAGCCATCTACGCCGCCTGCCTCTTCGCTGCACTGAACATTTGCACCCTGTCGGCCCGGGCCGAAAGCAACGTGCAAGCGCAGACCTACACCTACGGCACCCACCTGGACATCCAGAAGGTGCTGTCCCTTAGCGAAGACGCCAACCCGACCTGCGGCGTGGTCAACGCCCAGATGACCTACCTGGATTCGGCAGGCCACAAGCAGGCGCTGGACTATCGCAAGCTTTCCGACAACTGCAGCAACCAGAATTGATCTGCTTTTGTGGCGAGGGAGCTTGCTCCCGCTGGGGCGTAGGAACTGTGTAGGAGCTGTGTAGGAGCTGTGTAGGAGCTGACGAGTGCAACGAGGCTGCGATCTTTCCCCAGACACTTGAGTCCCAAGCGAAAGATCAAAAGATCGTCCGAACGCGGCCCGAGCCTTCGGCAGCTCCTACACAAGCCCAGCGGGAGCAAGCTCCCTCGCCACAAGTTCTACGTCAGCCTTTTATATTGAGGTGTTGCCATGCTTCTGATCGCTTTTCTCGGCGGGATCCTGACGATCCTCAGCCCCTGCATTCTTCCGGTGGTGCCGTTTCTGTTTGCCCGGGCCGATCGCTCCCGTGGCTCGGTGCTGCTGACCCTTGGTGGCATGGTGCTGACGTTTGCCCTGGTCTCCAGCCTGGCGGTGGTCAGCAGCGAGTGGGTGCTGCGTGCCAGCAGCGTCGGCCGCCAAGTGGCCTTGGTGGTGATGGTGGTGTTTGCCTTGTCGCTGATCTTCAGTCGGGTCGGCACTTGGCTGGCGCGGCCGCTGGTCAGCCTGGGCAATCGCCTGGACGCCGGCGCCGGGCGGATGGCCGGGCCTGTGGCTTCAGTGCTGATCGGGGTCGCCACCGGGCTGCTCTGGGCACCGTGCGCCGGACCGATACTCGGGGTGATCCTGACCGGGGCCATGCTGCAAGGCGCCAGCGCACAAACCAGCCTGCTGCTGCTCGCCTACGGCCTGGGCAGTGCCTTGTCCCTGGGCACGCTGATCCTGGCCGGGCGTGGACTGGTCGGACGCCTGAAACTCTCGCTGCCGATCACCACCTGGCTGCGCCGGGGAACGGGAGCTGTGGTGTTGCTGGCGGCCGTGGCGATTGGCACCGGGGCGGATGACCGCTTGTTGGCGGCGACTTCCTCCCAACAATCGGCCAGCCTGGAAAAAAGCCTGCTGGAGAACGTGCCCAAGGCCATCGACTATGTGGTGAGCAAGGCTGGCGCAAGTTCCATGCCGGCCCTCGAATCCCAGGGCGCCATGCCTGCGTTGGACGGCGCGGTGCAATGGCTGAACTCGCCCCCGCTGAGCAGCGAATCACTCAAGGGCAAGGTGGTGCTGGTGGACTTCTGGACCTACGACTGCATCAACTGCCAGCACACCTTGCCCTATGTGAACGGTTGGGCGAAGAAGTATGAAAAGGACGGGCTGGTGGTGATCGGTGTCCACACCCCGGAGTACGGCTACGAGAAAATCATCGACAACGTGCGCGAGCAGGTGCGCAAGCTGGACATCCACTACCCGGTGGCGATCGACAATCAGTATGCGATCTGGCGCGCCTTCAACAATCAGTACTGGCCGGCTCATTACTTCATCGATGCCAAGGGGCAGGTGCGCTACAGCCATTTTGGCGAAGGACGCTATGGCGAGCAGGAGCAGGTGATCCAGCAACTGCTGCAGGAGGCGAAGGCGGGCCAATGACCCCCGGGCGAGGGAGCTTGCTCCCGCTCTGTCGAGTGCAACGAGGCTGCGATCTTTCCCCAGACACTTGAGTCTCAAGCGAAAGATCAAAAGATCAAAAGATCGCAGCCTTCGGCAGCTCCTACACAAACCCAGCGGGAGCAAGCTCCTTCGTCACAGGAGTGCATGCGGATTCGAGAATGGCGTGAAAATGCTGGCCCCTTGCTCAGTTACATAAGGTCAAACTTCTTTCCTTTCAGAAAGTTGGGCGACAAACCTATGCGTATTTCTATGTGGGTCGTGGCGACGTTTCTCCTGGCCGCCGTTTCGCTTGAGGCCCAGGCCAGGGCGCTGACGCAAAACCAACAGTCGGTGTGCCGCTGGGGTTCGGACATCGCGGCAGGGGCGCAGGCGTCGAAGCTTTCCGGCGTCAGCCTGTACGGCGCGCGCAAGAAGCTGCAAGTGCGCAAGTTTCCCCGGCCCTGGATGCGCATGACTGCCCTGGGCATTACCGAGCAGACCTACAACAGCGCCTCGCGTCTCAAGCCGGTCGCGGTCAAGCAGACCTACTACGAACAATGTGTGCGTCATGAGTTGGCGCGACGATAGGCCCTCAGGCTGGGCTGCGGCCTGGCATTTCGATGCCATGCAGGTTTACCCGTCGATACAGGGTCGCCCGGGAAATGCCCAGGGCCCGGGCGGCTGCGGTGGGTTTCCAACGGTGGCGCACCAAGGCATCGAGCAGTGCCTGGCGTTCCGGGCTGGCGCTCGGTTCCGGTCCGTGGTCGGTGGCGTCCACGCGGTGCATTGACTCGGGCAGGTGGCTGAGCTGGACCACACTGGCTTCGCACACCGCGCACGCATAACGCAGCACATGGCGCAGCTGGCGCACATTGCCCGGCCAGTGATAGCCGAGCAGGCATTCCAGGGCCGCGCTGCTCAATTGCACGGTTGCCCCGCACAGCGCCGACTCCTCGGCAAGAATTCGATTGATCAACGCCAGCCGGTCGCTGCGTTCGCGCAACGGTGGCAGTTGGAAGCGCGCGCCACCCAGGCGGAAATACAAATCCTCGCGAAACTCGCCGGCGGCCACCAGGGTCTCCAGGTCGCGGTGGGTGGCGCAGATCACCTGGATGTCCACGGCCTTGCGGCGGGACGCGCCCAGCGGCGCCACTTCACCCTCGGCCAATACGCGTAGCAGGCGGGTCTGCAAGGCCAGCGGCATGTCGCCGATTTCATCCAGGAACAAGGTGCCGCCATCGGCCTGTTGCAACAGGCCCTGCATGCCCTTGGCCGAGGCGCCGGTGAAGGCGCCGGCGACGTAGCCGAACAGTTCGCTCTCGATCAGGCTTTCGGGAATGGCGGCGCAGTTCAACGCCACGAAAGGGCGATCACGGCGCTGGCTGGCCTGGTGTAACTGACGGGCGAACACTTCCTTGCCGGAACCGGTTTCGCCCTGGATCAGCACCGGCAGGTTGCGATCTTTCACCCGCACCGCCAGGCGCAGGCTGTCGGCCAGGCGTGGATCGATCTCCAACGGGGTCATCGCCACCCGCGAACGTGAACTGGCCCGCTGGCGCGGCGCGCTCAAGCGCCCGTGCATGGCGTGGTCGAGCGAGCAGAGGCTTTCGTCCCGGGCACGGTGCAGCAACTGCTGGTTGAACACCTGGCCGATGTGTTGCGGCAACTGCCCGTAATGTTGCAGCAGGTACTGGCGGGCGGCCGGGTTCAAGGCTTGCAGGCAACCGTCGTCGTCCCAGGCGAACAGGAAGTCCGGCTGGCTGTCGACGTAGCCGGCGTTGCGATGGGCCCGCAGCACCCAGTAACCCTGGGCGCTGCTCATGAAAAACGCCTGTTCGATCTCCCGGGCGCTCTGCACCACCATTTGCCGGATCAGGTGCTGCGAGCGCCGATCATCCGGCGAGCGCACCGCCGAGACGTCCAGCACCCCGAGCAATTCGCCCTGGGGATCGAAGACCGGTGCGGCGGAGCAGGTCAGGCCAATGAACGCCGCCCGGAAATGGTCGCGCTTGTGCACCGTTACCGGGGCCTTGGCCGTGAGCACTGCCGCCACGCCGCAGGTGCCTTCCTCGCCCTCCGACCAACAGGTGCCCAGGTACAGCCCGGCCTTGCGGCAGTCATTGCGAATCGTGGTTTCCACCCGATAGTCGATGGTCTGGCCCTGGGCATCGGTCAGCAGCACGCAGTAGTCGGCATCGCGGACCCGGCCATGGAGGCGGGCCACTTCTTCGCTGGCGATATTGAGGAACAGCTCGGAGCGCTCACGGCATTGCTTGAGCACGTCCTGGGACAGGATGCGCGGGCCCTGCAGCGAACCGGGGTCCAGGTGATGTTGCTCCATGGACCGGCGCCAGGAGTCGAGGATCAGGTCCGGGACGGGCAGTTGTGGCAATTGGTTCGCGTTTTTCACCACGCGGCTGACGCAATCCACGTGCGCCCGGGAGTGAGCGGAAAGCATAGAGGCCTCCGATTCAGCTTCTTATCGTTGTGCGCACATTAAGCGCCGTTCGCCGGGTGCAGACAAGCTCGACGGGTTCTTCGGGCGGTGTGAGACGCCACGTCTCAGCGTCTCGCCGAAACCTCGTGCAGGCTGACATGGGGCGTCTCACCGGGGCTCGGTTCGCTTCATCGAAAATCCCATGGGGGGCGCTCTGGCCCGGGCTTTGAGCAGGTTTTTTTCACAACTGGCACCGCCCTTGCTCTACCTCTGGGGCCCGCTCGACGGGTCATCCAATAATAACAACGAGGTGTCTATGGTTTCCTGCCCAGGCCGTGTGCCTGCCCCCTCCACGGTGGCGTCATGAGTCGCCGGCCACTGACCGTGGGCATCATCGCCAACCCCGCATCGGGCCGTGATGTGCGGCGCCTGACCGCCAATGCCGGGCTGTTTTCCAGCACTGACAAGGTCTCGGTGATCCAGCGCCTGCTGGCCGCTTTCGGCGCCACCGGCATCGAACAGGTGTTGATGCCCACCGACATGATTGGCATGGCCGCCGCCGTGCTGAAGAACAGCCACAGCCGCCAGGCCCGCAGCAGCCACTGGCCGGCCCTGGAGTTCCTCGACCTGACCCTGCGCCAGACCGTCGAAGACACCCGCCGGGCCGCACGCCTGATGGCCGAGCGCGAGGTGGCGTTGATCGCCGTGCTTGGCGGCGACGGCACCCACAAGGCGGTGGCCGCCGAAGTGGGGGACATCCCGTTGCTGACCCTGTCCACCGGCACCAACAACGCCTTTCCCGAACTGCGCGAGGCCACCAGTGCCGGCTTGGCCGGAGGGTTGTACGCCAGTGGCCGGATCCCGGACTCGATCGGCTTGCGCCGCAACAAACGCTTGTTGGTCTGTGATGCCGGACGTGGCTTGCGCGAAGTCGCCCTGGTGGACGTCGCCGTGTCGCCGCTGCGCTTTGTCGGCGCCCGGGCGATCAGTCGCGCACAGGACCTGGCTGAAGTCTTCGTGACCTTCGCCGAACCGCAATCCATTGGCCTGTCGGCGCTGTGCGGCTTGTGGTTTCCGGTGTCGCGCCAGGCACCGGGTGGCGCCTGGATGCGCCTGGACCCGCAATCCCCCGAAGCGCTGCTGGTGCCGCTCGCGCCAGGGCTACTGCAAGGCTGTGGCGTGCTCGCTGCCGGGCCCCTGGAACCTGGCGTCGCCCACGGCCTGTCGCTCTCCAGCGGCACCCTGGCCCTGGATGGCGAGCGGGAAATCGAATTCAACGCGCAGGACCGGCCCACGGTCACCCTCGATGCCGGCGGCCCGCTGAGCATCGACGTCAACGCGGTGCTGGCCTACGCCGCGCAACAGCGTTTGCTGGCCATCGGCCGCGAACACCCGCAACACCCTCTGAATCTTCAAGAAGACACCCCAGGAGAATAAAAATGTCGACACCGCTCACCCACGATCAACTGCTGCACGCCTACCAGGTGATGCGCACCATCCGCGCCTTCGAAGAGCGCCTGCACGTGGAGTTCGCTACCGGCGAGATTCCCGGTTTCGTCCACCTGTATGCCGGCGAAGAAGCCTCGGCCGCCGGCGTCATGGCCCACCTGGGCGATGACGATTGCATCGCGTCCAACCACCGTGGTCACGGCCATTGCATCGCCAAGGGCGTGGATGTCTACGGGATGATGGCCGAGATCTATGGCAAGAAAACCGGCGTCTGCCAAGGCAAGGGCGGTTCGATGCACATCGCCGATTTCGAGAAGGGCATGCTCGGTGCCAACGGCATTGTCGGTGCCGGCGCGCCGCTGGTGGTCGGCGCCGCGCTGGCGGCCCGGCTCAAGGGCACCGACAGCGTCGCCGTGGTGTTTTTCGGCGACGGCGGCTCCAACGAGGGCGCGGTGTTCGAAGCCATGAACATGGCCTCGGTGTGGAACCTGCCGTGCCTGTTCATCGCCGAAAACAATGGCTACGCCGAAGCCACCGCCTCCAATTGGTCGGTGGCCTGCGATCACATCGCCGACCGTGCGGCCGGGTTCGGCATGCCCGGGGTGACGGTGGACGGTTTTGACTTCTTTGCCGTGCATGAGGCCGCCGGGGCCGCCGTCGAACGCGCCCGTGCCGGGGAAGGGCCGTCGCTGATCGAGGTCAAGCTGACCCGCTACTACGGCCACTTCGAGGGCGACGCCCAAACCTATCGGGCGCCCGACGAGGTCAAGCATTTTCGCGAGAACCAGGATTGCTTGATGCAGTTCCGCGAGCGCACCACCCGGGCCGGCTTGCTCACCGTCGAGCAGTTGGACCAGATCGACAAGGAAGTGGACATGCTGATTGAAAACGCCGTGAACAAGGCCAAATCCGATCCCAAGCCCACCGCGGCGGACCTGCTGACCGACGTCTACGTCAGCTATCCCTGAACGCCCTCCTGAATAACAACAATAGAGAATCCCATCATGGCGAGAAAAATCAGCTATCAGCAGGCAATCAACGAGGCCCTGGCCCAGGAAATGCGCCGCGACTCCAGCGTCTTCATCATGGGTGAGGACGTGGCCGGTGGCGCTGGCGCACCCGGTGAAAACGACGCCTGGGGCGGCGTGCTCGGCGTTACCAAGGGGCTTTACGACCAGTTCCCCGGACGCGTGCTGGACACGCCGCTGTCGGAAATCGGTTACGTCGGCGCGGCGGTCGGGGCCGCCACCTGCGGCGTGCGCCCGGTGTGCGAACTGATGTTCGTCGACTTTGCCGGGTGCTGCCTGGACCAGATCCTCAACCAGGCGGCGAAGTTTCGCTACATGTTCGGCGGCAAGGCCTCCACGCCCCTGGTGATCCGCACCATGGTCGGCGCCGGCCTGCGCGCCGCCGCCCAGCATTCGCAGATGCTCACGTCGTTGTGGACGCACATTCCGGGACTGAAAGTGGTCTGCCCATCGTCGCCTTACGACGCCAAGGGCCTGCTGATCCAGGCGATCCGCGACAACGACCCGGTGATTTTCTGCGAGCACAAGTTGCTCTACAGCATGCAGGGCGAGGTGCCGGAAGAGCTCTACACCATTCCCTTTGGCGAGGCCAACTTCCTGCGTGACGGCAAGGACGTGACCCTCGTGTCCTACGGGCGCACCGTCAACACCGCGATGGACGCGGCGCGCAGCCTGGCCGGGCGTGGCATCGACTGCGAAGTCATCGACCTGCGCACCACCAGCCCATTGGACGAGGACAGCATCCTGGAAAGTGTCGAGAAGACCGGGCGCCTGGTGGTGATCGATGAGGCCAACCCACGCTGTTCCATGGCCACCGATATTTCGGCGCTGGTGGCGCAAAAAGCCTTTGGCGCGCTCAAGGCGCCGATTGAAATGGTCACCGCGCCGCACACCCCGGTGCCGTTCTCCGATTCGCTGGAAGACCTGTACATCCCTGACGCGGCGAAGATCGAACAAGCCGTGCTCAACGTGATCGAGTGGAGCAAGCGCTGATGAGCCAGATTCATACCCTGACCATGCCCAAGTGGGGCCTGTCGATGACCGAGGGCCGGGTCGATGCCTGGCTCAAGGAGGAGGGCCAGGCCATCACCAAGGGCGATGAAGTGATGGACGTGGAGACCGACAAGATCTCCAGCAGCGTCGAGGCACCGTTTTCCGGCATCCTGCGTCGCCAGATCGCCCGCCAGGATGAAACCCTGGCGGTCGGCGCCTTGCTCGGCATCGTGGTCGACGGCGAAGCCAGCGATGCCGATATCGATGCGGTCATCGAGCAGTTCCAATCGACCTTTGTGCCCGGCGATGCGGCCGACGAAGACAGCGGGCCGAAACCGCAGAAAATCGAGTTGGACGGCCGGGTGATCCGCTATTTCGAGCGGGGCGAGGGCGGTACGCCGTTGTTGCTGGTGCATGGTTTCGGCGGCGACCTGAACAACTGGTTGTTCAACCATGAGGCGTTGGCGGCTGGGCGTCGAGTCATTGCGCTGGACCTGCCGGGCCACGGCGAATCTTCGAAAGCCCTGCAACGCGGCGATCTGGACGAATTGAGCGGCGTGGTGCTGGCCTTGCTCGATCACCTGGACATCAACGCTGTGCATCTGGTGGGGCATTCAATGGGTGGGGCGGTGTCGCTTAACGCCGCACGCCTGATGCCCCAGCGAGTCCGGTCGCTGACCTTGATCGGCAGCGCCGGGCTGGGCGCGCAGATCAACGGCAGCTACCTGCAAGGGTTTGTCGAAGCGGCCAACCGCAACGCCCTCAAGCCGCAACTGGTGCAGCTGTTTTCCAATGCCGAACTGGTCAACCGCCAGATGCTCGACGACATGCTCAAGTACAAGCGCCTGGAGGGCGTGGACGCGGCGCTGCAGCAACTGTCAACGACGCTGTTCGCCGACGGCCGCCAACAGATGGACTTGCGCGAAGTGGTGCAGGCCGGCCATGTACCGACCCTGGTGATCTGGGGCAGTGACGACGCCATCATCCCGGCGGCCCACAGCGAGGGGCTGAGTGCCCAGGTCGAGGTGCTGTCCGGCCAGGGCCACATGGTGCAAATGGAAGCGGCCGAGCAGGTCAACCGGCTGATCCTCGGCTTCATCGAGCAGCACTGATCAAGCGGGCGGCGACAGGCGTCGTCGTCCCTACAAAATTCTGGAGGCAACGTTATGAACGTTTCAATCAAGCCGACCCGCAGCATGCGCGCCGCCGTCTGGCATGGCCGCAACGACATCCGCGTCGAAGACGTGCCACTGCCGATTTCGCCGCCCGCCGGTTGGGTGCAGATCCGCGTGCAATGGTGCGGTATCTGCGGCTCCGACCTGCATGAATACGTGGCCGGGCCAGTGTTCATTCCGGTGGACGCGCCACACCCGCTGACCGGGATCAAGGGCCAGTGCATCCTCGGCCATGAGTTCTGCGGCGAGATCGTCGAACTGGGTGCGGGCGTCGAAGGCTTCACTGTCGGCGAGCCAGTGGCGGCGGACGCCTGCCAGCACTGCGGCACCTGCTATTACTGCACTCACGGGCTCTACAACATTTGCGAGAACCTGGCCTTCACCGGGCTGATGAACAACGGTGCGTTCGCCGAACTGGTCAACGTACCGGCCAACCTGCTCTACAAACTGCCCGCCGATTTCCCGGCCGAGGCCGGTGCGTTGATCGAGCCATTGGCGGTGGGCATGCATGCGGTGAAAAAGGCCGGCAGCCTGCTGGGCCAGAACGTGGTGGTGGTCGGTGCCGGGACCATCGGCCTGTGCACCATCATGTGCGCCAAGGCCGCCGGCGCGGCCCAGGTGATTGCCCTGGAAATGTCTGGTGCGCGCAAGGCCAAGGCCCTGGAAGTCGGGGCCAGCCATGTGATAGATCCGAACGAATGCGACGCCCTGGCCGAAGTCCGCCGCCTGACCGGTGGCCTGGGGGCCGATGTCAGTTTCGAATGCATCGGCAACAAGCACACCGCCAAACTGGCCATCGACCTGATCCGCAAGGCCGGCAAGTGTGTGTTGGTGGGAATCTTCGAGGAACCGAGCGAGTTCAACTTCTTTGAGCTGGTCTCCACGGAGAAGCAAGTGCTGGGCGCGCTGGCCTACAACGGTGAGTTCGCCGATGTGATTGCCTTCATCGCCGACGGACGCCTGGATATCTCGCCGCTGGTGACCGGGCGCATCCAGTTGGAGGAGATCGTCGGGCAGGGCTTCGAGGAGTTGGTCAACAACAAGGAGCACAACGTGAAGATCATCGTGTCTCCCGCACGGATCTGAGAGCGCCTGACGTGGGCGATTTGGCGGTGGCCGGCAGCGGCCATCGCATTTTTTTCAGGTGTAGTTCAGGTATAGGCCAGCAATCGACCGCAGAGAATGACCGAGATCCATAGTGCCATGGACACCAGAGCTTGAATTCTGGCCAGACCGGGCGCCTTGTGACCGGTGTCCCATTGCTCGACTGAACGGTAGGTTCCAACGTGGAACAGCAGGGCGTTGAGGCCCGCCGCCGCGATCAGGCAGAGCTTGAGGATGAAGACGTTGTTGCCGGCGAAGTCGTGGGGATGCGCACTGAACATCATCAACCCGGCAGGCACGATCAATAGCAGGGCCGCAACGGCCCAGGGCAGCAGGTGGCGGGCCAGTGCGGTCACGGCGATGCCCTTGGACAGCCCGAGGAGGCGCAGGTCGAACATCACCACCGCGCCGACCAATATCGAAAAGCCGATAATGTGCACCACTTCCACCAGGGGATAGAGCCACAACTCGCTGCGCATGGCCAACGCCAGGGACGAATCGCTCAGCCGGTCCATCCAGCCTTGGGCTGAGCCTGCCTGGGAGGCCTGCATCAGCGCAACTCGGTGGTCTTGTCGTCGATGGTGATGCGTTCGGCGCGTAACTCGTCGGGTTTGTTGCGGTTTGCATAGCCGACCACGCTGGCGCGGTTACCCGCTTTGAGCATGTCTTTGCTCAGGCCCCGATTTTCCATGCGTGACGGCGGGGCCAGCACGACGGTCCAGGTTTTGTCGGTGGTTTGCAGGCGTACGTAGCCATGGGGATGGGAATAGCCGGCTTCCTTTATCGTGCCTTCGAGCGTCAGGGGATTGCTGGCGTCGTATTCGCTCCAGCCGTGGTGGGCGAGTGCCGCCGTGGTGATCAGCATCAACGCCAAACCGATGCTACGAAGCATGAAGTTCATGGCAAGGTCTCCTTTGGGTGGTCGGTTCAACCAGGCTGGTATTGGCGCCAGACCCGCCGTTCATCCAATTGAAGCAGTTGGTCCTCGTTCTTGCGAAACGGTCGGTCGCAGTCGAGAAAAAACTCATCGAGTTGTGGCGGCGCGACGTGGGTGGCGCTGAGCATGCTGTGGACCTGTCCACGATGATGGATCTGATGTTCGAACAGGTGCAACAGCAGCCGGTCGATTCGTTCGCGCACCACACCGTCGGCGCGCACCAGGTCGACGGAGCGGGCGAGGTCGTCTTCCCGCAGCGCTTCGCAAAACGCCACCAGCCGCTGATCGGTCTGGGTTTGGCTTTGCTTCAGTTGGGCAAAGGCCAGGGTTTCGGAAAAGTCCTTTACCTGGCCATCGCGGTCGCCTTCCAGGGCAGTGAGGTAATAGCGGTCCACTTCCAGGATGTGGCAAAGCGTGGCTTGGATGGACGGGAAGAACCCCGTGCGCGGCGCCGCGTAGTCAGCCTCGCTCAACCGCGCGCAAGCGCTGAGCAGCCTGTGGTTGGCCCATCGGTTGTTCAGGGCCTGGACCAGGAAATAATTCATGGGAAGCCTCGTCAAGACAGTGTGGGAGCGAGCCTGCTCGCGATGGGGACTCACATCCAGCATAGCCGGCTCTGGCAGACCGCTATCGCGAGCAAGCTCGCTCCCACAAGGGATTTTGTATGAGCTGCAAATCCTCCTTGCACCTTGGTCCCTGTGGGAGCGAGCTTGCTCGCGATAGCGGCGGCGCAATCACCGCCAGTTAGCGCCATGCCCTTGGGTTAAAGCCCCACATCCGGCAACACCGGCCGATTGGCCAGGGCCTTGGCCATGATCTGCTCCACATACACCCGGTCCGCTTCCGGCAGGGCCAGGCGCGGTGGGCGGGTGAGGGCGCTGCCACGGCCGGCGATGGCTTCGCACAGCTTGATGCATTGCACCAGGTCGGCGCGGGCGTCCAGGTGCAGGATCGGCATCAGCCATTCATAGATTGGCATCGCTTCGGCGAAGCGCCCGGCGCGGGCCAGGCGGAAAATGGTCTCGCCTTCCTGGGGGAACACGTTGGACATGCCCGAGACCCAACCTTCGGCCCCCACGGCGAGGCTTTCCAGCACCACGTCATCGAGGCCTGCGAACAACACAAAACGGTCGCCGACTTCGTTGCGCACGTCGATAAAGCGCCGGGTGTCGCCGGAGGAATCCTTGAAACACACCACGTTGTCGCAATCGGCCAGGGAAATCAGGATGTCCGGTGTCACGTCATTCTTGTAGATCGGCGGGTTGTTGTAGACCATCAGCGGCACGTCGGCGTGCCGGGCCACGTAGCGGAAATGCTCGGCGGTCTCGAAGGGCTTGGAGCCGTAGACCAGCGCCGGCATCAGCATCACCCCGTCGACGCCGACCTTGCGCACCGCGTTGGCAACCTTGGCGGCTTGCACGCTGGTGAACTCGGCCACGCCGCAGATCACCGGCACGCGGCCACGGGAGGCGTCTACCGCGACTTCGGTCACGGCGATTTTTTCCTCGGCGCTTAAGGAAGTGTTTTCCCCCACCGACCCGCAGACCACCAGGCCGGAAACGCCGTCACGAATGACGTTGGAAATCACTTGGTGGGTTTTTTCCAGGTTGATGGAAAAGTCATCGTTGAATTGGGTGGTGACGGCGGGGAAGACGCCGCTCCAGTTGATGCGTTTGCTCATGGGTTGTCTCCGGTTATGGTATTTCGTATACGCAAGTAAAGTTGGATTCACAACAAATCTCCTGTGGGAGCAAAGCTTGCTCGCGATGCAGGCGCCTCGGTTTCCCGGAAGACCGAGTCATTTTCATCGCGGGCAAGCCTTGCTCCCACAGAGGCGACGCCAGTTCAAAAAATCATGCACCCGGCCAGGTATCCGAAAGCCGATAGCCCTCGGGCCACGGATCGGCCGGGTCGAGCAACAACTGATGCGTCCCGGTGATCCATGCCCGTCCGGCGATGCACGGATAAATCGCCGGGCGTCCGGCCACGTCGGTCAGCGAATCGATGCGGCAGTGGAATTCGGAACCGATGATCGAGCGGCCGATAAAACGCTCGCCGACCTGCATCAAGCCCTTGGCCTGCAGCACCGCCATGCGTGCCGAGCAGCCGGTGCCGGTGGGCGAGCGGTCGATCTTGCCGGGCTGGATCACCACGGCGTTGGCGCCGGTGGCGATGCCGTTTTCATGGACGATGGGCGCGGCGATCTGGCAGAACGAGATGTGCGACCAGTCGGGGTTCAACGGATGCACGAAGCCCAGTTGTTCGTTGGCGGCGCGGGTGATCTTCAAGCCCACGGCCACCAGTTCGGCGGCTTCGTCAGGACGGATGGCAAAGCCCAAGCGCTGGGCGTCGACGATGACAAAGCTGTCGCCACCATACGCCGTGTCCACCTGCAACGAGCCCAGGCCCTCGACTTCGATCCAGGCATCGAGGCGGTCGGCGAAGGAGGGCACGTTCTTGATCTCGACCCGTTGCACCTTGCCGTCGCGGCAGTCGGCCACCGCTTCGATCAGGCCGCCCGGGGCTTCGAGCACCAAGCGGGTCTGGGGCTCGGTCATTGGCAGGATGCCGCTGTCCAGCAGCACGGTGGCGACGCACAACGAGTTGGAGCCGGACATCGGCGGGGTATCGGCCGGCTCCATGATGATCCAGGCCATTTGCGCCCGCGGGTCCTTGGCTGGCACCAGCAGGTTGACGTGGCGGAACACACCACCGCGGGGCTCGTTGAGGACGAAGTTGCGCAGGGTCTGGTCCTGGGCGATCCAGCGTGACTGTTCCCACACGGTGGCGCCGGGCGGTGGGGCGACGCCGCCGACGATCACGTCGCCGACTTCGCCTTCGGCGTGGCAGCTGACTACATGGATGATTTTTGATGAGCGCATGGATCAATCCTTGTGTTGTCTGGTCGGGCCTCATCGCGGGTAAGCCTTGCTCCCACAAAGGGTTTTGTGGTGCACCCGAAATAGTGTGGGAGCGAGCTTGCTCGCGAAGGGGCCATCGGCTATTTCACCGACTTGAGAAAAGCCGCCGTCTCCGGCTGCACCGGATTGCCAATCACCTGGTCCGGCGGCCCGATCTCATGGACCCGGCCATTGCAAAAGAACGCCACGCGGTCGGACACGTCCCGGGCGAAGCGGATCTCGTGGGTCACCAGCACCATGGTCATGCCGTCTTCGGCGAGCATGCGCATGGTGTCCAGCACTTCGCCCACCAGTTGCGGGTCCAGGGCCGAGGTGGCTTCGTCGAAGAGCATGTAGTCCGGCGACATGGCCAGCGCCCGGGCGATGGCCATCCGTTGCTGCTGGCCGCCGGAAAGCTTGCCGGGGAAGGCCTTGAGCTTGTCCCCCAGGCCCACATGCTCAAGCTGTTGCACCGCCAGTGCTTCGGCCTCCTGCCTGCTTTTGCCCAACACTTTGCGCGGCGCCAGCATCACGTTTTCCAGCACGGTCAGGTGGGGGAAGGCGTTCCATTGCTGGAACACGATGCCGATCTTCTGCCGCAGGCGATTGAGGTCGGTGGCGCGGTCATGAACCTCGATGCCGTCCACGCGGATGCTGCCTTTCTGGATCGGTTCCAGGCCGTTGATGCACATCAGCAGGGTCGACTTGCCGGAGCCGGAACCGCCGATGATCGACACCACTTCGCCCTTGTCCACGGTCAGGCTCACACCCTTGACCACTTCCAGGTCACCGAAGGATTTGTGCACGTTTTCGATCTCAATCATTTTCCTGCCACCTTCTTTCCAGGCGTGCGCCGAGGCGGGCGACCACCAGGCTCATGACGTAGTAAATGAGGCCCGCGATGCACAGCACCAGCAGGGGTTCCTGAATGCGCGTGACGATGGTTTGCGATGCCCGCAGCAATTCGACAATGCCGATCCACATCACCAGGGCGGTGTCTTTCATCACGCCCAGCACCAGGTTCAGCCAGCCGGGAAAGGCCACCCGCGTGGCGATCGGCAGGACGATGAACCGCAGGTCCTGCACATAGCTCAGGCCCAGTGACCGACTGGCCCGACGGGTGCTCAACGGCACCGCCAGCACGCCACCGCGGACGATCTCGGTGAAGTAAGCCGCGGCGTAGACGCCGAGGACGATGCAACCGACGGCAAAGGCGCTGAGGTTCAGGCCGGCGATGCTCTTGAGCGAGTTGAACAGCACGAACTGGATCAGCAGCGGCACGCTGCGAAACACGTCCAGCAACCAGGCCAACGGCAGGCTGGCCCGTGGCAACAACGCCCGCAACAGGCCGAACAGCAACCCGGCCAGGGTGCCCAAAAGGATCGACCAGACGGTCAGTTGCAGCGTGACCCAGGCCCCCTCGAGCAAATACAGCAGGTCGTTGACGCTGAGGCTTGTAGAAAACATGACCCACGCTCCTCAATAACGAAACAACCGCCAGGACAACAGCCGGGCCAACCCGACGATCAGCTTGGCGATCAGGTAATACAGCAGCGCCGCGAGGGCGAAGTATTCGAAGGTGCGGAAGGTCTTGACGTTGTATTCCTGGGTGACACCGGTGAGGTCGTTGTTCAGGCCGACGACCACGCCCAGGGATGTCATCAGCACCGCCCAGACCATCTGGTTGGTCAACGGGTAGAACACGATGCGCAACAGTTGTGGGACGATGATCATCCGGTACGCCTGGAAGGCGCTCATCCCCAGGGAGCGGGCGGCGCGCATTTGCGTACCGGGTACGGCCTTGAGGCCGCCGCGAAAGTTTTCCGCCAGGTAGCCGGCGTTGTTGAAGGTGATCCCGGCCAGCAAGGCCAGCCAGGAACTGACGTGCAGCCCGAGGGAGCCGAGGCCGAAGTAGAGAATGTAGATCTGGAACAGCGAGGGCGTGTTGCGGGCGATGGACACCCAGCCATTGCCCACGCCCCGCAGCAAGCGATTCGGGGCCTGGCGCATCACCGTCAGCACCAGGGCGATCAGCACGCCGAAAATCATCGACAGCGCGGCCGTCTCGAACGTTACCCAGGCCCCGGCGAGCATGTCGGGCAGGGCGCGCAAGGCCGGACGCCATTGGAAGCTGTAGTCAAACATGAGTCGGGCTCCCCCTGCGGGCGATGGGTTGCAGCCATGTCGGCGGCTGGCCGCGGGTCGAGGCGGTGCAGGCGGCCTCGACGCATTCGGCGAGGGCGGCAAAGTGCACCCCACGCCCGACCAGGCCGGGTGCGTAGTGGGCGTATTTACCGGAGTTGGTCATCAGCGTGGTGGCGTGGGGCGGAATCACCGGTTCGCCCAGCATGCACCAGCAGGTATCGGTCACCAGCACCGCGCCGAAGGTCTCGATGGCGGCCAGATACCCGGCTTTGCGGGCCTGCTCCAGCACTGTCCGGCCGCAGGTGATCGCCAGCACCACATACGGATGCTTGACCCGGCCCGTGCACAAGGTCGCGAGGGCGGCGAATTCGCTGAGGGAGAAATGCGGGTTACCCAGGGACACCACGTCCACCCAGTTGTCCCGGGCGCTGTTGAGCTCGCGCCAACTGGCAAGCAGGCCGGCGGCATCGACGCTTTCCTGCGGCAAGGTGACGTCGCTCTCCAGGACATCGGCAGGGTCGAGGGCTTCCGGCGTTACCCCGGCGATGTGGAACAACGGCGCGGCGCTGGTGGTGGCGAACGCGGCGCCAAAGGCCTTGAGGTCGTCCAGGGTGGGGGCGGCATGTTCCAGCCCACGTATCAGCGGGATGCGCCGGCCCGCCAGGCTGCCGATGTGATAACCCAGCAGCGGATAGAAACTGTCGTCCACGTGACCCAGCGCCGGTACGTCGACGATCAGCCGGGCCTTGCGCGGGTCGTCGAGGTGGCAGCCGGTCAACGGTGCCCGTCCGCACAAGGCGATGCAGATATCGAGGAAGTCCGGATACTTCTGCGTGCGCGCCCCCAGCACGCTGTTGGCGTAGACCACCGCGTTGGATTCGGCCCAGACGATTTGTTCGCCGGCCTTGGGCGCGGTGTCCAGCAGGTAGGGGGCGCAGGTGAAACTCAGTTGCGCGCCCATCGCCATGTAGGCATCGCCCAGGGCACTGGCCGGTTCACCCAGGGCCGGATCGACCCCCAGTTCCCGCCAGCGCCGCTGGTCCACGGAAATGGAGTTGAGGGTGGTGGGCACGCGAACCTTCGCCCCCCACTGCACCAGTTGTTCGGCAAAGCGCAGGCTGGCCGGGCCGGTGTAGATGCAGCCGTCGATGTGGGCCTGGGTCACGTCCAGCAGTTGCGTGGCGCCCTGGATCTCGGCCATGCGCAGCACGATTTGCATTGCCACTTGGGCAGCCTTGCCGTGAGCGCCGTCGAGCAATGCCCGGTCCTGTTCGCTCAGGGCCAGGCTCGAGGACGTGGGCAGCTGCGGCGCTACGTCAGAACCTTGCCAACCGTCGTTTGGCGGCCGGCCAGACAGTGTCAGGACGTCGCCTTCCAGGCGCACGAAACCCTGGCCGCGCAGCCCATTGAAGGCCTCGTGCCCCACGCACACCACCGGCAGCGAGCGTTGGAAAATCACCTGCGCTACCAGCACGCCCAGGGTCAGGATTTCATCGGCTTCGGCGAGCACCAGGGCTGCCGGTGCGTGGCCGTTGCTGATCAGTTCCATCAAGACGCTGCTGCCGGTGCAGGAGCCGCGTCCGCTGGGGATCGCCAGCACGCGCCCGGCCAGGCGTTGACCACTCAAGGGATGGTGGCGGTCGATGATTTCACCGCTGGCTGGATCGACCCCGCCCCAGAAACTCAGCCCCACGTCGGCGAACAGCAGGGCGCCCTGGGCGGCACCCTCCACCAGGCTGCGGCCTTTCACACGGACAGGCGTGCTTGGCATGCGCCGATCCTCAGTAGTAGACCTGGGGAACGGTCAGGTTGGCCGGCGGGATGTCGGTGCCGACCCATTTGACGAACAGTTCCTTGTAGCGACCCGTGCGCACCTGCTGGTTGACGAACAGGTTGAGGTAGTTGAGCAAACCGTATTCGCTGCGCTTGGCGCCGAGGGACACGTAGTCGATGACGTAGGGCGCGTCACCGGCGATCTTCAGGCCCTTGTACTTGCCCGACTTGATGGTCGCGGCGGCCACGGTGTTGGTCACCACGGTGGCGTCGATGTGCCCCTGGGCGACGGCCAGCAAGGTGTCGTTCTGCGACTGGTAGGCGCGGAAGCTGCCACTGCCCCAACTCTTCTGGTCCTTCTCCAGGGCGATGGCTTCGTAGGTGCTGCTGGTGTTGCCCAGGGCTTTGCCCTTGAGGTCGGCGTAGCTGTTGATGCCGGTGTTGTCGCGGGTCAGCACGACCATCTGGAAGGCGAAGTAGGGCACGGTCAGGCCCACGGTCTTGGCCCGCTCCAAGGTGTCGGAGGTGGAGGCGACGATGACATCGGCGCGGCCGGACAGCAGCGCGGGGATTCGGTCGGAGAATGGGGTTTCCACCACTTCGGCATCTACACCAAGGACCTTCGCCAGGTCGTGGCAATAGTCCACGTCGAAGCCCGCCGGTTTGTTGCTTTCGTCGCGAAAACCCATCGGGGGAAAGTCCAGGGTCACGGCGCAACGCAGCTTGCCGGAGCCGATGATGTCATCGAGCTTGTCGGCGTGGGCGGGGGCGATGAAAAGCGGGGTGAGGACAACGCTGAGGGCTACGGCCAATGCAGGGTTTTTCATAAATGCCTCGCTGTCGAATAAATGCGGTGAGATATCGTATTGAGGATTTCGTATACGATATTAGATAAGCAATCGGCATGCCCGTTTCCGCTTGGGGCGCAGTAATGCCACTGGAGGGCTGATCTAGAGGCTTTCCCGACTGGTGATGACGCATTATGGGCAGGGCGCTACGTTGTCGCGGGTGTTACAGATGGGAGCAGCCACGGGGCCCGACGCCCCATCAGGGAACAAAGGTCAGCGCTGATTCTCGCGATATTGGCTGGGCGACAGGCTGGTCAGGGCCCGGAACTGGCGGCTGAAGGCGCTGTGGTCGGTGTAACCGCAGCGCAGGGCGATCTCGGTGATCGGCAGGTCTTTGTCGAGTAACAGCCGTGAGGCTTCTTCCAGCCTTGCCTTGTGAATCATCTGCCGCGGCGTGAGTTGGAAGATGCGTTTGCAGTGCCGCTCCAGTTGCGCCACCGATAATTCGGCAATGGCGGTCAGCTCGGCAAGGCTGATGGGGCGGGCGAAGTGCTGCTTGATATGGGCGTCCACCGCCGCCAGTTTGTGGAACGCCGGATGGCTCGATTGCGGCAGTTGCAGGTCGCGGGAAATGCCGGCCAGGCCGACGATCTGACCGTTTGGATCGTGCAGGGCGAGCTTGTGGGTCAGGCACCAGACGGGTTGGTTGCCGTAGTACAAATGCAGTTCGAGCTGGTCGGCCAACTCCCGCCCGCTGGCCAGTACCCGGCGGTCCTGTTCGGTGTACAGCGGACCGAAGTGCTCGGGGAACACTTGTTCGGCGGTGAGACCGAGCAGGTCGCCGCTGTGTTTGAAACCGCAGCGGCGGGCCAGGGTCTGGTTGACGAAGGCGTAGCGGGCCTGCTTGTCCTTGATGAAAAACACCACGTCCGCGAGGGTGTCCAACAGCGGGGCGATGGGTTGCAGGCTGCGCAGCAGGGTGTCGAGGTCGCAGGGGGCTAGGGAAGTGAGCGAGGGGTACATGGCCGGCGGCGTCTTTTTTTGTGGGAGCTATGGCGCAGTGTCAGTCGAAAATGTGCTGTCTGTCACGCCGCCATCGCGAGCAGGCTCGCTCCCACAGGATTCCGGTGTGTTCACAGATCTGGGGGTTATGACAATCCCCTGTGGGAGCCGAGCTTGCTCGCGATGACGGCGGCACAGGCAGCATCTCTACCAACTGACCCACCGCTATCGCGAGCAAGCTCAGCTCCCACAGGGTATGCGGTGAGTGCAGGTTGTATGACTATGCAGGTCTGAGTGGGATGTGTGTCGGGTTCAGGTGGGCGGGGTTTCTTCCAGGTCCAGCAAGGTTTCGATTCGCGCCGGGCTGAAAGGCGGGCGGGGTGTCGGTGGTGTCCAGTCGAACAGGTGTTCCAGGGCGGCGCCGCACACTCGGCCCTGGCAGGCGCCCATGCCGCAGCGGCTTGCCAGTTTCGCTTCGCGCCAGTTTTCGTGGCCGACCAGTTCGCCATATGGCACGTCTTCGCAGCGGCAGATCAGGGTGTCGTTGCGGGCCAGGGTCTTGAGCCGTGGATCGAGGGCGAAGGCTTTGTTCAATGCCCCGGCGAAACCCTGCCAGCGTGCGCGGCGCGGCCACAGCTGCTGGGCGGCTTCGGTGTCGCCGACGGCGGCATGGCCGGCGATGGCGCCTTCCACCAGCGCCAGTTCGCTGCCGCCAAAACCGGTGCATTCGCCTGCCGCGTAATGTTCATGGCGAGTGGTCGCTTGCCAGGCGTCAACCGCCAGCGCCTGGTCTTCAACCGCGCAGCCCAGGGCCTGGCCCAGTTGGGTATTGGGAATGAGCCCGAAGCCACAGGCGAGCCGGTCGCAGGCCAATTCAATTGTCTTGCCTTGTTGATGCAGACGCACGCCCTCCAGCCGTTCCCGACCGAGTGCTTCCACCACATGGGTGTCGGTACGGTAGTGCCGGTCGAACAGATTGAACGATTGGAAAAACTTCCCCGGCCAGCGCGGCAGTTGCGCGGCGAAACCGCCAACAGCGGTGCGACGAGCCTGCTCGGCGATACGCAACACCTGTGCGCCTTGATGCTTCGCGGTGGCGGCGCTGGCCAACAGCAAGGGGCCGCTGCCGGCGATGACCAGCCGTTCGCCACGCACCGGCAAGCCCCCTTTGATCAGCGCCTGCAACCCGCCGGCGCCGGTCACGCCGGGAAGTGTCCAGCCGGGAAACGGCAGCAGCAGCTCACGGGCACCGGTGCAGAGGATCAAGCGTTCGTAGCTGATCTGCCAGCCGCGCTCGGCATCTTCCACCAGCAAGGTTTTATCCGCCGCGCAGGCGATCACGCGAGTACCCGCATGGCAGCGTACGTTGGCGCAGGTGTGCAGTTGCTCGCGCAGGCGTCGGGCGGCGCTGGGCAGGTTGGCCTGGGGGCCGTCACGCCAGATCTGCCCGCCGGGCAGCGGGTTGTCGTCCAGCAACACGATGCGCGCGTCGCTGCTGGCTGCGGCGAGGGCGGCGGCCATGCCAGCGGGGCCGGCGCCGATGATCAGCAGGTCGGTGGTTTCGTTCATGGGCGGGTCTGCACCTGCATGCCGTCGTGGCACAGGGTCTGGCAGGCCAGGCGTCGACGGCCGTCGATCAGTACCCGGCACTCCTGGCAGATACCCATGCCGCACAACGGCGCACGGCGCTGGCCGCTGACCGAGGTGCGACTGCAACCATCCGCGCCCAACGCCAATGCCGCCGCGACGCTGGTGCCGTTGGCGACGTACAGTGGGCGGCCGTCCAAAAACAAGTCAGGCATGGCTCCAATACTCCTTGGCTAAGTGGATGTCAGGAGCACACCCAAAACCTGTGGCGAGGGAGCAAGCTCGCGCTGGGCCTGTAGGAGCTGTCGAGCGGAGCGAGGCTGCGATCTTTTTCCTGATAGCTGGAATCTCAAGCGAAAGATCAAAAGATCGCAGGCTTCGCCAGCTCCTACAGAGTCCTGCGCGAGCTAGCTCCCTCGCCACAGGGGATGTGTGTCGGGCTTCAGGCATGGGTCGGTTCTCCCAGAAAACGCTGCGGCAGGTAAGGCTGCGCGGCCAGTGGTGGGGTTTCGTCGAACAGTTGCGCGACGAGCAGGTCGGCCGTTGCCGGCGCCGTTGTGACGCCCAGGCCTTCGTGACCTACCGCCAGCCACAACCCTTGGCGCTGTGGATGTTGGCCCACCAGCGGTAAGCCGTCGGGGCTCGCTGCGCGAAAACCGGTCCAGGCCCTGATGCCGTTCAGATGCGCCAATCCTGGCAAGTATTCGACGGCGCGCTTGAGCATTTTCGCCAGCATCCAGCCTTCCACCTGCGGGTCGACGGTGCCGAACTGCCGCGAGGCACCGATGAACAATTGCCCGGTCGGGCGCGGCTGGATATTGCACGCCACCGACGGTCCGCTGGCGTTATGGGCGCTGGTGACGTAGCCCAGTTCCACCAGGGTGTGGGTGACGGTAGCGGGGTAGCGGTCGGTGATCAGCAGGTGGCCCTTCTTCGGCACGATCGGCAGTTCCGGGCACAATTCAGTGGCCTGGATGCCATTGGCGAGAATCACCGCTTCGGCGCTCAACCAGCGACCGTCATTGAGGCGCACGCGAGCGCCGTCGACTTCGCTGACCTGTGCCCGTTGCTGGCGAATGTTCGGCGCGTCGAGCATCCAGCGCGCGGCCGCCGGGGCGTAGAGGATGCCGTCGCCCTTGATCAGCAGCCCACCTTCCAGCCCCGGGCGCAGCTCGGGTTCACGCTGATGCAGCGCGGCGTGGCCGATCAATTCGCATGCTTCACCGTGGGCCAGCAGGTTCAGGTACTTGCTGTGGGCCACCGCCATTTCTTCGGCATTGGCTGCGAGCCACAAGGTGCCGTTGTTGCGCCAGGCGCAGCCGTCGGGCAGGGACGGGGCCAGCTCGCGCCAGCGCTGCAGGGAATATTGACTGAGGGCCAGTTCCGCCGGGTTGTCATCCAGCACCAGCAGGTGCCCCATGCCGGCCGCCGTGGCGCCGTGCCAACCGGCGTCCAGCACCAACACGTTGATGTTGCGTCGGGCCAACGCCTGGGCACAGGCCGCACCGATGATGCCTGCGCCAATGATGATCACGTCGGCGACATGGCCCTCGCTCACGGACGAATGCCCCAGGCGAATGGGTCATCCGCTTCGATGATCAGTGTGGTTTCGGCGCTGATGTAGGCGCGACCGCGAATGGTCGGCACGATGCGCTCGCCCGAGTGCTCGTAGGAACCCTCGAACTCACTGCCAATGACACTGGCCTGGCGCCAGATCTGCCCGGGTTGCAGTTTTCCATCGGCCGCCAGGCACGCCAGTTTGGCGCTGGTGCCGGTGCCGCAAGGGGAGCGGTCATAGGCCTTGCCCGGGCAGAGCACGAAGTTGCGGCTGTCGGCTTGCGGGTCGTCGGCAAACAGTTCGATGTGGTCGATCAGGCCGCCGTCCTCGCCGCGAACACCCTGTTGTTCCAAGGCTTGCTGCACGGCGTAGGTGTAGGCGGTCAAGGCGTCGAGATTATCGCCGGCCACGCGTTGGCCATGGTCGGCGATCAGGAAAAACCAGTTGCCGCCCCAGGCCACGTCGCCCACCACCTGGCCGATGCCAGGCACCTCCAGGGCCAGCGCCTTGCGGTAACGGTAGGCCGGCACGTTGCGCACGCTGACCGAGCGGTCTTCGTGCAAGGTTGCCTGTACCGTGCCCACTGGGGTCTCGATGCTGTGCACGCCGGGGCCGATCCTGCCCAGGTGGGCCAGTGACGCCACCAGGCCGATGGTGCCGTGGCCGCACATGCCCAGGTAGCCGCTGTTATTGAAAAAGATCACGCCGGCACAGGCGCTCGGGTCCACCGGCTCACAGAGCAGCGCCCCCACCAGCACATCGCTGCCCCGCGGTTCCAGCACGCAGGCGCTGCGCCAGGCGTCGTGTTCCGTGGCCAGGCGTTGCTTGCGCTCGGCCATGCTGCCCTGGCCCAGGTCAGGAAAACCGTCGGTGACCAGTCGGGTCGGTTCGCCGCCGGTATGGGAATCGATCACGGTGATGCGTTTCATGGGAGGGCCACGTCCGTTCAGATGAGTGACGGCAAGCGTGGCCCGCGCCGGGGGGCGACGGCTTGATGGTTTTATCTGTCGCCGATGACGAAATCGGCACAGGGCCGATCCATCAATGGCTGGAAGGCAGGAACTTGAACAAGGTCTCGCAGACGCCGGCGATGTGTTCGTCCAGTAGCATCACGGCGCGCTCGACGTCACCGGCGCGGCAGGCCTTGATGATTTCCCGGTGCTCGTGATCGGCGCGTTCCTTGCCCGCCGAAAGGCTCATCTGCATGCGCAAGTAGCGCTCCAGCTTGTCATGGACCGAGCGGATCAAACCCACCATGAAGGGCCGTTGCGCCGGTTCGTAGAGGCAGGCATGCAGTTGCCAGTTCAGCTCGGCCCAGCGCCCGACGTCGTCTTCACCGACGAACTCCCGGCAGATGCTTTCGGCACGGGCGAAGGTGGCTTCGGTCATGTTGGGAATCGCCAGGCGCAGTACTTTGTCTTCCAGCAGCATCCGCACCTCGAACATCTGCGCCAGCTCCGCCTCGGAAATGCGCGTCACCATCGCCCCGCGATTGCGCTGGAACATCACCAGGCCCTCGGCCTCCAGACGCTTGAGGGCTTCGCGAACGGGGATCTTGCTGACGTTGAACTGCCGGGCGATGTCATCCTGGCGAATGGGCTCGTCCTCTGCAAAGTGCCCGGCCACAATGGCATCGCGCAGGTGGCGGGTGATGATTTCCGAGGTGGAAGGGGTGTTGCCCAGGTCAGGCAGGTTGAACTTGGATAAAGTCACGGCGGCGGGTCGTTCGGCTTAGGTGGGGATATGGTATACGACTTTTCCGGGCGCGGTGTCCGGGGAGGCGCTGTAGGAGCTGGCGAAGCCTGCGATCTTTTGATCTTTCGCTTGAGATTCAAGTGTCTGGGGAAAGATCGCAGCCTCGTTGCACTCGACAGCTCCTACACAGCTCCTACACAGCTCCTACACAGCTCCTACGCAGTTCCTACGCAGTTCCTTGGCAAAGGGTTTGGGTCAGCCGTGGGACGGGTGGCTCACATAAGCGTTTGTCCGGACGATGCGCCATCCGGTGATAGACGCCCCCGCCAGCAGTGCCAGGCCGAACACGATCAACGCCACGTCAGCACCGAAAGCGTCAGCCAGCAACCCGGTCACCACCACCGGGATGCTGAATCCGACATAGGCGAACAGGAAGAACCCGGCGCTGACCCGGGCCTTTTCCGTGCCGGCCATGGCCGTGACGGCTGACAACCCGCCCAGGTACAGGAAACCGTAGCAAGCGCTGCTGGCGCCCAGTGCTCCGAGCAACACGGCGAGCAGGGAGCCGGCGCTCGCGCCCCAGGCCAGCAAAACGTAGCTCGCGGGCAGGATCAACAGGCCCAAGCCCGTGGCCCTGGCCGGTTGCATGCGTCGAACCCAGGGTTGGAAGAGCAAGCCGCAACTGATGACCGTGAAGGTCGACAGGCCAGACCAACGCTGCAAGTCGTGGGTCGCCAGCACTGACGGCAATATGGCGATGACCAGGCCCGAGGTCGCCCAGGCCAGCAGCATGGAAAAACTATAGGGCAGGCTGCCAGCGGGAAACAACGGCAGGCGCAGCAGCGGTGCGTCTTTGATCTTCAGCGCCGGGTCCGGTAACCGCCAGACCACGACGATCGCGATGGCAGCCAACATCAGCTGCAACCAGAAGCTGCCGGGCGTGGCGCTGTGATGGACGAACAGGAACAGACTGGTCAACGCCGCGCCCAGGCCAAAGCCCAGGGAAGTGCTGGCGGTGACCCGGTTGGCCGGCGAGCGGGGATCGCGGGTTGCCATGAGCTCGGCCATATAGGCGGTCGACGTGGCCGAGGCCAGCCCCGTGCCCACCCCCATCATCAGGCGCGCCACACCTAGCGCTTCCAGGCTCGGCCAGAGCAGTGTCACCAGCGTCGCCAGCATCGACAGCCCGAGCGCGACGAGGATCAACGGTTTGCGTCCCACCCGGTCGGCCAGCCCGCCGAACGCCAGTAGGACCGGCAGTACGCCCAGCACATAACCGGAAAACGCCACCGCCGTGGCGCCGGCCCCGTAGCCGGACAACTGCGCGTAGGTGGTGTACAGCGGCGCCTGCAGGTTGACCGCAAGGGTGATCAGGCAAAGGCCGAAAGCCAGTCCCCAGGAATGTCGATGGGATGGGTTCAAGGGGGTTCCTTAAAGGGTGTGCATGAAGTCCCGGGGACTATCTCTGCCGGGCACAGCGCAAACAAGGAACAGACCCAGGCCATTTGTGCTTAACTGTTCGCTCAAAATTCGAGAACACTTAGCCAAGAGTGCCAGCCGTGGACCTGAAGATCGATCGCAACGTTGCCGAGCCCGTGATCCGGCAACTCGTGACGCACCTCATGGGCTGGATCAACGCCCATGGCATCCGCCCCGGCGCGCGCATGCCGTCGATTCGCCAACTGGCCCGGGAAAACGGCCTGAGCCTGTCGAGCGTGATCAAGGCCTATGACCAACTGGTCGCCAGTGGGGTGCTGGAGTCCCGGCACGGCGCGGGTTTTTTTGTCGCGCAGCAGTTGGTCCGGCCCGTGGAGCCGGAGCCCGAAATGGATAACGCGCGGTGGCGGTTGTTCGACAATGAATCGACGCAGCTCAAGCTGGGGTGTGGCTGGCTGCCCGACGCCTGGCGCGACGACACCGACCTGGGCCAAGCGATCCGCCAAGTGGTGCGCAGCGACAACCACGCGTTGTTCAACTACAGCACCCCGTTGGGCTCGCCTCATCTGCGCCTGCAACTTCAAAAGCGCCTGGGCCTGATCGATATTCACGTCGACCCGGCGCAAATCATCACCACCCAAGGTGCCAGCCAGGGCCTCGACCTGCTGGTGCGAACCCTGCTCAAGCCCGGTGACCTGGTGCTGGTGGAAAGCCCCGGCTACTACAACCTGTTCAATCTGCTGAAGCTGCATGGGGTCAAGACCGTGGCGGTGCCAAGAACCGCCCAAGGCCCGGACATCGCCTGCCTGGAACAGCTTCTCGGCGAGCATAAACCTTCGTATTTCTTCATCAACAGCATGTACCAGAACCCCACCGGCACCAGCCTGGCGCCGAGCGTGGCCTATCGTCTGCTGCAACTGGCAACGGCCCATGACTTTCGCCTCATCGAGGACGATATCTACGCCGATTTCCAGAACGGTCCGACCTCACGCCTGGCCTCCCTGGATGCCCTGGACCGGGTGATCTACCTGGCGAGTTTTTCCAAGACGCTGTCCAGTTCGCTGCGCGTCGGCTACGTGGTCGCCCATCCCGAGATCATCCAGCGCCTGGCCGAAGTCAAGATGATTACCGGCATCGGTTGTTCGCTGCTGGCTGAAAACGTGGTGGCGACGTTGCTGGCCAACGGTGCCTATCGCAAGCTGATCCAGCGCTTGCGCCAGCGCCTGAACAAGCAGATGGCAAGTACGCTGCGCCAACTGGACCCGGCCCACTGGGAGGTATTTGCCGAGCCGATGGGGGGCCTGTTCGTCTGGGCCAGGCCGCGGTGCCTGGCGGCACAACGGGTGCAGCAGATCGCCCGGGAGCTGCAGATCCAACTGTCCCAAGGCTCGACGTTCCTGCCCCAGGGCGAGGCGTGCGACTGGTTGCGGTTGAACGTGGCTTATACCCAGGATCATCGTGCGCAGGTGTTCTTCCAGCGGGTGGAGCAGGAGTCGATTGTGGCGGGCCAATAGGGTATGGGGGGATTGTTCTGGCGCCATCGCGAGCAAGCTTTGCTCCCACAGGGGAGGGCCGGGGCCAGTCACAAGACTTGTACCCACTGAAGATCTCTGTGGGAGCAAAGCTTGCTCGCGATGACGGACTGACCGGTCACAAAAAACATCAGTGTTAATGGGAATAGATATCAAACGACAATGAGTTACTGTATCTTTCGCGACACATTTTTGTCAGCCTCCCGATGTGGGTGGCTTGTTTCCATTAGGATTGTGCATCGATGCGTCGGATTCTCGTTTCACTCTGTGTGCTCCAGGCTTATTCCGTTCCTACCTGGGCCGAAGAGCCAATCCCTGCCAAGCCGGCCTCCCTTGAATTACAAGCCACGGATATCGTGGGTGATTCAAACTATGAATCAGCACAGGGCCCGGTGAAGGGTTATCACGCCACCCGTTCGGCCAGCGCCACCCGTACCGACACGGCGATCCATGAAACCCCGCAATCCATTTCCGTGGTGTCTCGCGACGTTGTCGAAGACCTCGGCGCCACGCGCCTGCAGGACGCCCTCGATTACGCTGGCGGGGTAGGCCGGGGCAACAACTTCGGCGGCCAGGGTCTGACCACCTTCACCGTACGCGGTTTCACCACCGGAGAGTTCTACCGCAACGGCTTCCCGATCAACCGTGGCTACCCGAACATGCCGGACGCCAACACCATCGAGCGGCTGGAAGTCCTGCGCGGCCCGGCCACCATGCTCTATGGCCGTGGCGACCCGGGCGGCACCTTCAACGTGGTGTCCAAGCAACCGTTGGCCGAGCGCACGGTGACCCTGGGCAGCCAGGTCAGCGACCAGGGGATGCGTCGCGGTACGCTGGACGCCTCCGGTCCGTTGGATGAAGAAGGGCGCCTGGCTTATCGCCTGAACGTGATCGGCGAGGGCGGCGACACGTTCCGCGACCACGTCGAGACCGAGCGCTACGGCATCGCGCCGGTGGTGAGCTGGCAGGTCAACGACACCACGCGCCTGACCTTCGAAGGCGATTTCATGCGCAACAATGCGCCGCTGGACCGTGGCGTGACCCATTACGCCGGCCAGCGCGGCACCGCGTCGCGCGATACGTTCTTCGGCGAAAAAGACGCCGGCAAGTTGCATAACGACAACAACATGCTGCAGGTGCGTTTCGAGCACATGCTCAACGACGACTGGACCCTGGCCGGCGGTACCCAGTGGCTCGACGGCACCTTGCAGGGCAATGCCATCGAAGGCAATGGCATCGCCGCCGATGGGCGTACCCTGGGTCGCAACTTCAACTACCGCAAATTGGAATGGACCGACCGCGACACTCAGCTCAACCTCACCGGGCATTTTTCCACTGGCGGGTTCGAGCACACGTTGCTGACGGGTATCGAGTATGAAGACTACGACTACCAGTCCATTATCCAGCGCTCCTCCGGCGCTGTCGGGGCCTACCCGATCGATATCTTCGACCCGGTGTATGGCCAGCCACGCCCGGCGTTGACGCGCACGCCCACAAATGACCAGGAAAATCTGAAGACGTTTGGTGTGTTCGTCCAGGATCAGGTGGCGCTGACTGAGCGCTTGAAGCTGTTGGCCGGGGCGCGTTTTGAGCGGTTCGAGCATGAGTACGAGAGTTTTGTCCCGCAGAACCCGCCCGGTAGCCGGAACTGGAACGTCACCGACAGCGCCGTCACCCCGCGCCTGGGTGTGATCTACGACTTGACCGACACCGTGGCTGTCTACGCCAACACTGCCCGATCGTTCAAACCCAACAGCGGTGCCAGTCGCGAAGGTGGCGGGTTCAAGCCGGAAGAGGGCAAGTCCTACGAAATGGGCGTCAAGTGGGAAGCGCTGGATCGCCAGTTGAGCGTCGATGCGGCGGTGTACCAGATCGAAAAACGTAACGTGCTCACCACTGACCCGGTGGACTCCACCTTCAGCGTGGCCGCCGGCGAAGTGCGCAGCCGTGGTTTCGACCTGAACGTGGCGGGCAATTTGACGCCGGAGTGGCGCATGATCGGTGGTTACGCCTATGTGGATGCCGAAGTGACCAAGGACAGCAATATCCCGTCCGGCACCCGCTTGCTCAACGTGCCCAAGAACACCTTCAGCCTGTTGAACGTCTATGAGTTCCAGGATGGCGGCCTCAAAGGGCTGGGCCTGGGGCTAGGCGCCAAGTATGTGGATGAACGGGCCGGCCAGACGGCGGCGAATGCGTTCTCCATGGACAGCTACACGGTTGTGGACCTGCTCGGCTACTACAAGGTCAACGAGCGGATCCGCCTCAACCTGGATCTGAAGAACCTGTTCGACGCCGACTACGAAGAAGGCGCATTCGGTAACGTCTATGCCTACCCAGGCGCACCGCGGACCGTGCAGGCCGGTATTTCCTACACGCTCTGAATCCAATGCGTCATGAAAACCCCGAAGGTCCTGCCTTCGGGGTTTTTCTTTTTACCACTTGCCTGTTTACCACTTGCCTGTGCTCATCCCACCGTCCACCGGCAGTATCGCGCCAGTCGTGAAATCGGCGCCCGCCAGGTACAACACGGCCTCGGCAATTTCCTCGACGGTGCCCACGCGACCGGCCGGCGCCAGGTTGTCGAGGAATTCGCGGTGAGCCGGGTCGTGCATGGGCGTGTCGATGATGCCGGGGGCGACGGCATTGACCTTGATGTTGTGGGGCGACAGTTCCAGGGCCAGGGCGCGGGTCATCTGGTTGACACCGCCCTTGATCAACACCGGCAGTGCTGCCGGCACCTGGATGTTCGGTTGCAGGGCCACGGCGGCTGAAATGTTGATGATGAAGCCTTGCTGGCGCCCGATCATGTGCGCGGCAGCAGCCTGGCTGGCGTAGACCAGCCCCTTGAGGTTGGTGTCCAGTAGCGCGTCCAGGTCCTGGGGGCTGTATTCGACGAAGGGTTTTGGCAGGAAGAAACCGGCATTGTTCACCAGCCCGTCAACGGCGCCAAACGCCGCGACGGCTTGGCTGATGAGGGCGGTTGAAGTGGCCGGGTCAGCGATGTCGCCGGCCACGCCGATGAAACCGGCCGGGTGGCCGAGCTCGGCGGCGGCAGCGTCCAGGCCGGACGGGGAGCGGGCATTGCCCACCACGTTATAACCCCGACCCAGGAACGCCTTGACCAAACCCAGGCCGATCCCGCTGGAAGCGCCGGTGATGATGACGGTTTTGTTGAGGCTCATGATTGACTCCTGATCACATTGAATTGAACCGGTGCGCCTGTGTTGGCGGTGGTTGAGCTCAGGGTATTGATGCGCCAGGGTTTGATAAATAAGGCTTCTGGTACTTGAGTTGATACGTCATGTAATCAATGATCGGATCAACACAAACCACTGTGGGAGCGAGCCTGCTCGCGATAGCGGCATATCAGCCGACTCAAATGTTGACTGACATACCGCTATCGCGAGCAGGCTCGCTCCCACAGAGTTATTGGGGTGGTAGACATAGAAAGCCCGGTCAGTTGGACCGGGCTCGAAAGGGCAGAGCGTTATTCCTTCGGAAGACTTCGATACGCTGTCGTCGTCATCCCCGCGTACCCCCAGTTATCGGTGTCGACTTCCTCGATCACGATATGGGTCAAGTGCGGGTCCTTGCCCAACACGCGCTGGAGGGTTTCGGTGATTTCGGAAATCACCTGGGCTTTCTGTTCCCGGGTGACGCCGTCTCGGGTAATTCGCACATTGACGAAAGGCATGTTGCACTCCTGCTGCTGAGAAAGTGCGCAGGAAGAATCCCACGCCGTTGAGGGCCCACTGTATTTATATGCCGCAGACTGATAAACAGGCCTTTGGAAACTTCAGTTGATACGCGGTGTAATGGATCATGAAGCGTCATTTCGAAGACCTGCAGTTGGGCAGCATAGAACTGTTTTGCCTGGCGGCGGAGGCGGGCAGCTTCACGGCGGCGGCGCAGTTGGCGGGGGTAACCCCGGCGGCGGTGAGCCGCTCGATCTTTCGCCTGGAAGAGCGCCTGGGTTCACGGCTTTTCGTGCGCACCACCCGCAGCATTCGCCTGACGGAAGCCGGCAAGACCTATTTCGAGCAATGCCGCCAGGCGTTGACGCAACTGGTCGAGGCGCAACAGGAAATGATGGGCGCGCAATCGGTGCCGTCCGGGCAGTTGCGCATCAGCCTGCCCACCACCTACGGTCATCACCGCATCCTGCCATTGCTGCCGGCCTTTCGGGCGCTGTACCCGCAAGTGACTGTGGACCTGCACCTGAGCAATCGAAACATCGATTTTGTTGCCGAGGGGTATGACCTTGCCATCCGGGTGCGAGCCCAACCCGACTCGTCGATGATCGCCCGGTTGCTGGAAGACGCGAAACTGGTAGTGGTCGCGTCCCCGGACTACCTGCACAAGGCCGGCACGCCGCAGACCCTTGAAGACCTGGACGACCACGAGTGCATCCAGTTCGAATTGCCCAGTAGCGGGCGACGGATTTCCTGGTTGTTCAATGTCGAGGGCAAGGAGAAGGAGGTGTTCGGCGAAGGGGGTTACTGTTGTTCGGACGATGTGCTTGGTGGCGTGACACTGGCCAAGCATGGTGCCGGTTTGTTCCAGACTTACAAATTCATCGTCGAACAGGAGCTCGCCAACGGGCAGTTGGTGGAGGTGCTTGCGCCTTTCGCGGGTCGCTCCCGGCCGTTCACCTTGCTCTATCCTCACGGCCGGTACGTACCGCAGCGGGTGCGCGCTTTTGTGGATTTTTTGCTGCAGTACCGGGAGCAGTGGGCCGCGGATTGAGGGGAAAAAACTACCGGTGAGGGGAGCAAACCGTCATGTGATTTTTAAGGCTGATGGGAATGTCGCCAGGGACGCTCCGCGTTCCGCTTCTGGAGTGTGACGCAGAGCGTCACGGGATGCATTCCCACGCAGAGCGTGGGAACGATCAAAAACAGATATCTCGTGGACCCGGTCAACCCGCTATCAGAACCGAAACGCCTGACGACCGATCAGCAGCCACTTGCCATTCTTCTGCTTCTGCCAGATCTGGAAGTTCTCGATTTCCGTTGGCACCACCTCAGTGCCCTTGAGCGCCTGGGCCGAGAAGTGGTTGCGCACCAGCGCCACATCACCGGACAGGGTGATTTTCTGGTTCTTCATTTCCAGGGTCTTGAACGCGCTCTTGCCCGTTTCGATGTCGGCGATGAAGGCTTTCTTGTCCTGGATGTTGCCGCTGGAGTGGCCGTAGGTCAGGTTCTCGGCAGCCAGTGCCTGGAGTTGTGGGATGTCTTTGTGCAGCATGGCTTGGGTCAGGTGGTCGACGGCCTGGGCCACTTCCTGCTCGGCCGATGAAGTGGCTGCCGCTGCGTAGCCGCTGAACAGGCACAAGAAGCTGATGACCAATGTGGCTTTTTTCATGGGGATTTCCTTATTTTTGTAGGTATCGGGAGCGCGAGCGATGGGTGCTCGTCGGTCATCGTACAACTAGGAGTGAGATGTTGGCAAACCAGCCGGGTGCATGGCTCAAGAGCGCTGACAATGTGGCGAGGGAGCTTGCTCCCGCTGGGCTTGTGTAGGAGCTGCCGAAGGCTGCGATCTTTTGATCTTGATCTTGATCTTGATCTTGATCTTTCGCTTTGGACTCAATGGACAGAGGAAAGATCGCAGCCTCGTTGCACTCGTCAGCTCCTACACAGCTCCTACACAGCACCTACAGGCGCAGCCCAGCGGGAGCAAGCTCTCATGGAACACGTGGGAATGTCGCCAGGGACGCTCCGCGTTCCGCTTCTGGAAGGTGACGCAGAGCGTCACGGGATGCATTCCCACGCAGAGCGTGGGAACGATCAAAGTCCAATCGGTCTATGAGGAACCGCAGGTAAATATCGGGCAAGGTGCCATGTGATAACGCAACAATTTATAGCCGGTCAACTGTAGGAAAATTCCCCAAAGCATCCGCCAACATATTATCTACGGCATGACCTCGTTTAATATCGATGAGGCCAAAGCGTCCCGTAAGGCACTGTATTTACACCAATACAGCCCCAAGAAATAACGAAGAAAAATCGCCCCGTTTAATTGCCATAAACATATCCAGCTCGACACGTTTAAATACATTCCACATTACGCTCTAAAGGCTACGAGACCTTGCGTCCTTACTTACGCATGCGTCAGAATCCGCCGGCTTTTGCGCTTTGCCCCTGGCCTCTATCGTTGACCTGCCACTGCCCATCAGTGGTCGGGTTTAGTCGCCCATCAGGTTTGGTAAGGTGCTTGAGCACCGTTCAGTCAGGTTATTTATATTCCTGCACTAAATGGTGGTTGTGCGCAGGGCGCCCTCGAGCGCGCCGGGTTTTACCAATTCCTACCGGTCGACTAACCTGCGTACAGCCGCCACCCTTCTTTTAGTCGAGAACGGTTGCAGCTCCAATGTAGGAATTGTCACTTATGTTCAAAGTAACTCCCAACCCCCCGGATATCGATTCGGTACTCTACGGCGACTCTCTCGACCCCGAAAAGTTGAAAGAGGCGGCAGACCGCGCGCTCAAGTACTACCTGAACCCCGGGGCGACGAAAACGCAGATACCGCCCCGCAAGCCCAGCACGATCTTCACCATCGACGCAGCGGTGGATGACGAAACGTTGCTCGTTGAGGCGTGCCAATCCTTGGCATCCGCCAGCGTGATGGTCAGCGACCTCACCGATTTGACGGACGGCCCAAGACGCCAAACGATGCTGGTGCTGCAACGGGTCATCATGTTGGGTGAGCTAGCGGTCAATCGAGTACTGGATAACCACAAGCCTGGGTAGTCGCCAGGTAGTGTTGTGGGGGGCGCCGCAAGCGCCCTCACAACCTAAGTCCGCGAAGCTCGGTGGAACGTTGGGTTCCGTCAGGCACTGCCAACCGCACGGGCCTTGTTGCTCCGCCTTCACAAGCCTTCCCGAACCGCCCCCCGAATCCCCTCCAGCAACATGGTGAACGCCGGGTTGTCGTTGTCCTCGCGCCACACCAGATGCAATTCGCTTTGCACCCCTTCGCCCAGGTCGATCTCGCGAAACACTACCTGCTTGAACACCACGCTGCTGGCGCAACGCGGCACCAGTGCCAGGCCCATGCCGGCGTTGACCAGTGCCAGGATCGTCAGCGACGACCCCAGCCATTGCACGAACTGCGGCGCAACCCGGGCCGAGCGCAGCATGCCGGTGAGCAGTTCGTTGAAGGGCGGGTAGGCGGCGTGGGAGTACATGAGGAACGGTTGGGCGTCCAGATCCTGGACGCTCACGGTCTCGGCGCTGGCCAGCGGATGTCCGGCAGGCACCGCCAGCACGAAGGGTTCGCGCACCAGGCATTCGGTGGCATAGCCGGTCTCTAGCAGTGGCGAGCGGACGATGCCCAGGTCGATGCGCCGGGCGCGCAGGGCTTCATGCTGCTGGTAGGTGTTCATCTCCGCCAGGACGATTTTGACCTGGGGCTGTTTCAGCCGGGCCTCGGCAATCACCTTGGGCAGAAACTCGTACACCGCGCTGCCGACGAAGCTGATGGTCACCGAACCGATGTCACCCTGGGCAAAGCGCCGGGCGGCGATGGCGGCTTGTTGCGCCTGTTCCAGCAGGTTCTGCGCTTCGATGAAAAACGCCCGGCCGGCAGCAGTGAGCGCCACGCTGCGGGTGCTGCGGGTGAACAGTTCGACGCCCAGGTGGTGCTCCAGCAATTGGATCTGCCGGCTCAGCGGTGGCTGGGTCATGTTCAGGCGTTCGGCGGCGCGACGGAAGTTGAGTTCGGTCGCCACGGTGGTGAAGCAGCGTAGCTGGGCCAGTTCAAACATTGATTCAATCCAGGTATCAATCAAGTGCCAAGTTAGATTAGACGGGAACAATCCGCCGCGTCCATCATCGTCCCGTTCCTCACAAAAACAATGATCGGGAGGCACCTCTTGAATAACGTAACGGACTCCACCCATGACAGCACCCTGGCGCTCGCGGCGGCCAAGGTCAAACGTCATGTCCTGCCGCTGGTGGTGGTGATGTTCATCGTCAACTACATCGACCGGGTCAACATCGGCTTCGTGCGCAGTCACCTGGAAACCGACCTGGGTATTGGCGCCGCAGCCTACGGGCTTGGTGCCGGGCTGTTCTTCGTCGGCTACGCGCTGTTTGAAGTGCCGTCCAACATGCTGTTGCAACGCTACGGCGCGCGGGCGTGGCTGACACGCATCATGTTCACCTGGGGCGCGGCGGCCATGGCCATGGCCTTTGTGCGCGGCGAGACCAGTTTCTATGTGCTGCGCTTCATCCTCGGAGCTGCGGAGGCGGGGTTCTTTCCCGGCATCATCTACTACTTCACCCAATGGCTACCCGCCAACGAGCGCGGCAAGGCGATGGCGATCTTCCTCAGCGGCTCGGCCATCGCCTCGGTGATTTCCGGCCCGGTGTCTGGCGCCTTGTTGCACATCAGCGGTATGGGCCTGCATGGCTGGCAGTGGATGTTCCTGATCGAAGGTTTCGCCTCCATCGTGCTGTGCGGGTTTGTCTGGTTCTGGCTGCAGTCGCACCCGAGCCAGGCGAAATGGCTGAGCGCTGAAGAGAAAACCGTATTGATCGCCGCCATCGCCGAAGAGCAACGGGCCCGGGAAGCGGCCCAGGTGGTCAAACCATCGATGTTCAAATTGCTGGCCGACCGGCAGATCGCGCTGTTCTGTTTCATCTACTTTTCCATCGCCCTGACCATCTACGGTGCCACGTTCTGGCTACCGAGCATGATCAAGAAAATGGGCAACCTGGGGGATTTCCAGGTCGGTTTGCTCAACTCCATTCCATGGATCATTTCCATCATCGCGATGTACGGCTTTGCCGCCCTGGCCGGCAAATGGAAATTCCAACAGGCCTGGGTCGCGGTGACGCTGGTGGTCGCCGCGTTCGGCATGTTCATGTCCACCACGGGCGGGCCAATCTTTGCCTTCGTGGCGATCTGTTTTGCAGCGATCGGTTTCAAGGCGGCGTCGGCGTTGTTCTGGCCGATTCCCCAAGGCTACCTGGATGCGCGCATCGCGGCGGCGGTGATCGCCTTGATCAACTCCATCGGTAACCTCGGCGGCTTTGTCGCGCCGACGGCCTTCGGTTTCCTGGAGCAGACCACCGGCTCCATCGAGGGCGGCCTGTATGGGTTGGCTGCCACTTCGCTTGTCGCCGCCGTGGTGATCTTTTTCGCCCGCACCGCACCGAAGCGCGATACCCCGAATTCACTGTCCGGCCGGCCTGAAACCGTTGTCGAAGCCGATCAGTCGCAAACCTCTCAAGCTTTGAAACCTGGCCCATCGGGAGCCGCTGTATGAAGATCAAACGCGTCACTGTCACCCCCATCGCTTTTCGCGATCCACCCTTGCTCAACGCCAGCGGCATCCATGAACCGTTCGCGTTGCGCTCGATCATCGAGATCGAGAGCGACAACGGTTACATCGGCCTGGGGGAGAGCTACGGCGATGCGCCGGCCCTGGCGATCCAGCAGCAGTTGCAGAGCCAGTTGATCGGCCTGGATCCGTTCAACCTCAACCAGTTGCGGGCTATCGTCCAGGCGACCGTCGCCGCGCAGAAACCGGTCAGCGTTGCCGGTGCCGAACTGGCGCCGGGTTCCCACGCGAGCAAGGCGGTGAGCAATGCCTATTCGGCGTTCGAAGTGGCTTGCCTGGATTTGCAGGCCCATTACCTGAACGTGCCGCTGGTGGACCTGCTGGGCGGCGCGATTCGTGACGAGATTCCGTTCAGTGCGTATCTGTTTTTCAAGTACGCCGAGCACATCGACTCGCCGTACCCGCCCGACAGTTGGGGCGAGGCGCTCAACGAAGAGCAGATCGTTGTCCAGGCCCGGCGGATGATCCAGGACTATGGCTTCAAGAGCATCAAGCTCAAGGCCGGCGCCCTCGATCCGGAGCATGAAGTCGCCTGCATCAAGGCCCTGAAACGGGCGTTTCCTGGCTACCCGTTGCGCATCGATCCCAATGGCAACTGGTCCCTGGAAACCTCGATTCGCATGGCCGAGCTGCTGGGGGATGACCTGCAGTATTACGAAGACCCGACGCCGGGGCTTGAGGGCATGGCCGAGCTGCATAAACGCACGGGGCTGCCGCTGGCGACCAATATGGTGGTCACCGATTTCGATGAGTTTCGCCGCAGCGTGGCGCTGGACAGCGTGCAGATCGTGTTGGCCGACCACCATTACTGGGGCGGCCTGCGCGACACCCAGGCCTTGGCGAAAATGTGCAGCACCTTCGGCCTGGGCGTGTCGATGCATTCGAACTCGCACCTGGGCATCAGCCTCATGGCCATGGCCCACGTGGCGGCCGCGGTGCCGAACCTGGATTACGCCTGTGACACCCATTACCCGTGGCAGGAACCGGATGAAGAAGTGATCAAGGGCGGCAAGCTGCCGATTGTCGACGGCTGCGTGAAGATCACCCGGGCGCCTGGTCTTGGCCTGGAGTTGGACCGGGATCAACTGGGCAAGCTGCATGAGCAGTTCCTCAGTTGCGGCATCCGCCAGCGCGACGATGTGCGGCAGATGCAGCGTTACCGGCCGGAGTGGAAGACCGTCAAGCCGCGGTTCTGATACCTGTGGGAGCAAGGCTTGCCCGCGATAGCCGCGCCGCGGTCGAACAGCTGAACCGCGTTATCGTTCATCGCGGGCAAGCCTTGCTCCCACAGACTTCCTACAGGTTATCGTTCATCGCGGGCAAGCCTTGCTCCCACAGACTTCCTACAGGTCTTGCTCCCACAGATACCCCCTCGCCACAAGTCGGTGCTACTCCAGCACCAACCCTGCATTCCATAGGCCGCCCTGCGGCCCACACCCAAAGTACCGCGCCCGCCAGCCTCGCCGTCTTACACCCAAACTGCCGCGCCGGGCCGGCGCTGCCAAAGCATCCGCCAATTGCCTCCAAGGCAGCGTATGACGCGCCCGGGCGCCTTTCGATAATCGCCTCCGACATCCCGTCCCCTGTTGCGGAGCGCGCCATGCACAACAATAAAAATACCCGCCAACGTTTTTTGCCTGCGGTCATCGTAGGTGTTTCGAGCCTGGGCCTGATGCCTTGGGCCAACGCCGAAATCATGCTGTACGACAAGGACCAGACCACCTTTTCCACCGACGGCTACATCAACGCCTTTTACGTCAACAGCGACGTCGACCGCGCCGGTGAGCAGTACGACCGTCGGCAGGCGCGGGTCAAGATGGGTTTCTTGCCCAACTACCTGGGCTTCAACATGGGCAAGCAGGTCGATGACCTCAAGCTCGGTGCCCGGGCCTCGTTCTGGGTGACCATCAACGACAGTGAAACCAATGGCACCGACACCGCCATCGACGTGCGCCAGTTCTACGGTACCGTGGCCAACCCGGAGTGGGGTGAGGTGCTGATCGGCAAGGACTTCGGCCTGTTTGCCCGCTCCAACATCCTGCTGGACGAGTTGCTCGCCGGTTACGGCCAGGTCAGTGACACCCTGGGTTTGGTGGACGGCGGTGGCGTCTCGTTCGGTAACATCGGCAGCGGTTATCCGTACCCGTTCCCGACCTCGCAGATCACTTACCGCACGCCGGTGATGGAGGGCTTGCGCGTGGCGGTGGGGATCATGGACCCGGTGGACACCAACGACAACAGCGCCACGGGCAAGGCCTATCAGGAAAACCCGCGCACCGAGAGCGAGATCACCTACCAGTTCGACCTGGGCGGGGCGAAGATCTACAGCTGGCTCAACGGCAGCTACCAGACCTCGGACAACACCGACGCCACCGTTGAGTCGGTCACTTCCAAGGGCCTGGGGTATGGCGTGCAGGCCAAGATGGGCGGGTTGTCGCTGACCGGCTCGGGGTTCCAGGCCAAGGGCATCAACCCGTTTTTCACCAACAACGCCGGTGAAGCCACCCTGCGCAATGTCGACAGCAAGGGCTACCTGTTGCAGGGCTCCTACAAGCTGGGCAAGAACCGCCTGGCGTTGTCCTACGGCAAGACCGATGACGACGGCAACGGCGTGGTGGGCAGTGGCGCCGACTACGAAACCCGTGGCGTCGCGCTGTTCCACGACATCAACGACAACCTCAAGCTCGTGGCCGAGTACAACCAATTCGAAATCAACGGCCACGACACCAGCGCCCAGAACGAAGACACCGACACCTTTGCGGTGGGGGCGGTGCTCACCTGGTAATAGTTGGATCCTTTGGGTCCGACGCCGTCTGTGGGAGCAAGGCCTGTGGGAGCAAGGCTTGCCCGCGATGAACGATAACGCGGTCCAGCAGTTCGACCGCGGCGCGGCTATCGCGGGCAAGCCTTGCTCCCACAGATAAATCCCCTCGCCACAATAGTCATTCCAACTGGACACCGTCGCAGTCTTTTGTGGCGGGGGAGTTTACTCTCGGGGGGCTGCGCATCAGCCCCCCTTTTTTTCAGTGTGACGTCCCCTCGGCGAACTCGATCTTGTTGCCGACGTTGTACTTGCCCGAAGGCTTGTTCATGGGCAGGCGCTTGATTTCCTTGAGGGTGTTGCTGTCGTAGACGATCAGCGCGCCATCGGTATCCCAGATGCTCAGCAGCAGGTAGCGGCCGTCGCGCGTGAACTCGACGTGGGCGGCGGTTTTGCCGGGCATGGGCCGCAGGGTATGGGCGATTTCCAGGGTCTGTTTGTCGATCAGGTGGATGGCATCGTTGTCCGGGCCGAAGAACACATCGGTCCAGGCGTAGCGAGAGTTGACGTGGCTGCGCAGGAAGAAACCCGGCCCCAGGGTGGGGATCTGCTTGATGACTTTCCAGGTGTCGAAGTCGATCACCGAAATCAGCCCCTTGCTGATGTTGGGCGTGGCGAACACCCAGTGCCCATCGCGTTTCCAATAGGTCCCCGAGCCCAGGTGCGGCATGCCCGGCAGCGCGATGTCGGTGACGATCCGCCCCGTGTCGAGGTCGATCACCTGGCCGCCCTGGGCCTTGCGCGAGGTGGCGAGCAGCTGTCGGTAATCGGGCGAGAAGGAAAAATCATCGAGGTAATCCTCGGCCTCGATCCGCCTGGGCACAAAGTCCGGATTCGGACCGGTGGACAGTTCCCAGACCTCTTTCACATCTTTCAAGGCGACGATGAAGCTGTTGCGCGGTGGCGCGGTATAGACCGCACTGACCCGCGACGCCTGGCCGTCCAGCCCCACCGTTGCAACGGTCTTGACCAGTGACAGGTCGCGGGCATCCAGCACCACCAGGTTGCCGGGCAGCGTGTTGCCCACCAGCACCCAGCGCCCGTCCTTGCTCACCGCCAGGTTGCGGGTATTGAGCCCGGCCCGCACCTCGGCGATGAGCGTGAGGTTGTGCAGGTCATACAGGCTGATCCAGCCGTCCCGGGAGGCGAAATAGACGAAGCGTCCGTCCGGCGAAAACTTCGGCCCGCCATGTACCGCGAAATGTGAGGCGAAGCGCGCCAGGACCTCGAAGCGATCCCCATCGACGATATCGACGTGATGATCGCCAGCCTCCACCACCACGAACAGGTTCAGCGGGTCGGCGTGGTGCTGGGGTTTATCGGGCAGGCTGGCGACATCCGCCAGCAGGCGATGGCTGCGGCGCGTGTCGTCCTCGCTCCAGGTCGGTTCGACGGCGGGTGGACGCTGGAGATAGTGGGTCAAGCCATCGATCTGCGCAGGCTCGAGCACCGCACCGAACGCCGCCATCTGGCTGGCCGGGCGGCCATTTTCGATCACTTGGCGGATTTCGTCGGGCTTGATCCGACTCAGGCTTTGGGGCAACAGCGCCGGCCCCGCACCACCGATACGGTTCACCCCGTGGCATTGCTGGCAGTGTTGCTGGTAGTTCTGCTCGGCCAACGTCAGGTCCGGTTCAGGCGCCGTGGCGCCGTGGACGGCACCGATCCACAGCAATGGGGCAAGCCAGCCGATTCTCATGAGGCCACCCTCGCGATACCTGGCTGGAGCGGCAGGGCCGGGCGCAGCCGGGCCGGATGCTCCAATGCCTGATGGGCAAACAAGCCAACCACCTTGCCGATCACCGTCAGGGTCGGCAGGCCTTCGCCGCATGCCTGCGCCATCTCTGGCAATTGCTGGAGGGTGCCGCGCAGGACCTGCTGGTCGGGGCGCGTGCCGTTGCTGATCAGCGCCGCCGGCGTATCAGTCGCCAGGCCCGCCGCGATCAGTTGTGCGGCGATGGTGCCGAGGTTCGACAGACCCATGTAGAACACCAGGGTCTGGCTGTCATCCGCCAGGCTTTGCCAGGGCAGGTTCAAGTCGCCTTCGCGTTGCAAATGACCGGTGATGAAGCGACAGGAATTGACCAGGTCGCGATGGGTCAGGGGAATGCCGGCATAAGTGCTGCAACCGGCCGCGGCGGTGATGCCGGGCACGACTTGGCAATCGATGCCGCGGGCCAGCAGATACTCCAGCTCCTCGGCACCGCGACCGAAGATGAACGGATCACCGCCCTTGAGTCGCACCACCCGCTGTCCCTGGTCGGCCAGGTCGGCCAGCAGTTCGTTGATCTGTGGCTGGGGCAGGCTGTGGCAGCCGGCGGCCTTGCCGACGTAGTGTCGGGCGCAGGTCAGCGGGATCAGGCTGAGCAATTGCGAACTGATCAAGCGGTCGTAGACCACCGCGTCGGCCTGCATCAACAGGCTCCAGGCGCGCAATGTCAGCAGGCCCGGGTCACCGGGGCCGGCGCCGACCAGGGCGACTTCACCCGATCTGAAGGGCGATTGCAGGGCAGCGGGCAAAACAATGGAGGCAGGCATGGGACTTCCTTGGTTCGGTATCAGGTTCGCCGTCGGTTGATCAGGCGCAGGGCATCGCAACGCTGGGGATCGCGTGCAAGCCGATTTCTTCGTCGCTGAGGTGGCAGCCGGGGTCCTGGCCCCACAGGTCGCCGTCGGCCCAGGCGCGGGTGCGGGTATTGCCGTTGCAGATCGCCAGCCAGCGGCACTGTCCGCAGCGGCCGCCCACGGCCCGTGGGTGTTCGCGCAGTTTCAGCAGCAGGGTATCGGGGCGATCGAGCCAGAGTGTCTTGAATGGCGTCTGGCGGACATTGCCCACCGAGTGCTGCCACCAGTACGTGTCGGGGTGGACCTCGCCGGTATTGTCGATGTTGGCGATGCCGCTGCCCGAGGCATTGCCGCCCCAGGCCCGCAGCATCTGCTCCAGTGCGGCGTAGTGTTGGGGCAGGCGCCGGGCGACCCATTGCAGCAGCAGGATCGCGTCGGCGTCGTTGTTGCCGCTGACGAAGTCACTGTCGCGGCCTTGTTCGATGTCGCGCCAGGCTCGTTCGAAGATCAAGGTCATGGCCTCGCGGCTCATCTGCTGATGGGCATCGAGCTTGCGACTGCGCTTGCCCCGGCCACTGTAGTTGAGGTGCGACAGGTAGAATTTCTGTACGTCGTACTCATTCATCAAGTCCAGCAAACGTGGCAACTGGGCATGGTTCTGCTGGGTGAGGGTGGTGCGCAACCCGACCCGGATACCTTGTTCGCGGCAGAGCCGGATGGCCGCCATGGAGCTGGCGAAACTGCCCTTGAGCTGACGGAATTCATCGTGGGTCGCTTCCAGGCCGTCGATGCTGATGCCGACGTAATCGAAGTTTGCCGCCGCAATCTGTTCGATATTGGACGCGTCGATCAGCGTGCCGTTGGTGGACAAGGCGAGGAAAAAACCTTTGTCGCGGGCATAGGCGCTGAGTTGGAACAGGTCCTCGCGCAACAACGGTTCGCCGCCGGACAGGATCAACACGCGCACGCCGGCATCGTGCAGGTCGTCGATGACCTGAAGCGCCGCCGGAGTGTCCAGTTCATCGCGAAACACGCTGTCGGCCGACGTTGCATAGCAGTGCTTGCAGGTCAGGTTGCAGCGCCTGAGCAGGTTCCAGATCACCACTGGCGGACGGCTGCTGCCCGGTGGCGCGACACGTGGGGCGGGGCAATGCCCGGCCAGGGCTCGCAGGTAATGGCTGATCCTCAACATAAGGCGCTCCTTCGATTTCGATCGATGTCCGAGTTCAGCGCGGCTTATCCCCGCGTTGTGGGAGCAAGCCTTGGTGGGAGCAAGGCTTGCCCGCGATGAAGCCGATGCGGTCCTTCATAAAACCGACGCATCTGTTTCGCGAGCAAGCTTTGCTCCCACAGGTGACAGGCGCAGGCCGGTTTTTTTCAGGATGCGGCTGCTCACCAGCATGTCGTCGGCGGCGCAGGCGTCCCCCAGCAGGTAGCGCAGGTGCTCGCGGTAGCTGTCGATTTCTTCGCGGCTGCGGCCATGGACCATGGCGAACAGGTTGTAGCGCCAGCCGGGCCGGCGCGGGCGCCTGTAGCAGTGGCTGACGAAGGGCTGCGCCCCCAGCAGGGCGCCGAGACGGGAGATGTCGGCATCGGCCACGTCCCAGACCGTCATGCCGTTGTGGCGATAGCCCAGGCGATAGTGATTGGGCACGGCGGCAATGCGGCGGATCGCGCCTTCGTCCTGCAGGCGCTTGAGCAGGTCGAGGGTGGATTCCACGCTCAGTTCCAGTTGCTCGGCCAGCCAGGCCCAGGGGTCTTCAAGCAAGGGCAGGCCAGCCTGGGTCAGTTCCACCAGGCGCAGCGCCAAGGGTGTTTCATCCAGCCGTGGCGGCACATGCCACAAAGACTCAGACGGGGAAATACAGGCCGACATGGTAGGTCTCCTCTTTGGGCAGGTTCAGCGGCACCAGGCCGGTCAGGTGTTCGATGCGCAGCAGGGTGTCGTTGATCGCCTGTTCGCTGGGGCAGGCGAGCACGAACCACATGTTCCAGCTGTGCTCGCGGCGGTAGTTGTGGGCGACCTCGGGCATGTCCGCGAGCAGCTCGGCGATGGCCTCGAAGCGCGGCTCGGGCACCGCCAGCGCCGCCAGGGTGAATGCACCGCCCAGGCGATCGATGTCGAACATCGGGCCGAAGCGGGTGAGTACACCGTCGTTGAGCAGCTCATGCAGGCGGTCGAGCAATTCGCTACTGCTGCTGTCCAGCTCTTGGGCCAGGGCCTGCCAAGGGTGGCGCACCAGCGGCAGGCCCAGTTGCAGGCGATTGATCAGGTGCCGGTCCAGGTCATCCATCGATACGGGCTCCGGCCGGGGCGGCGAAACGTCCGCCGCATTGCTTGAACAGGTGCGTGCTGAACAGCAACTGGTGGGGCAGGTCGTCCAGCAGATGTTCTTCAAGCAGCGCCTGGACCTGGGCCTCGACACGGTCACGCTGGCGCCCGTGGATCATGCAGAACAGGTTGTATTGCCACTGGGGCAGGCGCCTGGGGCGTTGGTAGCAAAGGCTGATGCCCGGGGTTTGCCCGAGGCGACGCCCGACTTCATCGACCAAGGCGTCCGGCACGTCCAGCACCAGCATCGCGTTGGCGGCAAACCCCAAGGCGCGATGGTTGACCACCAGGCCGACACGGCGGAACAACCCCTGTTCATGCCAATGCTGCACTTGCTCGAGCACCTGCGGCTCACTGGCCTCGATCTGCTCGGCCAGGGCCTGGAAGGGGCGCGGTGTCAGGGGCAGGCCGGTTTCCAGCAAGCGGCGCAGTGCCAGTGACTGTTGTTCGCTCAGGGCGTTTTTCATGGGGTGGCCTCCAGGGCAAAGCCCAGGTCAATGCGGTAGGCGGTCAGCATGGGCAGGTCCAGTGGCGTGAGACCGGTGTCGTTCTCCAGTTCCTGGAGGATGTTTTCCAGGTGGGCGCGGTTGGGGCCGGTCAGCACGAACCAGAGGTTGTAGCGATGTTCGCGGGCATAGTTGTGATTGACTTCCGGGTATTGGCTGATGCGTGCGGCCACCTGGTGCAAGCGCTCTTCGGGCACGGCCAGGGCGGCCAGGGTACTGGCCCCGGCCCGGGTGTGTTCGAACACCGGGCCGACCCGCGACAAGGTCCCGGCCACTTGCAGGTGCTGCAGGCAGTCGATGACCTGGGCTTCGCTGCAGCCCAAGGTCTCGGCCATGGCCCGATAGGGCTCGGCGCACAATGGCAGGCCATGCTGGAATTGATCGATCAGGCGCCGGGCCAGTGAGCTTGAAGTCATGGTCAGTACCCCGGCTTGTGCGCGCGACTGCTGAAGAAAATGCCGCTCGGGCTGAGGGCCGGCAGGCTGTTCAGGCGTTCGAGGCGATAAGGATCCCAGACCTGCACCTGACCACCATCCCGGGCGGACAGCCACAACTGGTCACCCCGCGCGGTGAACTCCATGTGCAGCACCGCCGGGCCTGGCCGCAGGTCGGCGACGATGGCGTGGGTCTGGGTGTCGATGACCTGGACGCGGTCGTTGTCCGGGTAGGCAAAGTTGACCCACAACTGCCGACCGTCCGGACGCGCCGTGACGAACACCGGTTGGCCGGCCACGGCGATGGCGTCGGTCTGCTGCCAATCCTGGGCGTTCATCACCAACACCTGGTGATGCCCGACGGCAGGCACGAAGGCTTGCTGGTCGGCCAGGGCCCAGCCTTCCAGATGCGGCATCTTGTACACCGGGAGCCGCGCCTGGCCGCGGCCATAATGGCCCAGTACCCGTTTCACCCCGCGCTCCGGGTGCCAGAGATCGAGTTGGGCCATGCCGTCTTCACCGAACAACCCGGCCATGTAATAACGCCCGTCCGGGGTGATCAGCGCATCGTAGGGTTGCTGGCCGATGGCGGTGAAACGCTCGATGCGCGGGGTGACGCCTTGGCTGAAGTCGGCGGTCCAGATCTCGCCGGTGTCGAACAGGCTGAACACGAAGCGTTGCCCTGGCGCATCCACCAAACCGACCACCCGTGAGCGCTTTTGGCCGCCGGCCAACGGCGTGGCGGGAATGTCGGCGACCTGTTCCAGGGTCTGGGCATCGAATACCTTGACGCCGCCAGGCTCGTAGTTGGAGACGGCGATCAGCTTGCCGTCCTGGCTGATTGCACCGCCGATGCTGTTGCCACCCTGGATGATCCGGCGCTCGATGCGCGCGCTCAGCAGGTCGACTTTGCTCAGGCCACCGTCGCGGCCGAACACGTAGGCGTAGCGTTGGTCGCGGGAGAACACCACCGAGGCGTGGGACAAGTCGCCCAGGCCTTCGACGCGCCCCAGGGCGGTGCGGGTGTCGCTTTCAATGATTTGCAGGCTGCCGCTGGCGCGCTCCACCACCACGCCCAAATCGCCGGTGCCGCGCAACGGTGTCTGGGCGCAACCGCAGAGCAGCAGGGCGATGGCGGTGGAGGAGAGCAAAGAACGGATCATGAGGCGGGTTTTCCTTGAAGGAGCCGGTCCACCAGCCAGCGAATGTCGTCGGGTGCGAGCAGTGGTGCCCAACCGGGCATGGCGCTGCCGGGCCGTCCGAGGGTGACGGTGGCGATGAGGCTGTCGCGGGATTTTCCGGCCAGGGCTTCGTGGGTCAGGGGCGGGCCGAGGCCGCCGGTCATGTACAGGCCGTGGCAGGCGCCACAATCCTGCTCCAGCAGGTGTTGCAGTTGGGCCTGGCGCTGGCTGTCGGGAGCGGCCAGCACGCAGGAGGAGAAAACGAAGAGGAGGGTGGTTATCAAGGTTGCAGAGCTGTGTCGTTCCATGACGTCCTCCTGAATGAAAGGCTTTGTGGCGGTTGGACCTGTAGAAGCTATGTAGCTATGTAGCTATGTAGCTATGTAGCTATGTAGCTATGTAGCTATGTCGGAGCTGTGTAGGAGCTGTGTAGGAGCTGTCGAGTGCAACGAGGCTGCGATCTTGTCCCAGACAGTTGAGTCTCAAGCGAAAGATCAAGATCAAGATCAAAAGATCGCAGGCTTCGCCAGCTCCTACAGAGCCCAGCGGGAGCAAGCTCCCTTGGGTGGTTATTTAAGGGTCAAGACCCAAGCAGCCAGGATCTTGGCTTCCTCTTCCGTCACGGGGTTGGCCGGCATCGGCATGGGTCCCCAGTTGCCTTGCGTACCTTCCTTGATGTGCTTGGCGAGTAAATCCTGTGCTCCGGCGACGCCGGCGTTTTTCGCCGCGACCTCCTTGAGTGCCGGGCCAACCACCTTGGTGTCGATGGAGTGGCAGGCCGCGCAGGGCTTGCTCTTGAATAGCGTCGGGCCGTCTTGTGCCAACGCCGGCAGGCTGTAGGCGGCAGTCAAGGCCAAGGCAATCAGAATAGGCTTCATGGTTTTTCCTCTTATTGATGGGGCTCAATAGATGTCGTGTTGGGTGTTGTAGACGTTGAATTTCCCGGTCGGAGTGATCAGGCGTTTGTCCTTGATCACGTTCTTGACCTTGAGGGTCTTGTCGTCGATCACCACCAGCGCCGACTCATCTTCCTGGCCACTCCAGACCGAGAACCAGACCTCGTCGCCGGCCTTGTTGTATTCCGGTTGCACCACACGCAGCGCGCCTTTCTTGATGCCGGCGTACTCGGCTATCGGCAGCACGGTGTAGCCGGCGTCGAGCTTGTCGATGTTGAACACCGCTACCGACTGGCTGAGCTTGGCGTCGGGGCTGAGGGTGGTGTCGACATACAGGTGGCGAGACGCGGGGTGAGTCTTGATGAACAGCGAGCCGCCACCCTGGCCCTGGAGCGAGCCGACCTGTTTCCAGGCGTATTGCGGGTGCTTGACCGGGTCGGTGCCGATCAGCGAAACCCCGGCATCGCCCAAGTGGCTGGTGGCCCAGACCGGTCCGTAGAGGGGGTGATTGAAGTTGGCGCCGCGTCCCGGGTGCGGGGTCTTGCCAACGTCCACCAGGGCAGTGAGCTTGCGTTCCTTGGAGTCGATCACCGCGACTTTGTTGGAGTTGTTGGCGGCCGTCATGAAGTACCGATGGCTGCTGTCCCAACCGCCGTCATGCAGGAACGGCGCGGCGTCGATGCTGGTGATGGTGAGGTTCTTGATGTCCTGGTAGTTGACCAGCATCACCTTGCCGGTTTCCTTGACGTTGACGATGAACTCCGGCCATTCGTGGGAGGCGATGATGGCTGCGACGCGAGGCTCGGGATGGTATTGCTGGGTGTCGACGGTCATGCCGCGCGTCGAGACGATCTGCTTGGGCTCCAGGGTCTCGCCGTCCATGATGGTGAACTGCGGCGGCCAGTAGGAACCGGCGATGGTGTACTTGTCTTCGTAGCCCTTGAACTTGGAGGTTTCCACCGAGCGGGCCTCGATACCCACCTTGATTTCCGCGACCTTGGTCGGCTCTTTCGGCCACAGGTCGATCATGTCGATCTTGGCGTCCCGGCCGATTACCAGCAGGTAGCGACCCGACGCCGAGATGCGCGAGATGTGCACTGCATAACCGGTGTCGATCAACTTGACGATCTTCTTGCTGTCGCCGTCGATCAGGGCAATCTTGCCGTCGTCGCGCAGGGTCACCGAGAACAGGTTCTGCAGGTTGAGGGTGCTGAGTTGCCTGGTCGGCCGGTCTTCGGGTTTGACCAGCACTTTCCAGGTCTTGCGGGTTTCCGCCATGCCCCATTCCGGTGGGGTCGGTGGGGTGTGCTGGATGAACTTGGCCATCACCGTGATCTGGTCTTTGGTCAGGGCATTGGAGGTGCCCCAGTTCGGCATGCCGGCGGCCGAGCCGTAGGTGATCAGCGCCTCCAGATAGGCCTGGCCGCGCGATTGGGTGATGTCGGGTGTCAGCGGCTTGCCAGTGGCGCCTTTGCGAAGCACACCGTGGCAACCGGCGCAGCGCTGGAAGTAGATTTCCTTGGCCGTGTCGAAGTCGGCCTGGCTCAGGTCGGGCGCGCCTTCGGTCTTGACCACGCGGGGTTGTTCCGGCGCAGCGGTTTGGTCGGCGAAGGCGTGGGGGGCGGCCAGCGCTGTACACAGCGCCGTGACCCGCAGGGCCCACGATTTTTTGTGGCTGATCAGCATTCCATTTCTCCTCAGGCGTGACCCGCGCTGCGCTGTAATTGATGTTCGGCGCGCAGGTTCTTGGTGCGGTGCAAGGCTATGCCCGAGGCGGTGGTTAGCCGCTTGACGGCGATCAAGTTTGCCGGCCGCAGCCCTTGCCAGGTTGTCGCAGGGCACCGTAGCGTGGCCTGCAATCGTGTTGTCTGATCAGGCCTTGCCATGAACGCTATCCACACTTTGCAGCACCCCGACGAACCCTTTTATCAACCCCAGGACAACGAGCAGGCGATGTTCGAACAGGCCTGGCATCACGGCATGCCGGTGCTGATCAAAGGCCCGACCGGCTGCGGCAAGACCCGTTTCGTCCAGCACATGGCCCACCGCCTGAAACTGCCGCTGTACACCGTCGCCTGCCACGATGACTTGAGCGCGGCCGACCTGGTGGGCCGTCACCTGATCGGCGCCCAGGGCACCTGGTGGCAGGATGGGCCCTTGACCCGGGCGGTGCGCGAGGGCGGCATCTGTTATCTGGATGAGGTGGTCGAAGCGCGCCAGGACACGGCCGTGGTGTTGCACCCGCTGGCCGATGACCGTCGGCAGTTGTACCTGGAACGCACCGGCGAAGTGCTGCAGGCGCCGCCGTCCTTCATGCTGGTGGTGTCGTACAACCCCGGTTACCAGAACCTGCTCAAGGGCATGAAGCCCAGCACGCGCCAGCGTTTCGTGGCGATGCGCTTTGGCTATCCGGCGGTGGCCGATGAAGAACGCATCGTCGCTCGCGAGGCGGGGGTTGATCTGGCCCTGGCGGCCCAAGTGGTGCGATTGGGGCAGGCGCTGCGCCGGCTCGATCAGCATGACCTGGAGGAAGTCGCCTCGACGCGCCTGCTGATTTTCGCGGCGCGCATGATCGGCTCCGGCATGGACCCGCGCCAAGCCTGCCTGGCGTGCCTGGCCGAGCCATTGAGTGACGACCCGCAGACCGTCGCGGCGTTGATGGATGTGGTCGATGTCCACTTTGGCTGAATCCATTGCCGTGCCCCGGCGGTTGCCCGGGGACCTGGCGATGTGGTTTTTCATCCTCGCCGAGCTGTCGGTGTTCGCGCTGTTGATCCTGACGTTCACCGTCGCCCAGGCGTTGTACCCGCAGACTTTCAGCGAAGGCCGGCAATTGCTGGACCGCTCCACGGGCCTGGCGATGACCCTCAGCCTGCTCACCGCTGGCCTGTTCGCCGCCCTGGCCCAGGAGCAAGTCAGGCAGGACCGGCCGCGTCGAGGCGCGCTGTTGTTGTGTGTGGCGTTGTTGCTCGCCTGCGGCTATGTGGGGATCAAGCTCACCGAGTACGCCCATCTGTTGGCGAACGGCTTGGGCATGGAGCACAACACGTTCTTCACCTTGTACTGGATCCTCACCGCGTTTCATTTTCTCCATGTGTTGCTGGGCATGGTGATCCTCGCCTGGCTGGCCGAGGGGTGTCGGCGACGTCGTTATGGGGCGCAGCGCAACAGTGGGTTGGAATCCGGCGTGCTGTATTGGCACATGGTCGATCTGGTCTGGGTGCTGCTGTTCCCGGTTGTTTACATCCTTGATTGAGCGGAGGTGCTCATGTCGGCTTCACGAGTCTTGATCGCTTGCTGGATGACGTTGGCCGTGTTGAGCACCGGCACCGTTGCCCTGGGCCAGATCGCGGCTACCGGACTGGTGTCCATCGCCATCCTGGTGGTCGCGGTGACCAAGGCCTGGCTGATCGCCGACGGCTTCATGGAGTTGCGCCATGCGCCGCGGTTGTGGCGCCGGTTGGTGTTGAGCTGGGCGGCGCTGCTGGCGACGGTGATCGGGCTCGTCATCTCGTTCGCGATCTGACCCTCTGATCGTTCCCACGCTCTGCGTGGGAATGCATCCCGTGACGCTCTGCGTCATCTTCCTGAAGCGGAACGCGGAGCGTCCCTGGCGGCGTTCCCACGCAGGAGCGTGGGAACGATCGAAACTCATCTGCCCGGAACAACCCACCAAAACCATCGGAGATTCTTGATCGCCATCAAGCGGTTTCCGACCCCTCGCTTCCTAGAATGAACACGCCAAGCAATGAGGAAGTGACCATGTCAGATACCTTCACCAAAGGCATGGCCAGGAATATTTATTTCGGGGGAAGCATCTTCTTCTTCCTGATATTCCTGGCCCTGACCTACCACACGGAACAGACCTTTCCAGAACGCAGCAACCAGGCGCAATTGACGGAATCGGTGATACGCGGCAAAGGCGTCTGGGAGCGCAACAACTGCATCGGCTGCCATACCCTGCTGGGCGAGGGCGCGTACTTTGCGCCGGAGCTGGGCAACGTGGTCAACCGTCGCGGCGGCGATGAAGCCTTCAAGCCGTTCCTGCAGGCCTGGATGAAAATGCAGCCGCTGAACGTTCCGGGTCGTCGGGCCATGCCGCAGTTCAACCTGAGCGAGCAGGAGGTCGACGACATCGCCGAGTTCCTCAAGTGGAGCTCGAAAATCAATACCAATGGCTGGCCGCCAAACAAGGAGGGCTGAGAGATGAGCATGGCTAATCCGCATCTGAAATTCGCCTCGCAGGCCGTCGCCAAACCCTACTTCGTGTTCGCCCTGATGCTGTTCCTGGGGCAGGTGCTGTTCGGTTTGATCATGGGCCTGCAATACGTGGTCGGCGACTTCCTGTTCCCGCTGATCCCCTTCAACGTGGCCCGCATGGTCCACACCAACCTGCTGATCGTCTGGCTGCTGTTCGGCTTCATGGGCGCGGCGTATTACCTGATACCGGAGGAGGCCGACCGCGAACTGCACAGCCCGAAACTGGCGCTCGTGCTGTTCTGGGTGTTCGCCGCCGCAGGTGTGGCGACGATCCTGGGCTACCTCTCGGTGCCTTATGCGACGCTGGCGAAATTCACCGGCAACGACTTGCTGCCGACCATGGGCCGCGAGTTCCTCGAGCAGCCGACCATCACCAAGATGGGCATCGTGGTGGTGTGCCTGGGGTTCCTCTACAACATCGGCATGACCCTGCTCAAAGGTCGCAAGACCACGGTCAGCATGGTGATGATGACCGGGCTGATCGGCCTGGCGGTGTTCTTCCTGTTCTCCTTCTACAACCCGGAAAACCTCGCGCGCGACAAGTACTACTGGTGGTGGGTGGTGCATCTTTGGGTGGAAGGCGTCTGGGAACTGATCATGGGTTCGATGCTCGCCTTCGTCCTGATCAAGATCACCGGTGTGGACCGTGAAGTGGTCGAGAAGTGGCTCTACGTGATTATCGCCATGGCGTTGATCACCGGGATCATCGGCACCGGCCACCACTTCTTCTGGATCGGCGCGCCTGAGGTCTGGTTGTGGGTAGGCTCGATCTTCTCGGCGATGGAGCCGCTACCGTTCCTGGCCATGGTGGTCTTCGCCTTCAGCATGGTGAAAAACCGTCGCCGGCAACACCCGAACCGCGCCGCCACGTTGTGGGCCAAGGGCACCACGGTTACCGCGTTCTTCGGTGCGGGCGTCTGGGGTTTCCTGCACACCCTGGCACCGGTCAACTACTACACCCACGGTTCGCAACTGACCGCGGCCCACGGTCACCTGGCCTTCTACGGTGCCTACGCAATGATCGTGATGACGCTGATCAGCTACGCCATGCCACGCTTGCGGGGCTTGGGTGAAGCAGCGGACGAACGCTCGCAGCGCCTGGAGATCTGGGGCTTCTGGTTGATGACCTTGTCGATGGTGATGATCACCTTGTTCCTCACCGCGGCCGGTGTCGTCCAGGTCTGGTTGCAGCGCTGGATGACGGATGGCAGTGCCTTGCCATTCATGGCCACGATGGATCATTTGAAGCCGCTGTTCTGGGCACGACTGGTCAGCGGCGTCGGGTTCCTGGCCGGGTTGCTCTGCTACCTGTTCAGCTTCCGTCAACGTGGCCGTGCGGCCCTGCGCGCACCGGCGGCGGTGGTGCCTTCGTAAATCATCGCCACTACTGAGCCGGACTCATTTGTGATGAGAGGATTTATGTGGGAGCAAGGCTTGCCCGCGATGGGGGCGATGCGGTCTTTCAGAGATCAAGGCGCCTGTTTCGCGAGCAAGCTTTGCTCCCACGTGAATCCCCTCGCCACAATGTGTTTGGCTTAAGAGGAGAACAACCATGGCATTCACCCTGGAGCTGGAAGAATGGGTCGGCAGTGTCTGGCATCGTTTCATCACCCGTCGGGCCAGTGTCGATTTTCCTGAGGCCCGGGTCGAGTTGGTCCCCCGGCAACGCTCGTTGCAGGTGCTGTTTCGCGCCACCGGCGGTGCGCCTCACCTGGGGGTGGAAGCGGTCAGTGATCGCGACCTGCTGCTGCGTCGCAATCTGTTGCAGCAGATCGCCGGCACCTGCAAGCAAGTGCCCCTGGCCTGTTGCGATGGCGATAACCTGCGGCTGCCGGCGAGCCTGGCGGCGTTCCCTGATGTCGGGCTTAACGAAGAGTTGTATCGCTGGCTCGCGTTGCTGGCCGCGCAGTCGGGGCCGATGAAACACTGGGGCCGGGACAATCAGCGTTGGACCCTGGCGGTGTTGAAGCGCTACCCGGCGCTGCGCCCGCGCTACCGGCGGCTGGTGGATGCGCACCTGTCCTTGCGTCCCGATCCGGCCACGCTCAACCCGGCCGAAGCTGCGTTGGAGCGGGCGTTGTGCCAAGCCTTGCGCGAACCGGGCAGTGTCGAACATTTTCCACGCAGCGAGCGGGCGGCCTGGCCGTTGCCGCTGTGGCTATACCCACCCCAACACCTGGCCAATCCCCAGGCCGCCAACCTTGAGGAGTCCGAGCAATACCTGGCGACGCCGCCCGGTGAGCAGCAGGGCGGGCGCAAGCGCGCCGAGCGAATCGACGACACCACCCGTGACGGTGGGCTGCTGATCGTGCGCCTGGAAAACCTGTTCAGCTGGACCGAACACGTGGACCTGGATCGCTGGGCGGATGACAGCGAAGACCCGGACGCTGCCCGCGTCGCCGAAGACCTGGACCAATTGACCCTGTCGCGCACCCGCTTGCGCAAGGGTGGTGGTTTGAAACTGCACCTGGACCTGCCGCCGGCCGATGTGGATGACATCCCGTTGGGCGCAGGCATCCTGTTGCCGGAATGGGATTACCGCAAGCAACGATTGCAGGACGACTTCGTCAGCCTGCAAACCTTCACCCCTCGCGATTGCCCGCCTCAGCCGTTGCCCGCACGCCTGCGGAGCTCGGCCCAGCGCCTGCGTCGCCAGTTCGAACACTTGCGTAACGACCGTCAATGGTTGCGCCAGCAAACCCAAGGCTCGGAACTGGACCTGCAAGCCTGGCTGGATTTTCATGTCGAGCGCCAGCACGGGCAGTGCAGCGAACGCGGACTGTTCATGGACCAACGCCAGACGCGCCGCGACCTGGCTTGCCTGCTGCTGGCCGACCTGTCGATGTCCACCGATGCCCACCTCAACGACGAGCACCGGGTGATCGACGTGATCCGTGACAGCCTGTTGCTGTTCGGCGAAACCCTGTCGGTGCTGGGGGATGATTTCGCCTTGTATGGGTTCTCTTCCTTGCGCCGCCAGCAGGTGCGCATGCATGAGCTCAAGGCCTTCAACCAGCGCTACGACGATCACACCCGCGGACGCATCCAGGGCCTCAAACCCGGTTACTACACGCGCATGGGCGCGGCGATCCGCCAGGCCACGCAACGGTTGGCGGGCTGCAAGCGGCGGCGCAAATTGTTGTTGCTGCTCAGTGACGGCAAGCCCAATGACCTGGATCTTTACGAAGGACGCTACGGTGTGGAAGACACCCGCCAGGCAGTGCTGGAAGCCCGGCGCCAAGGGCTGACGCCGTTCTGCATTACCATCGATCGCGAAGCGGGGGATTATCTGCCGTACATGTTCGGGGCCAATGGCTACACCTTGATTCGGCAGCCCGAGCAACTGCCGCTGCGTTTACCGCAGTTGTACCGGCAATTGACTCAGGATTGAGGGTTCAGACGATGCTGCGGGGCAGCCAGAAGAACATGACGATGCAGAAGATCGTCAAGCCGACACAGAACCAGGTGAAGCGCCGCAGCCTGCGCTCGCCGGCCAGCGCAGCCTCGGCCGGCAGGGGCATGCCGCACTGGCGGCATTCGGTTGCATCAACGGGTTGGGTCTGTTGGCAATACAGGCAAGTGGGCTGCGCGCTCATTCGAATTGCTCCAGGCGCAGGCGATCGAGAATGGCGATCTGGCGACCGTCCTGGGTGATGATTTTTTCATCGATCAGGCGCCGGATGATCCGCGAAAAGGTTTCCGGCTGGATCGACAAGTGCCCGGCGATCAGTTGCTTGGCCATCGGCAATTCGAACTGGCTGTCCACGGTTTGCAGGCGCACCAGTTGCGTCAAGAGGTAGCGCACCACGCGGTGAGTGGCGTTCTTCAGCGACAGGGTTTCAATCTCGTTGACCCGTTGGTGCAGGCGCACGCAGAGCTTGCCGAGCAGGGCGAAGGTCAGCCGGCTGTTGCTTTGCAGCAGACGCATGTAGGTGGCGTTTGACAGCCGGTACACCTGGGTCGGGCCGACGGCTTCGGCGGACGCGACGTAGTTGGGGGTGTCCATCAGCATCATGGCTTCGGCGAAGGTCTGGCGCTCGCCGATCACCTCGAAGACTTTTTCCTGGCCGTCCGGGGTCAGCCGATAGATTTTCACCGCGCCGGAAATCACGAAGTAAAACGCCTGCGCCGGTTCTCCCTGGCGGAACAGCGGATCGCCCTTGTCGATGTTCAGCAGTTGGCTGTTGCTCATCAATTCGTTGAGCTCTTCTTCGTTCAAGGGCTGGAACAGGTGATGGCTGCGCAGAATCTGGTGATGGACGCGGTGGAGCACCATGGCATGGAATCCTTGTAAAGGCGAAAGAGGTGATCGGGGTCAGACCAGGCTCAGGGACAGGCCGCTAGCAAGCGCCACGACGCAGGAGAGCAAGACGAACCAGGTAAGCGGCAGAACGACGGATTTCATGGAGGACCCCGACAAGAAAGGTGATGCCGTGCCTGAGCAAGAGACGGGCCATGCCTGGGGGCGTTGATTCCTGGGGTGTTGAAGATGAGGTGGGTAAAAATGACCCTGGTCTGACAGGGTTAAAACAACCATGAAAGGGTAACTAATACCCCATTCAGCTACAGTCTCTATGGGGGCGAGCCGTTGTGGGAGCAAAGCTTGCTCGCGATGAACGATAACGCGGGCCAGCTGTAGACCGCGGCGTCTTCATCGCGAGCAAGCTTTGCTCCCACAACGGCAAGCCCCTTGCAAGTACCTGTTCGAGACGGGAGGTTGCCGATGAACTGGCTTGATCTGAGACAAGGCCAGTCAGCGTCGATAGCCGATCATTCGAACCCTGATTTGTCGTACCTCGCTGGCGGTTCAGCGAGGCAAAGGAGTGGTGTATGCAAGTGCTTGACCGTCGCAAGGCCATGGCCATTTTGCCGTTTTGGCGCCTGGCGTTCCGGCCGTTCTTTTTGGCCGGGTGTGTATTGGCGCTGTTGGTCGTTCCCCTTTGGCTTGCGGCGTTCACCGGGCGCTTGTCGGCCTGGCAGCCGGCCGGCGGCTGGTTGGCCTGGCACCGGCATGAACTGTTGTTTGGTTTCGGTTTGGCGATCATCGCCGGGTTCCTGCTGACGGCGGTGCAAACCTGGACCGGAATCCCGGGCCTGAGCGGCAAGCGCCTGGCAACCCTGGCGTCGTTGTGGCTGGGCGCGCGACTGGCCTGGCTGGTGGATGCGCCCTGGCCGTTACTGACGCTGCTGGAGCTGGGTTTTGCCCTGGCGGTGGCTGCGTTGATGGGCGTGATGTTGTGGCGTGTGCGGCAGAAGCGCAATTACCCGATTGTGCTGGTATTGCTGCTGTTGGCCGCCGCCGATGGGTTATCCGTATACGGCCTGGTGCAGCACAACGAGGGCTTGCAGCGCCAGAGCGTGCTCACCGGCCTGTGGCTGGTGGCGGCGATGATGGGGTTGATCGGCGGGCGTGTGATTCCATTCTTTACCCAGCGCGGCCTCGGTCGGGTCGAAGGCGTTGCCCCTTGGCCGTGGCTTGATCGCCTGTTGCTGGCAGGGTCGGCGCTGGTGGCGTTGTTGTATGCCTTCGGTCCGGCGCTGGTGGCCAGCGTCTGGGTCGGCCTGTTGTTCACCGCGTTGGCGGTGGGCCACGGGATTCGACTGGTGCGTTGGCATGATCGGGATTTGTGGCGAGTGCCGCTGCTGTGGTCGTTGCACCTGGCCTACGCCTGGCTGGCGGTGGCCTGCCTGGGCATGGCGCTGTGGCACTTCGGCGTGCCGGTGAACCCGAGCCTGGCGGTGCACGGCCTGACCATCGGTGCCATGGCCGGATTGATCCTGGCGATGGTTGCCCGTGTCAGCCTGGGTCATACCGGACGCGCTCTCGAACCGCCGGCGGGCATGACCCTGGCGTTCATCCTGTTGAACCTGGCGTGCCTGAGTCGCGTGCTGCTGGTGCTGCTGTTGCCGTTGGCCGGGCTGTGGCTGGCGGCGCTGTGCTGGACACTGGCGTTCGGTCTATACGCCTGGCGCTATGGGCCGATGCTGCTCAAGGCCCGGGTGGATGGGCATCCGGGATGAGCCGGTTGGGCAGAGGGCATCGATAATGTACGGGGTCTTGCTAATTACCCACCTGTTGGCGGCCATCGCCTTCATTGGCACGCTGTTTTTCGAGGTCTTCATCTGGCATAGCGCCCGCCGGCCGCTGGCGCAAGGCACCCGGGACGCTGCCGACCAGGCCATCGCCCAGCGCTCGCGGCACGTGCTGCATGGCTTCGTGCTGGTGCTGTACGGCGCCGGCATGGCCCTGGCCTGGCAGCATCGCGGCGCATTGAGCCAGCCGTTGAGCAACAGCTTTGGCCTGCTGCTGAGCCTGAAGATCCTGCTGGCGCTGAGCATCATAGGTCATTATTTGTGGCTGGCGTACTGGCTCAAGAGCGGTCGCCTGACGCCCAGCCGCGCCTGCTGGTTGCGCCGCAGTATCCTGGGGCACATGGTGCTGATCGTGGTGTTGGCCAAGGCGATGTTCTATTGGCAGTTTTGAGCAGCAGATGAGGGCAGCAAATGAGAGCAGCAAATGCCTGTGGGAGCACAGCTTGCTCGCGATGGCTGTGAATCAGTCAACATTGATATTGACTGACACTACGCCATCGCGAGCAAGCTTTGCTCCCACAGGAGTAACACAGAAGTAATGGGCAATGTTTGAGAGTTAGTGAGCAGGCTTCATCGCATTGACGAACAACACATTGTTTTCCAGGTGGATGTGCTGCATCAGGTCATCACGAAACTCCACCAGCCCGCGATACAGGGCGCGCCAAGTGTTGCAGGCGTCGGCGGGCGGGGTGATCTGGTCGGTCAGGGCGAGCATGGTTTCCAGGGCTTCACCGTGCTGGTCGTGTTCGTAGCGCAGTACCTGGATTGGCGCCGAGGCGCGTTCGCCCAGGCCTTGTTGCAGCATCGGGAACAGCACCTGTTCTTCCTTGAGCATGTGGCCTTCGAGTTCCTGGTACATGTCCTGCAGGTGATCGGCCAGGCCGTTCGGGCAACTGGGTCGCGCACCGTGGACCTGCTCGACGCGCCGGGCCAGGCGGATCAGTTCCGGCAGTTGTTCGCGATGGCGTGCGTGGTAGCGCTCCAGGATGTGGGCAATCAAGGTCGCCTGGGGCTCGTCGCGCCAGTCATGGCCCAGCTCCCCGGCGGCTTGCAGGGTGCGCAGGGCGTCGGCGATCAGCAGCGGGTTCAGGCCTTTGCCCAGCGCCGCTTCACGCAAGGACTTTTGCCCGCCGCAGCAGAAGTCGAGGTTGTAATGATGGAAGGTACGGGTTGCACCGGGAATGTCGCAGGCCAGTTGGCCGAGGCTTTGTTCCAGCAGATCGAGGCTCATCATGTTTCCTTGGGTTGAATCCCGGCAGGGACAGATGAACGCTGTCGTTGCAGCCGACGTGCCAGATTCAACTGATTGAAAACAAAGTATTAAATTTTTGCCAGGGTGATTGTCACCCTGATTGTGAAGGGTCAAACGAACCCTGGAGGGTCATCACTACCATGCTGCGTGAAAGCCTGGCCGCCGACCTGATCGTCGAGCTGCCCAATGCGGTGCGATTGCAGCGCCTGGTGCAGACCCTGCGCGAATACTTCAACAGTGGCGCCGTGGGGCTGCTGCGCCTGGACGATGACAGTCTCAGGCCCGTGGCCACCGTAGGCCTGGTCCACGAGGCACTGGGACGGCGCTTCGTGATTGCCCAGCACCCGCGCCTGGCGGCGATCATGGCGTCGCGCGAGCCCACCTGGTTCGAGCCGGACAGCCGTTTGCCGGATCCTTATGACGGCTTGCTCGACAATCACGTTGGTGAGCCGCTGCCGGTGCATGACTGCATGGGCGTGAGCCTGTACGTGGAAGGACGGCTCTGGGGGGCGATCACCCTGGATGCGTTGCACGCCGGCACTTTCGACAGCCGCGCTCGCGAGGAACTCAAACGCTGTACTTTGCAGATCGAGGCGGCGGTGCGGGTCACTCGCCTTGAGCAGGAAAACCGTAGCCTGCGAGCATCGCGCAGCGACCAGACCGACCTGCGGTTACCCGCCGAAGAGGGCGAGATCCTCGGGCGCAGCGAGGGCTTGCAGCAATTGCTCAACGAGCTGGATGTGCTGGCCGACTCCGAACTGCCAGTGCTGTTGCTGGGCGAAACCGGTGTCGGCAAGGAGTTGTTCGCCCGGCGCTTGCATCGCCTGTCCCGGCGCAGCCACAAGCCGTTGGTCCAGGTCAACTGCGCGGCGTTGCCCGAGTCCCTGGCCGAAAGCGAGTTGTTCGGTCACGTCAAAGGCGCGTTTTCCGGGGCGACCGCCGACCGCGCCGGGCGCTTCGATGCGGCCAATGGCGGCACGCTGTTTCTCGATGAGGTCGGCGAGTTGCCGTTGAGCGTGCAGGCCAAGTTGCTGCGCACCCTGCAGAACGGCGAGATCCAGCGCCTGGGGGCGGACAAGCCACTGCATGTCGATGTGCGGATCATCGCCGCCACCAACCGGCACCTGCCCGACAGCATTCGCGACGGGCTGTTTCGCGCCGACCTGTATCACCGGCTCTCGGTCTATCCGGTGCCAATCCCACCGCTGCGCGAGCGCGGCCACGATGTGTTGATGCTGGCCGGGCACTTTCTCGAACTGAACCGCACGCGCCTGGGCTTGCGTGGGTTGCGCCTGTCACCGGCGGCCGAACAGGCGCTGCTGGCGTACAGTTGGCCGGGCAATGTGCGGGAGCTGGAGCACGTGATCAGCCGCGCGGCGTTGAAGCAACTGAGCCGCGGCGCCAGTCGCAGCCTGATCATGACCCTGGAACCGCAGGTGCTGGACCTTGACGTCAACGCCAGCGCGGCTTCGGCGCAGTCGATGGCGGAACAACCGCTGGAAGCGCTCGAGACGCCGTTGCAACCCTTGAGTGAGACCGTCGATAGCTGCCAGCGACAGGCGATCCTCAAGGCCCTGGAACGCTGCGGGCAGAACTGGGCGGGGGCGGCGCGGTTGTTGGAGGTTGACCCGAGCAATCTGCATAAGCTGGCGCGGCGGTTGGGGCTTAAGTGAATCTTTGGCCACCTGTTCCTGTAGGAGCTGCCGAAGGCTGCGATCTTTTGATTTTTTGATCTTTCGCTTGAGACCAAAGTGGCCCGGAAAAGATCGCAGCCTCGCTGCGCTCGACAGCTCCTACAGGGGAGACCACATTTGATGGGGGTCAAGGTGGACCCGCATGGCCAGGCGCAGACTGGCCCAAACCCACAGTGGAGATCACCCTCATGCCCCTTTCCCTGGCCAAAATGCGCCGCCAGTACACCCTCGATGGTCTGGATGAAACCCAGGCACCCGACGCCCCCATGGCTTTGTTCAGGCTCTGGATGCAACAGGCCCGCGACACCGAAAGCCCACCCGTGGAAGCCAACAGCATGGCCCTGGCGACGGTGGACGAGCAGGGTCGGCCGCATTGCCGGATCCTGTTGCTCAAGGGCTTCAGCGATGAGGGCTTTTCTTTTTTCGGCAACTACGACAGCGCAAAGGGCCAGAACCTGGCGGCCAACCCCTGGGCGGCCATGACGTTTTTCTGGCCGGGGCTGGAGCGGCAAGTGCGCATCGAAGGGCCGGTCGACAAACTCGATCCGGCGTTGTCGGATGCCTATTTCGAATCCCGTTCCGTCGCCAGTCGCCTGGGTGCCTGTGCCTCGCCACAAAGCCGACCACTGGAGGACAGGGCTGCGCTCGAGTCCTTGCTGGCGCAAACCGAAAAACGCTTTGCCGATCAACCCGTGCGGCGCCCCGACCATTGGGGAGGCTATTGCCTGCGGCCCGAACGGATGGAGTTCTGGCAAGGCCGCGCCGACCGTTTGCATGATCGCCTCGACTACCGCCTGGAGGATGGCGTCTGGCAGCGCAGCCGCCTGGCACCCTGAATGGATGCCTTGTAGGAGCTGCCGAGCGTAGCGATCTTTTGATCTTTTGATCTTTTGATCTTTCGCTTGAGACTCAAGTGGCCCGGGAAAGATCGCAGCCTCGCTTCGCTCGTCAGCTCCTACGGGGACAGGATCGTTCTTGCATGGGGTGCCAAGGGAGGTACCTCCAAGGAGGAATAGGCCCGGCAACGATTGCGGTTCAGGCTGGGCCATCTTTTCTGACAGGACGGCTGATCATGGCCCATCTGACGCAACGCCTCTTTCAACCGCTGAACATCGCGGTACTCACCATCAGCGATACCCGAACCTTCGAAACCGACACCTCGGGTCAAACCCTGGCGGACCTGCTGCAAACGGCCGGACACGTGCTCATCGACCGTGGGCTGGTGAAGGACGATATCTACCAGATCCGCGCCCAGGTCTCCCAATGGATCGCCGACCCCAAGGTGCAGGTAGTGTTGATGACCGGTGGCACCGGGTTCACCCCGCGCGACAACACCCCCCAAGCGGTAGCGCCGTTGTTGGACAAACACGTCGACGGTTTCGGCGAGTTGTTCCGCCAGGTGTCGCTGGCGGAGATCGGCATGTCCACCCTGCAATCGCGCGCCTTGGCGGGCATGAGCAATGGGGTGCTGGTGTGCTGCTTGCCGGGTTCGCCGGGGGCGTGCCGGACCGGCTGGGAGCAGATCCTGGCCGGGCAATTGGACAGCCGCACCGGCCCGTGCAATTTCACTCCGCACCTCAAGCCCCAGGACGGCATCGCCCCGACGGCTTGCGAGACACGCTCGTGAGCGGCCGGGTGTGCGACAGCGGCGTGCTGATGCCGGTGGATGAGGCGATCCGTCATCTGCTCGACCAGGCACCGCCGCCACCGCCCATGCAACGGGTTGGCCTGGACCAGGCCCTGGCGCGTGTGCTGGCCACTGACATTATGTGCCCGATGAACCTGCCGGCCTGGGACAACAGCGCGATGGACGGCTATGCCCTGCGGGCCGCTGACCTGCCGGCTGACGGCGGCTACCTGGCGTTGGCCGGGCGGATCGCCGCCGGTGACGAGCCAGGCGAGCCGTTGCAGGCCGGGCAGGTCGTGCGGATTTTTACTGGCGCGCCGCTGCCACCGGGAGCCGACACGGTGGTGCCGCAGGAAAGCTGTCGCGTCGATGGCGAGCGGGTCTGGTTGCCGTCGGTCAATGGCGGCGACCATGTTCGCAAGGAAGGTGAGGAGTTGCGTCGAGGAGACCGGCTGCTTGAAGCCGGCACGCGCTTGCGCGCTCAGGAGTTGGGTTTGCTCGCCGGTGCCGGCGTCGGCCAGGTGGACGTTTATCGCCCCTTGCAAGTGGGCTTGCTCAGCAGCGGCGATGAGCTGCGCGAGCCGGGCGAGCCACTGGCACCAGGACAGATCTACAACAGCAATCGCCATAGCCTCGCCGCACTGTTGCGCGGTTGGGGTGTCGAGGTGCATGACTTCGGGGTCATGCCCGACCAGCTATTGGCCAGTCGACAAGCGTTGCGCCTGGCCGCCGCCGAATGCGATGTGCTGATCACCTCGGGCGGTGTCTCGGTGGGTGAAGAAGACCACCTCAAGCACGCCATCGAAACCTTGGGCAGCATCGACCTCTGGCGCCTCGCCATCCAGCCGGGCAAGCCCCTGGCCTTTGGCGATGTGGAAGGCAAACCTTGGATCGGGCTGCCGGGCAACCCGTCGGCGGCGTTGATTACCGCGCTGATCGTCGTGCGTCCGTTCCTGTTCCGGGCCCAGGGCATGGGCGACGTGTTACCTGTGCCGTTGCAGGTGCCTGCCGGGTTCGACTGGCTCAAGCGCAACCGACGCCGGCAGTACCTGCGGGCCAGGTTGGTCCCGGATGCCAACGGCCACCTGTGTGTGGAACTGCACCCTCAGCAAAGTTCGGCGATGCTGACGGCCGCTTGCTGGGCCGATGGGCTGGCGGTGGTGGAGTGTGAGACGCAACTGCACAAGCACGACAAGGTGCTGTACCTGCCATTCGCCGAGCTGATGCATTGACGGCAATTGATTGCCGTCAATGTCGCCGGCCGAGGGCTGGCTAGACTGGCGGCGCTTGAGTTTTCTCATGAGGATGCCCCATGCAACTGGTTTGCCCGGCAGGGAATCTGCCTGCCCTCAAAGCGGCGGTGCGCCAAGGCGCCGATGCCGTCTATGTCGGCTTTCGCGATGACACCAACGCCCGGCATTTTGCCGGGCTGAACATGGACGACAAGCAGTTCGACGCGGCTGTCGCACACATCCGTCAGCACCAACGCAAGCTGTACGTGGCGGTCAACACTTACCCGCAACCCAAGGGTTGGGAGCGCTGGCAACGGGCAGTGGACCGTGCCGCCGATTTTGGCGTGGATGCCCTGATTGCCGCCGACCCCGGCGTGCTCAGCTACGCCAGCCAGCGCCATCCGAAACTGGCGCTGCACCTGTCGGTACAAGGCTCGGCGACCCACGCCGCGGCCCTGGCTTTTTACGCCGAGCGCTATGACATCCGCCGCGCCGTGCTGCCACGGGTACTGTCCCTGGCCCAGGTGCGCCAGGTGGCGGCGGGAAGTCCGGTGCCGATCGAAGTCTTCGGTTTCGGCAGCCTGTGCATCATGGCTGAAGGCCGTTGCCACTTGTCTTCCTACATCACCGGCGAATCGCCGAACCTGTGCGGCGTCTGCTCGCCCGCCAAGGCGGTGCGCTGGAGCGAGGATGCCCAAGGCCTCAGCGCCCGCCTGAGCGAGGTGCTGATCGACCGCTACACCCCCGAAGAACCGGCCGGTTATCCGACCCTGTGCAAAGGCCGCTTCCTGGTAGGCGGCAAGCGCTTCCATGCGCTGGAAGAACCCACCAGCCTCGACACCCTTGACCTGTTGCCGGAGCTGGCAGCCATCGGCGTCGAAGCGGTGAAGATCGAAGGTCGCCAACGCAGCCCGGCTTACGTTGAACAAGTGACCCGGGTCTGGCGCGCCGCACTGGATGCTCATAAGACCGCGCCGCAACGGTTCCGGGTGCAGGAAGAATGGCGCCAGGTGCTGGCTGGCTTGTCCGAAGGCAGCCAGACCACCCTGGGTGCCTACCATCGATCATGGCAATGAGGGGAGGCCAGATGAAACTCAGCCTGGGACCGGTCCTGTTTTACTGGGACAAAGCGCAACTGGGGAATTTCTATGCCGAGATGTCGGCATTGCCGCTGGACGTGATTTACCTGGGGGAAACCGTGTGTTCGAAACGCCGGGCGTTCTCCCTGGATCAATGGCTGGGGTTGGCGCGCGAGCTGCAAGCGTGCAGCCAGGCACAGATTGTGTTGTCGAGCCTGACGCTGATCGAAGCGGCCTCGGAGCTGTCCTCGCTGCGACGCCTGTGTGACAACGGCCAGTTGTTGGTGGAAGCCAATGACATGGGCGCGGTGCAGTTCATGGCCGAACGCAAGCTGCCTTTCGTTGGCGGCCCGGCGCTGAACCTGTACAACGGCCACGCCCTGGGGCAATTGCTCGACAGCGGCATGATCCGTTGGGTGCCGCCCGTGGAATGTTCGGCGGCACTGATCGGCGATGTGCTGGAGCAGGTGCGGGACATGGACCGTGAGGTGCCCGAGGTGGAGATTTTCGCCTACGGTCATCTGCCCTTGGCGTACTCGGCGCGCTGTTTTACCGCCCGAGCCGAAAATCGCCCCAAGGACGACTGTCAGTTCTGCTGCATCAACTACCCCGACGGCCTGGCGCTGAGCAGTCAGGAAGGCCAACAGCTGTTCACCCTCAACGGCATCCAGACGATGTCCGGCGAGGTGACGAACCTGCTGGCCGACTACAACGCGTTGATGGCCTGCGGCGCCGATGTGCTGCGCCTGAGTCCGCGTGCCCAAGGCATGGCCGAAGTGGTGACGGCCTTCGACAAGGTTCGCCAGGGCGAGGCACCCCCGCTGTTCGTGGACGGTTGCAATGGTTACTGGCACGGCCATGCCGGCATGTTGAAGGTAGAGGAGGCGGGTCTGTGTTGAGTCCGAAGAAATGGGTGCTCAAAGGCGCCGACCGCTTGCTGCCGTTGGTGGGCAAGGTGCCGTTCGTGGTGCAGCGACTGGCGTTGCAGCAGGCGCTCAATCGCTGCCTGGCCGAGCCGTTGCGCGATGGCGGGTTCGATGTGCTGCGTGGGCGATGGTTGTGCCTGCGCGTGCCTGACTTGAAGTTGTGTTGGTACCTGACCTTGACGCGGGACGGTTTGCGCATTGCCGAGCACGCCGAGGCTCAGGTCACCATCAGCGGCAACTGGCGCGAGTTCCTGTTGTTGGCCAGTCGGCAGGAGGATCCTGACACGTTGTTCTTCCGTCGCCGGTTGGTGATTGAGGGGGATACCGAGTTGGGGTTGGCGCTGAAAAATCTGATCGACAGTCTTGATCCGGACGTCCTGCCGCCTTGGCTATGGCGCAATCTGGAAAGGGCAGGCAAGGGGTTGGCGACGGTCTGATGAAAGCCCCGAGTTTATTGCCTCTGGTGTATTCGTGTTCCGGTTGTTCCAACGTGGCGCAACTGGCCAACACCGTCGCCCTGCGGCTGGATCGTGCGGGGCTGGCTGAAATGTCCTGCATTGTCGGGGTGGGTGGGGGTGTGGCGCCGCTGGTTGACAAGGCGCGGTCGGGGCGGCGGATCATTGCGTTGGATGGTTGTCCGTTGCAGTGCGTTCAGGCGTGTTTGCGGCAGCATGATTTGGTCGCGGATGTGCATGTGATTCTGAACCAGCTGGGGTTGCGCAAGCGGTTTGGGGTGGATTGCGCTGAGCCCGAGATGGAGTTGGTATTTTCGCGGGTGGTGGGGTTGATTGATGTGGGTTAGGTTGGGTGAATATCCATTTCTTTGGTAACGGCTACTTAGGGTTCCGCCCTGACGGCGGCTCACTTTTGARAAGCGCAAAAGTAAGCAAAACGCTCTTGCCCCACCCGGCGTTTTTCAAGGTAGTTGTCGCGTCAACCGTTTTGCTATGCCGCTTTTTTCTCGGTCTGCTGTTCACCCGGCGTTTTTCAAGGTAGTTGTCGCGTCAACCGTTTTGCTATGCCGCTTTTTTCTCGGTCTGCTGTTCCCGATCCGGGTTCAGCAGCACCGTTCCTATCGGCTCCCAGTTGCGTGTTTGTCCTGACCACCGTTCAGGTCTTTTCCGACGCTCCCGCTCATACAGCTCATGCCGGAGCGCCAGGATCTGRTGATCTTGCCCACYATGGCGCTCTGATGGGGTGACGAAGCGGATCCGGCTGTGCCTGTGTTCGTTGTTGTACCAAYGCATAAAATCCCTCACCCAAGTCCGTGCAGCGTCCAAGCTGGCAAAGCCTTCTAATGGCCATTGCGGGCAGTATTTCAGTGTTCTAAACAGCGATTCCGAGTACGGATTGTCATTGCTTACGCGCG
>NZ_LMDO01000063.1:0-1466 GCF_001425105.1 Pseudomonas sp. Root401 | reverse complement strand
CCGATCGCGGTGGAGATACCGCTGGAGATCACTGCTTGCCCGGTTGTGCGGATTGCAGTGTCAGTCGCGGTGTTCCAACGGAAGATATCCTTGGAGGAATTACTCGCGGGAAAGGGGACAGATCTATTTATAAACCAAGAAAAGCAATGAGCCTGATCCTCTGCGCCTCACAAAATATATCTGTCCCCTTTTCATTATTGCTTTTCATTGCGTCTATTATTATTCAACAACGCACATCCACCCTAACAAGAGAGACCTCACCATCCGAGTACTGCATTACACCCTCTATAACTTCCAGACACTCATCGAATTCAACAACACTAAGCCCGCACTCGCCAAAATCAAAGTACACTCCAACACAACCTTCATCCACCCCCTCAAGTTTGTATTCGTATACGGCTAAAACCTCTCGCCCTAGAAACTTATCCAAACCATTTAACGACCTAATCGGATACGCAAACTCGTCGTCAATCTCTGTCAGACCACGCAAATCCGGGCCTGATGCTAGCAACATAAACTCTGATACACCTTCACCAACCGTTAGCGATACCCATCCTGAAATTGACATATTAAAAAACAACACCAAGACCTCACACACCAGATCCCCTCCAATATAAAACGAGCGAAACCTGATCTCACGCAAAGACTCATTAATCAACATAAAACCCCCACCTTAAAACTTTGATGACTTCTCAGGAATCAATGTATCGAATTCATACTTGCCATTTGGCAACACTCTCAAACTCACAGTGCTATTGGTTTTCGAGCTATATACATGAACAAGATCATAATTTCCTCGAACAACTGAGCTAGGGATTACTGGGCTCACAGACGTAACATTATTTAAAGTTTCTTTTACCGTTGCCTTAGCTTGTTCTACACCGTCCTTACTCTTTTCATACGGCAAGCGACCTTTACCAATCTTTGTTCCCAGCTTTGTATTGAGATTAGCCGATTGTGATGCAAAGAAGTCATCTACTTCGCCAAAACCTGGAACCTTCTCTGTCCCTTTTGAGCCCCCTCCTACAACCCCAACCTTAACCCCGGTTGTACCACCCTTGCCCCCAGCCGTCGACGAGAACAGCCCCCGGTCCTGACTCAATCCATCCGCCGCAAGCTCCGTCAGAAAGGCAGCCCCATCGCCTTTATCGGTACGCGTCTTCTCGACGATGCCGGTATTGATGGCCCGCTCGTTACTTCGAGTAATTTCCCAAAGCGCTGCGGAACGATCGAGCCCGGCGCTCCTGCCGTCATGCAGCATTTTCTCATTAGCCGGAATCTCATCCACCAGCTGTTTGGTCACTTGCAAACAGCTCGCCGGGTTATTCCGGCAGTACTGTCCGAACTCTTTGTTCCGAGCCGTATCGAGGTTGTTGTAATAGTCCCTGACGGATTGGCAATCCGCCGGGGAGGCGCACGTATTGAGCTTCTGTTCTCTTTCGACCAGTTCGGCATGGAACAGATAG
>NZ_LMDO01000062.1:0-1502 GCF_001425105.1 Pseudomonas sp. Root401 | reverse complement strand
GTTGATCGAAGGCAACCGCGATGGCACGGTGCAGGCGATGTATTGGGTGAAGCGGGTTGGGGGTGGGACTTCTGCCTCAGAAATATTGCACATCAACATTGGTGTGCAGGTGACGCCGACCCTCGATAACGTCAAGGATGCCAACGGCGAAGAGATCGACAACGGTGAATCCACCACCTCGACCACCGTCACGCTGAGCGGTAAGGCGTCGAACAGCCAGAAAGTGGAAATCTTCGACGGCACCACTTCCAACGGCACCGCCGATGTCGACGCCAGCGGCGATTGGAGTAAGCAGCTCACCGGACTTACCCTGACCACCCACAGCTTCACCGCCAAGGGGCTTTATGGCAGTAATCCGGTCTCGACCGCGCGTACCCTGACTGTGATTGCACTCGGGAAACCGACAATCGTATCGGTGAGGGGGTTCAATGATAATAATGATATCCCCGACCACGGGTTCACCATCTGGCGCAACCTCGTGCTGAGAGGCACTGCGTTGAATGGCCAGGATGTCGAGATCTTCGACGGCATCACCTCGCGGGGACGCACAACTGCCAATGCCAGCGGCGACTGGGAGGCGTGGTATTCTGGGATCGGCTTGGGCACGCACAGCTTCACCGCCAAGGGGCTCTATGGCAGCAATCCGGTCTCGACCGCGCATACCCTGACTGTGCTTGCAGTCGAGACACCGACAATCGCGTCGGTGAAGGATCTCAGCGACAATTATATCGCCGACGGCGGTTCCACCACCTCAACCACTGTCACCCTCAGCGGTAAGGCGACGAAATATCAGAAAGTCCTCATCATGGACGTGACCACCTTTTGCGGCTATGCCGACGTCGACGCCAGCGGCGACTGGAGCAAACAGGTCCCTGGGCTTGCCCTGGGCGTCCGCAGATTCACGGCCTTTACTGTTTCTGGTACACAAGGGTCGAATACGTGGACCATTACTGTGGTGCCTGGCCCAGTGACTTGAATATCGTGCCCCATCGCTCCCACGTAACGCCGAGCAATCCTTCGCCAGGGGCGCATATAGATCGCTATGCAACGGGGGGCAGCCGTTCGCTTATTATTCGAACGACCCAGATGTGGCCGAGGTCGATTTGCGGTCCAGAGCGTAGAAAAACTTAGAAAAGGGGGCGCATTTATTATCCAATTGGCGAACGGTTAACAGAGTAGCGGCGCGCCCCCTGACAGGAGATTGAGAGGCGATTTACAGAATTGTCAGGTGGAAGGATGGTCCCGAGGGTGTGCCCTACTGTCAACTCTGACAGTAGGCACATCTCCATTTCAGGCATTGAATAACCCCAGATCTCATCCGACTGGGAGCATGCCATGGACACCGCCGACAACACCCCCCTCAATCTCGATGAACTGGACATTCCCGGCAGCGGTCCTGCCCATCCACCGGCTCCAGCCGACAGTGTCGGTATCAACATTGCCGCCGCCTGGCTCAACTTTCCCCATCAAGGGTTGCGACTGATTCTACCGTCCTGGCCCAA
>NZ_LMDO01000061.1:0-1730 GCF_001425105.1 Pseudomonas sp. Root401 | reverse complement strand
AATAGCTACTTTGTTCATGGCAATGGTCTCCGATAGGCCCCCTGCGAAAGCTTAGTGGGCAATCGCAGGGGGCGGCGGGGGTAGCCATTTCATTAGGGGTTCGGTGGTGTCCACAACACTTGTGTCCACCCCAATCCACTGTGGGAGCGAGCTTGCTCGCGATTGAGGCAACTCGGTATTGAGGTTACAACACCATCGCCGCCACCCAACCAAACGCCAGCAGCGGCAGGTTGTAGTGGATGAAGGTCGGGACCACGGTGTCCCAGATATGATGGTGCTGGCCGTCGATATTCAGGCCGGAGGTCGGGCCCAGGGTCGAGTCCGAGGCAGGTGAACCGGCATCGCCCAGGGCGCCGGCGGTACCGACGATGCAGACGATCGCCAGCGGGCTGAAGCCCAGTTGCAGGCACAGCGGCACGAAAATCGTCGCCAGGATCGGCACCGTGGAAAACGACGAGCCGATGCCCATGGTCACCAACAGCCCCACCAGCAACATCATCAGCGCGCCAATGCCCTTGTTGTGGCCAATCCAGGCCGCCGAAGACTCCACCAGGCTCTGGACTTCGCCGGTGGCCTTCATCACTTCGGCGAAGCCTGAGGCCGCGATCATGATGAAGCCGATCATCGCCATCATCTTCATGCCTTCGGTGAACAGGTCGTCAGTCTCGCGCCAGCGCACCACCCCCGACAGCGAGAAAATCAGGAACCCGACCAGGGCGCCGATGATCATCGAGTCCACCAGCAGTTGCACCGCGAACGCCGCCGCCACCGCCAGCCCGGCCACCATCAGGCTCAGCGGGTTGTAGCGCACGGCCACTTGCTCGGCCTTGGCGATCTTCTTCAGGTCATAGACGCGCTTCTTGCGATACGTAAAAAACGACAACACCAGGCCGAACACCATGCCCAGCGCCGGGATGCCCATGGCGTGGGTAATGTTGATACCGCTGACATCCACACCGCTGCGAGCGACGTTGGCCAGGAGGATTTCGTTGAGGAAGATATTGCCGAAGCCCACCGGCAGGAACATGTAGGGTGTGATCAGGCCGAAGGTCATGACGCAGGCGATCAACCGACGGTCCAGCTGCAACTTGGTCAGCACATAGAGCAGCGGCGGCACCAGCAGCGGGATGAAGGCGATGTGGATCGGCAAAATGTTCTGGGAGGCGACCGCGACCGTTCCCAGCAAACCGATCAGCACCCATTTGACACCCGAGCCACCCGCGGCATCCTGGCGATCCACCAGGGCCAGGGCTTTGTCCGCCAGGGCGTGGGCCATGCCGGACTTGGCAATCGCCACGGCGAAGGCACCGAGCAAGGCGTAGGACAACGCCACTGTCGCACCGCCACCCAGGCCGGCGTTGAACGCCTTGAGCGTTGCCTCGATTCCCAGGCCACCCGTCAGGCCACCCACCAACGCACCGATAATCAGCGCGATCACCACATGCACGCGGGCCAGGCTGAGCACCAGCATGACGCCAACCGCGGCAATTACTGCATTTATCATCATTACCTCAAAGCACAGCGATGGAAAGCCACCGGACAAAAAGGTCGCGACTTTGCAGCAAGCGGCGGCAAGCTGCAAGGGCCGTGGGGCGGGTTTTCAAGTCTCGCAATATTTGCAGCCACCACTGCCCCCTAATGAAATGGCTACCCCCGCCGCCCCCTGCGATTGCCCACTAAGCTTTCGCAGGGGGCCTATCGGAGACCATTGCCATGAACAAAGTAGCTAT
>NZ_LMDO01000060.1:0-1840 GCF_001425105.1 Pseudomonas sp. Root401 | reverse complement strand
ACCTACACCCTGACCGATGCCGACGGCGACACCAGCACCGCAAACCTGGTGCTGCAAGTCCATAACAACGACGACCCGGTGATCATCACCGGCCTCGACTCCGACGGCGGTGAGCTGACGCTCCAGGAGAAAAACCTCCGCGACGGCAGCAGTCCAGATGCACCGGCCCTGACTCAAAGCGGCACATTCACCGTGACTGCGTTGGACGGTGTTCAGACCTTGAGCGTCGGCGGCATTAACGTCGTCACCGGTGGCGTGGCGGCTGGTTTCCCACAATCGATTACCACCGCGCTGGGCAACACCCTGACCATCACCGGTTTCAACGCTGTGACTGGGGTGGTCAGCTACAGCTACACCTTGCTGGACAATGAAGCTCATCCAAACGCCAATGGCGCCAATAGCCTCAGCGAACAATTCGCCGTAGTCGYCACTGACGACAACGGCACCACCGCCAACGGCAACCTGGACGTGAACATCGTCGATGACTTGCCTAAAGCCGTGGACGACAGCAACGCCAGCACAGCTTCGGAAACCAATCTGACCCTGACCGGCAGCGTGCTGACCAACGACACCCAAGGTGCAGACCATGTGGCGTCCGGCCCAATCACGCCCGGCACGTTCACCGGTACTTACGGACGGCACCACCGCCAACGGCAACCTGGACGTSAAYATCGTCGATGACCTGCCCAAAGCCGTGGACGACAGCAACGCCAGCACAGCTTCGGAAACCAAYCTGACCCTGACCGGCAGCGTGCTGACCAACGACACCCAAGGTGCAGACCATGTGGCGTCCGGCCCAATCACGCCCGGCACGTTCACCGGTACTTACGGCACCCTGGTGCTCAACGCCGACGGTTCCTACACCTACACCCTCAACRCCGCTGACGCCGAYTTCAAGGGGCTGCACGGTGGTGGCGATGGCAGCGAAACCTTCACCTACACCCTGACCGATGCCGACGGCGACACCAGCACCGCAAACCTGGTGCTGCAAGTCCATAACAACGACGACCCGGTGATCATCACCGGCCTCGACTCCGACGGCGGTGAGCTGACGCTCCAGGAGAAAAACCTCMGCGATGGCAGCAGTCCGGATGCATCGGCCCTGACTCAAAGCGGTACATTCACCGTGACTGCGTTGGACGGTGTGCAGACCTTGAGCGTCNTTCAAGGGGCTGCACGGTGGTGGCGATGGCAGCGAAACCTTCACCTACACCCTGACCGATGCCGACGGCGACACCAGCACCGCAAACCTGGTGCTGCAAGTCCATAACAACGACGACCCGGTGATCATCACCGGCCTCGACACCGATGGCGGTGAGCTGACGGTCCAGGAGAAAAACCTCAGCGACGGCAGCAGCCCGGATGCATCGGCCCTGACTCAAAGCGGCACGTTCACCGTCACTGCGTTGGACGGTGTTCAGACCTTGAGCGTCGGCGGCATTAACGTCGTCACCGGTGGCGTGGCGGCTGGTTTCCCWCARTCGATTACCACCGCACTCGGCAATACGCTGACCATCACCGGCTACAACGCCACCACCGGCGTGGTCAGTTACAGCTACACGCTGCTGGACAATGAAACCCATCCAAACGCCAATGGCGCCAATAGCCTCAGCGAACAATTCGCCGTAGTCGCCACTGACGACAACGGCACCACCGCCAACGGCAATCTGGACGTCAATATCGTCGATGACCTGCCCAAAGCCGTGGACGACAGCAACGCCAGCACAGCTTCGGAAACCAACCTGACCCTGACCGGCAGCGTGCTGACCAACGACACCCAAGGTGCAGACCATGTGGCGTCCGGCCCAATCACGCCCGGCACGTTCACCGGTACTTACGG
>NZ_LMDO01000059.1:0-2298 GCF_001425105.1 Pseudomonas sp. Root401 | reverse complement strand
GGTCGTCACGACCATTTCTTCGAACTGGGCGGCCATTCCCTGCTGGCCGTCAGCCTGATCGAGCGGATGCGCCAGGCCGGGTTGAGCGCCGATGTGCGCGTGTTGTTCGGCCAGCCCACCCTGGCCGCGCTGGCGGCCGCTGTCGGCAGCGGGAAGGAGATCAGCGTTCCGGCGAACCTGATTGCGCTCGACTGCGAGCGGATCACCCCCGAGCTGCTGCCGCTGGCCAACCTGTCCCAGGCGACCATCGACCGTCTCGTGGCGACAGTGCCGGGCGGTACACACAACGTGCAGGACATCTACCCGTTGGCGCCGCTGCAGGAAGGCATTCTTTACCATCACCTGGCCGCCGAACAAGGCGATCCCTACGTGCTGCAGGCGCAGTTTGCCTTCGACAACCAAGAGCGCCTCGATGGGTTCATCCGGGCGTTGCAGGTCGTTATTGATCGTCATGATATCTTGCGCACCAGTATTGTATGGGAGGGTCTGGACGAGCCCATGCAAGTGGTCCGGCGTGAGGTCAGGCTGCACCTCGAAATGCTCGATTTCGACCCGGCCGCTGGCGATGTCGCTGAGCAACTGCGCCAGCGTTTCGACCCGCGGCATTACCGCCTGGATGTCGCTCAGGCACCGCTGATGCGCTTGGCTTATGGATGGGACGAGGCCAATCAGCGGCTGGTCGCGACACTGTTGTTCCATCACCTCGCCCTGGACCACACGGCGCTGGAGGTGGTGCAACACGAGATGCAAGCGTACCTGCTGGGTGAAGCCGGTCAACTGGCCGAAGCGGTGCCCTATCGCAATTACGTGGCGCAGGCACGATTGGGTGTGGATCGCAAAGAGCATGAGGCGTTTTTCCGTGGCATGCTCGGCGACATCGACGAGCCAACGCTGCCATTCAATTTGCAGGATGTGCAGGCAGGCGGACACGACATCGAAGAGACCAGCCAGGCGGTGGATGGCGCCTTGGACCTGCGTCTGCGGGCCCAGGCGCGTCAACTGGGGGTGAGTGCCGCCAGCCTGGTGCACCTGGCGTGGGCGCAAGTGCTGGCCAAGGTATCCGGCAAACAGGAGGTGGTGTTCGGTACGGTACTGATGGGCCGGATGCAGGGCGGCGAGGGTGCTGACCGTGCATTGGGGATGTTCATCAATACCCTGCCGCTTCGCGTGAGCCTGGGCGAACAAGGCGTCAAGGCTGGCGTCAAGGCTGTCCATGGGCAACTGACTGCCTTGCTGGGGCACGAACATGCCTCGCTGGCGCTGGCCCAACGTTGTAGTGGCGTGGTGGCACCGTTGCCGCTGTTCAGTGCCTTGCTCAACTACCGCCATGCCTCCACGACGGCGTCGAACGAGGTATCGTCGGCCTGGAACGGCATGCAGGCGCTGGGTGGTGAAGAACGGACCAACTATCCGCTGACACTGAACGTCGATGACCTGGGTACCGGTTTCAACCTGACGGTGCTGGTCGCGCAGCAGATTGGCGCCCAACGGATTTGCGCTTATATGCACGGGGCATTGCAAACGCTCGTGCAGGCACTGGAACAGACACCACAGGCGGCGCTGTATCGTCTGTCGATCTTACCCGAAGCGGAACTCGAGCAATTGCTGGTGACGTTCAACGCCACCGAAGCCGACTACCCGCAGCAGCAGACGATCCATGGGTTGTTCGAGGCGCAGGTCCAGCGTACGCCGGATGCCGTGGCGGTGATCCGGGGCGAGCAGCGCCTGAGCTATGGGGAACTGAACGAACGGGCCAACCGTTTGGCCCATTACTTGCGCAAGCAGGGTGTGCAGCCTGATTCGCGGGTGGCGATCTGCGTCGAGCGCGGCATCGACATGGTCGTGGGGCTGCTGGCGATTCTCAAGGCCGGCGGTGGGTATGTGCCGCTGGATCCGGCTTATCCGCTGGACCGGATTGCCTACATGCTNCGCGGCATCGACATGGTCGTGGGGCTGCTGGCGATTCTCAAGGCCGGCGGTGGGTATGTGCCGCTGGATCCGGCTTATCCGCTGGACCGGATTGCCTACATGCTCGAAGACAGCGCACCGGCGGCGGTGTTGGCGCAGACGGCAACCCTTGAGTTGCTGGCTGCAGCGTCAATGCCAGTGATCGATTTGGACAGCGGGTTGTGGCAGGACGAATCCGTCCTTAATCCAGAGATTACCGAGCTGACCTCGTCGTATCTGGCCTACGTGATTTACACCTCGGGTTCGACCGGTCTGCCCAAGGGCGTGATGATCGAACACCGCAACACGGTGAATTTCCTGACTTGGGCGCATCGCTCGTTTGACGCTCAA
>NZ_LMDO01000058.1:2244-2496 GCF_001425105.1 Pseudomonas sp. Root401 | reverse complement strand
GCGGACAGGCTCAGGCCAGTGGTGTCCTGAGTGTCTGTGACGGTGGTTTCGGCAGGCTTGCCGTCGATGTCCAGTTTTTCGTAGTTGCCGCCCTGGGCGTCGTCGATTTTGACGCTCAGGTTATCGCCGCCTGCGAGGGCGTCGTTTGGCGTGACGAAGTTCACCGAAGCGGAGCTGGCACCGACTGGGATGGTAATGGTCTGGCCGTTGCTCAACGTCACGACGAGCGGGGCATCAGTGACCGGTGCGTTG
>NZ_LMDO01000058.1:0-2191 GCF_001425105.1 Pseudomonas sp. Root401 | reverse complement strand
CTTTATCGATGCTGACTTCAACTTTGCCGGCGTCTTTGTAGACGTCGTCTTTTGGCGCATCGACAGTGACGGTGCCGGTGGTGGCGCCTGCTGCGATGTTGATCACAGCGCCGTTGCTCAAAGTGACGGTCACTGGTGAGCCGGCGGCGTTGGTCAATGTTGCGGTGTAGACGATCGAGCCGCCTTCGGCTACTTCGGTAGACGCGGACAGGCTCAGGCCNGGTGACGGTCACTGGTGAGCCGGCKGCGTTGGTCARKGTKGCGGTGTAGACGATCGAGCCGCCTTCGGCTACTTCGGTAGACGCGGACAGGCTCAGGCCAGTGGTGTCCTGAGTRTCTGTGACGGTGGTTTCGGCAGGCTTGCCGTCGATGTCCAGTTTTTCGTAGTTGCCGCCCTGGGCGTCATCRATCTTCACGCTCAGGTTRTCGCCGCCCGCGAGGGCGTCGTTTGGTGTAACGAAGTTCACCGAAGCGGAGCTGGCACCGACTGGGATGGTAATGGTCTGGCCGTTGCTCAACRTCACGACGAGCGGGGCATCAGTGACCGGTGCGTTNGGTGAGCCGGCGGCGTTGGTCAGGGTGGCGGTGTAAACGATGGAACCGCCTTCGGCGACAGTGTCAGTTGCCGAGAGCGTCAGACCAGTAGTGTCCTGCACATCGGTAACGGTGGTGTCCGCCGGGGTGGCGTCGATGTCCAGTTTTTCGTAGTTGCCGCCCTGGGCGTCATCAATCTTCACGCTCAGGTTATCGCCGCCCGCGAGGGCGTCGTTTGGTGTAACGAAGTTCACCGAAGCGGAGCTGGCACCGACTGGGATGGTAATGGTCTGGCCGTTGCTCAACRTCACGACGAGCGGGGCATCAGTGACCGGTGCGTTRACCGAGGCGGTGTAAACSACRGTCCCACCTTCGGCCACCGTCGAAGTCGCWGTGAGCGAAACGGTGCTGGTGTCGATGGTGTCGGTRACGTCAGTCACCGCWGGCGTGGTGCTCGGAACCAGGTTTTCGAAGTTGCCGCCAGTGGCTTTATCGATGCTGACTTCRACTTTGCCGGCGTCTTTGTAGACGTCGTCTTTTGGYGCATCGACAGTGACGGTGCCGGTGGTGGCGCCTGCTGCGATGTTGATCACCGCGCCGTTGCTCAGRGTCACAGTGACAGGCGAGCCRGCGGCGTTGGTCAGGGTGGCGGTGTAAACGATGGAGCCGCCTTCGGCGACAGTGTCAGTTGCCGAGAGCGTCAGGCCAGTGGTGTCCTGAGTGTCTGTGACGGTGGTTTCGGCAGGCTTGCCGTCGATGTCCAGTTTTTCGTAGTTGCCGCCCTGGGCGTCGTCGATCTTCACGCTCAGGCTGTCGCCGCCCGCGAGGGCGTCGTTTGGCGTCACGAAGTTCACGGTGCCGCTGCTGGCGCCGACCGGAATGGTGATGGTCTGGCCGTTCGACAGGGTGATCACCAACGGAGCGTCGGTCACGGGTGCGTTAACCGAGGCGGTGTATACCACGGTGCCGCCTTCAGCAACGGTGGATGTTGCGGTCAGGCTCACAGTCGAGGTGTCGATGGTGTCAGTGACATCGGTCACTGCTGGGGTGGTGCTCGGAACCAGGTTCTCGAAATTACCGCCAGTGGCTTTATCGATGCTGACTTCAACTTTACCAGCGTCTTTGTAGACGTCGTCTTTTGGCGCATCGACGGTCACGGTGCCGGTGGTGGCGCCTGCTGCGATGTTGATGACGGCGCCGTTGCTCAATGTCACAGTGACAGGCGAGCCGGCGGCGTTGGTCAGGGTGGCGGTGTAAACGATGGAACCGCCTTCGGCGACAGTGTCAGTTGCCGAGAGCGTCAGGCCAGTGGTGTCCTGAGTGTCTGTGACGGTGGTTTCGGCAGGCTTGCCGTCGATGTCCAGGTCAGGCCAGTGGTGTCCTGAGTGTCTGTGACGGTGGTTTCGGCAGGCTTGCCGTCGATGTCCAGTTTTTCGTAGTTGCCGCCCTGGGCGTCGTCGATCTTCACGCTCAGGTTATCGCCGCCTGCGAGGGCGTCGTTTGGCGTGACGAAGTTCACGGTGCCGCTGCTGGCGCCAACCGGAATGGTAATGGTCTGGCCGTTGCTCAACGTCACGACGAGCGGGGCATCAGTGACCGGTGCGTTGACCGACGCTGTGTAAACGACAGTCCCACCTTCGGCCACCGTCGAAGTCGC
>NZ_LMDO01000057.1:0-2924 GCF_001425105.1 Pseudomonas sp. Root401 | reverse complement strand
CGCAGGTAATGGGCCAAGCGGTTGGCCCGTTCGTTCAGTTCCCCATAGCTCAGGCGCTGCTCGCCCCGGATCACCGCCACGGCATCCGGCGTACGCTGGACCTGGTCTTCGAACAACCCATGGATCGTCTGCTGCTGCGGGTAGTCGGCTTCGGTGGCGTTGAACGTCACCAACAATTGCTCACGTTCCGAGGTCGGCAGGATCGACACGCGTTGCAAGGGCAGGTCCGGCTGCTGCTCAAGCATCCAGACCAGGTTCTCCAATGCTTGGCGCATATACCCGCCGATGCGTTGGGCGCCCATTCCGGCCAGGGCCAACACACTGAGACTGAAGCCTTCGCCCAGATCGTCGACCGATAAGGTCAGCGGATAGTTAGTGCCCTCCGCGCCTCCCAGTGCATGCAAACCTGCCCATGCTTCTAGCGTCTGGGTCGTAGGGGCGTGGGCCGTGTTGCTATGCCGATAGTTGAGCAAGGCACCGAACAGCGGAGCCGGTGCAGGCACGCCGCTGCAACGCTGGGCCAAGGCCAACGAAGCATGCTCGTGACCGAGCAGGGCCGTCAGGCTCGCATGGGTGTTTTTTACACCTTCGCGCACGCCGTATCCGGCCAGTTTCACGCGCAGCGGCAACGTGTTGATGAACATGCCCAGCGCGCGGTCGGCGCCGTCACCGCCTTGCATCCGCCCCATCAATACCGTGCCGAACACCACGTCCTGCGTGCCCGAGAGACCGCCCACCACCCGCGCCCAGGCCAAGTGATGCAGGCTGGCGGCGCTGACGCCTAACTGGCGAGCCTGCGCCCGTAAACGACGGCTCAGCGAAGCATCGATCGGCACGTGAGCTTCTTCGATCACCGACTGGCCTTCAGGCACCTCGGCAAGACCCAGTGGCAAGGTCGGCTCATCGACATCGGCCAGCATTTCGCGGAAAAACGCTTCATGGGAATCACCGCCCACCCCCAGGCGGACCTGCGCCACGTAGTTGCGATAAGGCACGGGGTCGGGCAATTGATGGGACTGCCCAAGCAGGAACGCCTGCATTTCATCCTGCACCAACTCCAGCGCCGTATGGTCTATGGCCATGTGGTGGAATAGCAGGATCGCCACCCAACGGTCGTTGTCGTGATCCTGTGCACAGACCAGCCGCATCAGCGGCGCCTGCCCTACATCCAAGCGATGCTGGCGGGTGTCGAAGCGCTGTTGTAGTTGCCACACGGCATCGCCGGCGGCCGGGTCAAGCACGATTTCCTCCAACGACAGCGTGGCCTCGTGCCAGACCACTTGTACCGGCTCATCCAGCCCTTCCCAGACCACTGAGCTGCGCAGAATGTCATGACGATCGATCACGCCCTGCAATGCCTGGGCAAAGTCGTCCAGGCGCGCCCTGCGATCGGCACCGAACAAGGACTGCAACACATAAGGATCGCCCTGCTCCGCCGCCAGGTGATGGTAGAGAATACCTTCCTGCAACGGGGCCAGCGGGTAGATATCCTGCACATTACCCGCGCCGCCGGGCACCGTGTCGACGATCCGGTCGATCTCTTCCTGCGTCAGGTCAGCCAGGGGCAGCATGTCCGGCGTGATGCGGAAGGCCGGACTCAGCCAGTCGCCACCATTTCTCTCCACCAGGTCGAGCAGCTCCTGCTTATGGACGGCAAGGCGGTCCCACAGCGCGTGGTCCATTCCTTCGTCGTCGCCCAGGATCACGAGGTTGTCGCCGTCTTGTTGCAGACGGATCGGATGCTTGGACAGAGCTGCCATCAATTCGCTGAATTGCATCGAAGAACCTGCTTTTCTAGTTCGGAGTGGTTGACGATAAAAATGTATTTTTCAGGTACGGCGCAGCGCCTGGACGGCGGTTGGGCCGACCTCGGCGCACGGGCCAAAGCGATGGATAATCGTCACGTTCAACCGAAGGCGGCGGTTTGCGAACCACCGCCTTACAGGCCAAAAAAAATTAGAGCATTCGGTAGGTGATGTCTGTCATGGGAAGCAGGGACAAGCCCCGACATCGGCCAGACAGGACATACAGATGCGCAGGATTCAGGGCGAGCACCCTGCCCGGAAGCCCGGGACAGGGCACTCACCCCTCGGGTGAAACGGCCGACTCAGATACTGCGTTTGCGCGTGAGCGCGGGAATTTTCGTCATCGGTACATCGATATGCCGTACCTGGCCCACCGCCGCAGCCACCTGGGCCAGGGTGGGCTGGCCAAACAGCACACGGATATCGGCCTCCATGCCGTCCTTGCGCATGCGTTCGATCAGCGTCACGGCGAGCAACGAGTGACCACCCAGTTCGAAGAAGTGGTCATGCCGCCCCACCCGTTCGACCTTGAGCAACTCCGCCCACAGCGCCGCAAGCTTGACCTCCATGTCACCCACGGGGGTTTCATACAGACGCGTGGTGTACGCATTGCTGTCGGGGGCCGGTAGCGCCTTACGGTCGAGCTTGCCGTTCGGCGTCAGTGGCAAGGCGTCCAGGCGCATATATGCAGCGGGCACCATATAGGCCGGCAACTGCGCTTGCAGGTGCATGCGCAGGGTTTCGATGTCTACGGCTTCGTCCGGCGAATGCTGGGTGAAATAGGCCACCAGGCGCTTGTCACCCGGTACGTCTTCCCGGGCCAGGACCACGGTTTCCTTGATGTTTGTGGCCTGGGCGAGCTTGGCTTCGATCTCCCCCAGTTCGATGCGGAAACCACGGATCTTGACCTGGTCGTCGTTACGGCCCAGGTATTCGATGTTGCCGTCCGGCAGATACCGGCCCAAGTCGCCGGTTTTGTACATGCGTGCGTTCGAAGCCGTGCTGAACGAGTCCTTGAGGAAGCGTTCAGCCGTCAGGTCGTCGCGGTTCAAATAACCCCGCGCCACCCCAGCACCACCGATGTAGATTTCGCCCGGCACGCCCAGCGGCACCGGTTGC
>NZ_LMDO01000056.1:0-2986 GCF_001425105.1 Pseudomonas sp. Root401 | reverse complement strand
TTGTCGAAGTCAACCTTGGCCGAACCGAAAACTTCGGAGCAGACACGGGTCAGAGCAGCGGTCAGCGTGGTTTTACCGTGGTCAACGTGACCAATGGTACCAACGTTGACGTGCGGCTTATTACGTTCGAACTTTTCCTTAGCCATCGAAATCACCCCTAGGAGAAGAATTTAGCGAGTCACACAAGCCATTAAAACAAAGGCAGATATTTTCATATCTGCCTTGTTATATGGAGCTCTTGAGCGGATTTGAACCGCTGACCTCACCCTTACCAAGGGTGTGCTCTACCAACTGAGCTACAAGAGCGAAACACTTTGCACAACCTGCAAACTTGGAGCGGGTAGCGGGAATCGAACCCGCATCATCAGCTTGGAAGGCTGAGGTTCTACCACTAAACTATACCCGCGGAGCTTGCAGCTCACGCTAAAAATGGTGGAGGGGGAAGGATTCGAACCTTCGAAGTCGTAGACGTCAGATTTACAGTCTGATCCCTTTGGCCGCTCGGGAACCCCTCCTAAGCGAGCCGGCATTCTATATCATGCCAGCCTTCTGTCAAGCATTTTCTCATTAAAAACCTGAGGTTAGCTGCGTTGACGTCGCTTCGTACCGCTAACCTTTAAAGGTCTTCGCTGCGAAGCGGGCGCCATTCTATGCAAACTACCCTGCCGGTGCAACCCCTTCGCATGGCATTATTTTATGTTTTAACTCATTGAATTCTTTAGAAAGGTTTTGAAGCAACGTTTCATTCACCTTTCCCGCGCTTTCCTGGGAAACCTGAACCCAGAATCCCCCACCCTCAGGGAGATTTGGCGAGTTCGGCGCAGCAGAACGACCTACTACGCCCGAGGCAGCCAATCGCTGCTCCAACTGCCTGGCCAGCTCCGGACGAACAAAACCACCCAAGTAAACACAGGTCTTTTGCGCTTCACCGGGCTTACCCAGGTCGCGCCTGACAAGCGCATCCGCCGTTTCGCTCAACAGGTGAATATCCTGCTGCGAACCGCGGTACAAACTGAGCGGAGTCACATCCTTGGCCCGAAGTGGAGCCTCCTGCTGATGCCAGATGTAGTAGAAGACATTCAAAACCAGCAACAACAGAAACAACCACCGCATAGAAACCTCAAGACAAAGGACAGGCCATCGCCAAACCGACAAAAACCAGATCGGGCACCACCTTGGCATCAGGAACAACCCCGGAAACCAGATTGGCGTCCCCACCCGTGAGAAACACCACGAAATCCTTTCCCCAATATTGCTGCGCCAATTCAAGCTGAGTCAGAACAAACCCTCTGAGCATCAGCATGCAACCGCGCTCGACCGCCTCGACAGTTGTCCGACCTGGAGCGAGACTCTCATGGGCTCGCTCAGCTGCCATATCGTCATAGCGAATTCTTCGCGTATGAGTACGCAATTGGTTACGCATCAAAGGCATTCCCGGGCAAATGAATCCGCCGAGATGCTCACCGTCCGCCGCAACAAAATCAGCGGTAATGGCAGTGCCGAAATCGAGGACCAGGCACGCGCCCGAAGCAAGATGGAATCCACCAAGCAGGGCCAGCCATCGATCAAGCCCCAACCGCTCGTAATCCTGGTAGCCGTTTTTCACCCCCGCCATTTCTCGGGCAGGCACAGCACGGGTCACCGACACCCCATACGCATCAACCAGAGAGGCGACCAATGAATCTGTCTCCTCCAGGGTCCTCACACTAACAAGACGACATTTCTTGAGCTGGAACTTCTCGGCATTACTCAGGCTCACCAGCAAATCGCTGTCAGAGCTGACCACACCGCCGTCAACCGGCGTCACCCCGTCGGCACGAAGAACACGCCATTTGATAAAGCTATTGCCGCAGTCAAGCTCAAGAATCATCACGCAACCTCAGACTGAGCTCACCACCGCTAAAGTTTTTTTCCACACCCTCTACCTTCAAACGCAGCGCCCCCTGGTGATCAATCCCCAGCACAATACCGTCAATTTTATTAACACCGGCAATCAGGGAGACAGCCCTGCCTTGCCAAAGATGGTATTGCTCCCATTCGGACTGTATTGCGGAAAATCCCGATGCGTGATGAAGCCTCAGATAGTGCTGAAGCTTCGCACCCAATCGTGCCACCAGCTCATTTCTATCAAAATCCCTTCCCGCCTCAAGGCACATGGATGTCCATTGCTGGTCGACCTCATCAGTCGTTTGCATATTCACATTAATCCCAACACCCAGGACAACATGGCAAACGTCCGCAGGATCCCCCACCAACTCAAGCAAGATGCCGGCGATCTTTTTCTCTCCCACCAGGACATCATTAGGCCATTTCAGGCCCGCCTCAGCGATCCCCATATCACGCAGGGCATGCATGACCGCAAGTCCGACGACCAGGCTCAGCCCTTCGATCTGCCGCATGCCGCCGTCAATGCGCAGCACCAGGCTGTGATAGAGGTTTTCGGCAAACGGACTGACCCACTTACGGCCACGACGACCGCGACCAGCAATCTGTCGCTCGGCCAAAACCATGAACGGTGCCGCCGCCCCACGCTCGATCAAACGTAGCGCCTCGGCGTTGGTCGAGTCGATAGCGTCAAAGATATGGACAGGCAACTCATGAAGGCCTTTTGAGTGAATCTCTGCAGCATCCAAAAGTACCAGAGGCTTTGCCAACTGATACCCTCTACCTCGAACCTTATGAACAGACAATCCTATTTCTGCTTCCAAGTGCTGCAATTGCTTCCATACAGCACTACGACTGATACCCAGCGCAGCACCCAGCGCCGGCCCTGAATGAAAGCGACCATCCTTCAGAAGTTTTAGCAACGTGAGCATGCGGACTGCGCCCTGATAATGAGGCACGCATGATAGCCATGCACAAGACCGTTGCATAGAAACACAAAATGACTTTCCCGCGGGCAAAACAAAACCCCTACCTGCATCAGCAGATAGGGGTTTCGGAATTTAATCTTGACGATGACCTACTCTCACATGGGGAAACCCCA
>NZ_LMDO01000055.1:0-229504 GCF_001425105.1 Pseudomonas sp. Root401 | reverse complement strand
GGGAGCCGATAGGAACGGTGCTGCTAAACCCGGATCGGGAACAGCAGACCGAGAAAAAAGCGGCATAGCAAAACGGTTGACGCGACAACTACCTTGAAAAACGCCGTGCTGCCGATTGGTGGCGACGACTTGGGAAGTAGAGGTAAACAGCCTCCAGGGGACAAGACTGGAATTCATCCACCCAATCAGTCTTCAAATCAACCGATCCACAACCCTCGCATTCCACAATTCCCGATACCGCTCCCGCCACCCCGGACTGCCCTTATCCAACCACTCCAACGTCGCCTCAATACTCTCAGGGCTGATGATGAAGTGATTGATATGCTCCTCGATCCGCTCCTCCGATAAATGCAGGGAATCCAGATAGCCATTGAAAGAATCCGCCAGCACCACGTACTCATCGCCCTGCTGACGGCGACCGGTCCAGGCAGGCAAGCCCGCCACCATCGCCGCCACATCCTGGCGCCCTTCCCGCAGGTCCAGCAGCAAGATACTCGCGCCGCCGTCGCGACCGATCGGCAGCAATCCCGTTGCGGGGAAGCCGGGCTGGGCCCGCAGTTGCTCCAGTTCGAAGGGGTTGGATTCATACTCCTTGTCCGGATCCAGCCCGTACAGCGAAAAACTGAGCAGTTCCTCATCGCCATTGGCCAGGGTCGCCAGCACATCGTATTCCACATAGGCGCCGTTGCAGGTCTTGAGGAATTGGCGATAGTCGTCCGGCAAGCGAGCCCCCAGGCTGGCTTCCAGTTGCTCAATGGCACCGTCGGTGGCGCCTTCACGGGTGTCTTCGAGGATGAGTCCGCGGTAGTCAGTCATTGATATCTCGAAAAGGTATTGGGTCCTGAAGGTCTTGAAACACGCCGCGCCGCACAATCAGTCCAACACGTCGATAACAAGCGCTCCGCTCACTCGCTGGCCAGATGTCTCTCGATCAGCCTCGCCGCCTCATCTGCGTGAGTAAAGCCCAGGCTGTGATCGGCGCCAGGGAAAACGTGCAGTTCAGCGCGGGGCAACAGTTGGGCAAGGTGCTGGCCGACGCGAACGGGGCTGATCGAATCAGCGTCGCCCCAGAGCAGCAGGACCGGCATGCGCAACTCGACCAAGCGAGACGTGAGGTCGGTGCGGTCGTCGAGAAACCAACTCGGCAGTGTCGAGTTGGCCGCCGCAAAATCCGGGCGCCAGTCCTGCGCGCCCAGCGCCGACATGTCCACCCCGCCCGAGGTGACGGTCAGCACAAGGTGGGTGATCAGCTCAGGGCGTTCAAGTGCTGCGAGCACAGCGACGATACCGCCCATGGATTGCGCCACCAGCGCTGTGGGTCGGTCGATCTCGGCCTGCACACGCGCCACTAGGTCACTCATGCCGGTCACGCCAGGCACGGGCGGCGCGCCTCCAAAACCGGGCCAGCCGATGTGTACTTGCTGCGCCGGGTGGGCCAAGCGTTCAGCGACCGGATGCCAGAACTGGGTGTTGCCCGAGGCGCCGGGCAAGAAGATGAGTTTGGCGGGGGATGCGGTCACGGGTTCGTCCTTGAAGATGGGATTGAAAGAGTCAGTAGGAGGCCAAAGGGATACCGCCAGGTTCGATGACCGGCTCCAGCATCACACCACACTCGCCCGATGCAGGCTGCTCATATGCCCAACACCCGCCGCCTGCAAACGACTCACCAGATCCTCCCGCGCCGCTCGCCCTCCCGAACGCACGTATTCCAGCTCCGCCGCCGTAATCAATACCACCGGTACCAATCTGACCGGGGACAAAGGCATGTCATCCAGTTGGGTAGGAAAATCCGGTTCCGGCGCGCCGAGCAGAACGCCGGTGGAGTCGTCATCGGTCACGAAGAGCTTGGGCAGTTGATCGTTCATGTGATGCGATTGGCTGAGCCCGGGCAGTTCAAGGGATAGCGTCCCGTATTGGTCGAGTTGGTGGGTGATGCCGCCAGCGTCGGCCACCGTTTTGGCGACGTGTTCCAGCAGCTCGAAAGCCCAGCTGCCTTTGAAAGGATCGACCTCCCCCACGGGGCCATAGGCGTGCTCGGGGATATCCGTGGTTTCGACGAACAATTCCATCTCGAAGCCGTTGCCCATGCCTTCCGTATCATCGAATGGATCGGACAGGCCTTCAGTGGCGAGAATGATCGTGTTGCCACGGCGAACCACACGGTAGGCCTGGCGGGTCGAAGGCCAGTACGGGCCGCCGGAAAAGGTCGGGCTGATCAGGTAGGCCAGGACATCCCGCTCGACCGTGCCGACAGCGCTCCAATGACGATCCAGGCACGCTGCGCCAGCCTCCCGGACGGCCAGATTGGCGGCTTCAGCCTCGGTCAGGTCGCCAAGCTCGTGGGATTGCGGCGCGGGTTGGTCGTCTTGGGTTTCAGGGGCTTTCGATGAACCGAAGAGCTTCTTGAAGAAATTCATGGGCGTTCCTTGCTGGTTTTTCGCTCAACCTCGCCCGTGTCAACACTCGCTGATCCGATGGCCGGCGTTGGGCGCATTGTGGCGTGTTGGCGTTGATATGAAAACGCGGGCAGGCACTTGCGGGCAGTTTCGACGAAAGGCGTGACAATCAGGCTATACACCGTCAGGTAACGCTGGTGGTCCTGTTCTCCGGTGCCGAAACGCAAGTGCTCAGGCTGCGTGCTGGTGACATAGAGCGTGCCGAACATCCAGTCCCACAGCGACAGGTTGACGCCGAAATTGCGGTTGAAATGGCGCGGTGCATCGCTGTGGTGAATCTGGTGCTGGGCCGGACTGTTCAGCACATGTTCCAGCACCGGACCAAAGGACAGCCAGACATGGGTGTGACGCAAGTTGGCCGCCAGGCTATTGAAAATGAACACCAGGTACGTCACGCCGAACAACGTGTAGCGGCTGATTTCACCGCCACAGACATACCAGAAGCCACCCGCGAAGAGGCCCAGGCAGGCGGTGGTGCCAAGCTTCTCGACAATCTTCTCCACAAAATGCACCCGACTCGCGGTGGCCGGCACCAGCACGGGCGCCGAGTGATGCACCTTGTGAAACGCCCAGAGCCAGCGCGAATGAAACGCCCGGTGCGCCCAGTAATGGACGAAATCCTTCACCAGGAACACCCCCAGCCCATAGAGCAACGCGAGCGAAAAATTCTCACCGAGGCGCGGACGCGCGCCCCAGAGGTTGCTGAAAAAAGCCAGGTAATCCCCGGAGCGCAGGATGTACGGATCGACCAGATGAACAATGGGCAACACCAAGGCAATCTTGAGAATGGCCCGGACGAAGTAGTAGCGATAGTCCAGCAGTGCCGAACGATGCAGGTACACCCCACGACCACCGATGAATTGCCAGAACGAACGAGCGTCAGTCAGGCCGCGGTGTTTTCTGAAACGGAACAGGCCATAGGCGACACCGTAGGAGGCGCAGAGAAACAGGACTCCGAACCGGCCGTTCAGGTTGAAAATGCTGAGGAACTGCAGGGTAATGGGGGCGATTACCCATGCGCTCAGGTGTTGATAGACAAGGGAAAACGCATCCACGAAAGGCCGGTCTCTGTCGAAGGAACGGCATTGTAAATCAGTCGCGTTGGGCTGGGCTTGGGTTTTCAGGCATTTTCTGGGGGTAGTTGCTCAAAAGAATCTAAGGTCGACCCGATCTAACGCGACGCATGTGGATGAGTGCGGTTCTACGCTTATCTGGAGAAACTCGCTCTTCAACAGCGAAGGGCAAAAAGCCCAGCTTTGGATAAAGCAGCAAGCCTGCCGTGTTTTCATTGAAACACGATACCTGCACCTCAGTGGCGTCATAACGGTCGAACGCCAGGGCCGTCATCGTTTCCACAAGAAAGGTTGCAACGCCTTTACCTCGTGCCTCTTGGGCAACGATGACATTGCCGATACAGCAAACCCCACCTTTTTCAGCCCGATAGAAGTTAGCAAAACCAACGACACGGTTCCCAGCCTCGACGACCGTCGAATCGAATCGTTGAGCGATGGCGTCAGACAGCTGAGCCTCAGTCAGAGGGAATTGGGCTTTCGGGAACATATAGAACAGTTCCCGAGCGTCCTGCGCAAAGCTACAGAGGGTCTTGATGTCATCAGCCATCACTGGCCTGCTTTGCAATTGCATTGGGCGTCCTTGAGATCTATGCACTTGGTGCGCGAAAAGTTATCAAGCTCGCTGGCCGTGGCTCAGGATCATTGATGACCTTAGCTGATCCAACTCATTCCAGGAGCGAAGCCGACTTGAGCAAATCGTAAAGCCCTTCAGGTACCAGAGGGGATATAGCCGTGAAACTGGCACTGGAGCACCATGTTGCTCTGAACGATGCACCGTCGCTTTCAAAACCTTCCAGCCAAGGTTTTTCGTAGAGATCAGCGTCGTCAAACCTTGCATCGTAGACCTGGACGATCTCGTGCCCAGGCTTGCCGGCGTAGGTAAAAATGCTTTCCAAAGTGCCAATCAGTCGAAGGTCACTGATCGAGGCACCCAGCTCTTCTTGCACTTCTCGGGCGATGGCATCATGGCTCCTCTCGCCGAATTCAATGCCACCACCAACGGGACGAAAAAACATCTGCTTTTTGTTGGCATCGTAGAACTGGTTGACCAGTATTTTTCCATGATGATGAAAGATACAAAGAGCGAGGGGGCGAATGCGTTGCTCCGACATGAATAAAACTACCTTTTGATTTAATGATGCACAACGTCCTGCAAATCCCAGTGCCAGGGATTGAAACACCTACCGACTCAGCCTTGACTCATCGTCCCCGAAAAACTCGCCTCCACCGGCCCGATAAGAAAGACCGCGCCCACGCCATCCCAGCGAACCGTCACACACCCGCCATCACATTCAACCTCGACGGTGCTGTCCAACAAACCACGACGAATTCCATTAACAACCGCGCCACACGAGCAAGAACCTGAACCCAGTGCAATCCCTGCACCGCGCTCCCAGATGCGCAACCGAATATGCGTGCGATCAATGATCTGGACAAAATGAACGTTGGTCCTGAGTGGGAATAGCGCGTGGGTTTCGATGGCCGGGCCGATGGTCGCGATATCAACGGTTGCCAAATCTCCCACAAAGTAAGTGCAGTGCGGATTACCCATGCTGCACGCGGCTGGACTGCCGGCAAGTGGCAACACCGCGGTGTCCAGTGCTTGCGCCAAGGGGATATCCGACCAGCCGAAAAGCGGCACACCCATGTCGACGGAAATGTCGCCAGTTGGGGTACGTTCGCACGTGAGCAGGCCACGGTTAGTGCGCAGCGCTACCGAAGCAACATTTGCTTCGCGCATCAGCATATCCGCCGCTCCCCGTGTTGCGCTGCCGCAAACGTCCAGCGCGGAGCCATCCGCGTTCCAGAACATCACGCGCGCATCGGCATCGTCGCAATCGAGCAACACCGCGAGTTGGTTGAAGCCCACGCCCCGGTTCCGATCCCCCATTCGCTGGGCCATGGCACTCGTCACCGGGTTGGCCGAATTTCGCGAATCGACAATAACGAAGTCATCGCCATTGGCATGCATCTTTTGAAAGTTCAGCGGCATGCAAACGCCCTGCTGGAGATGGAAATGGAATTACCGTCGGGGTCTTTGGCGTTGGCGAAAGAGTAACCGTCCGCCCTGTGCGTAGCGCCAAACTTCAGGCCTTGGGCCAGGCACTTTGCCTTGAAACCCTCGACATCCTGGAGATCAAAGACAAGCTTTACGGTAACTTGCCCTGTTTTAACGGCCTTCCCTGCCGGGTGAACCATCAGGATCGCACCACCGTTTGCAGGGCTCAATTCGGTGACGCGGTCATCGGTTTTTCTTTCACTGGTAAAACTGAAATGACGCTCATAAAAATCGCAGGTCGCTTGAACGTCCCGGACATACAGCATGATTCGATTGAGTGACGGTTGCATGTGTTCTTCCTTGATCATTATCGGTGTTGCGCCTGCTCATATGCCTTAGTCATCACCTCCCAGGTTTTCGCGTCGGCAGGAATCAGATGCTCGATACGCAATGAGCTCATCGTGATGTCGAGCGGCATGCCGAAGGTTGTGAACGTTGACATGAACTTCAGCTCTCCATGGGGAGAGTCGACTCGCGTCAGCAACAGCGGAGGCAGCTCGTTAACCAGCGCCGCAGAGCTGTATGGGGCGGGCAGGCTCTTCAGAATCTCAGCCAACGCGGGATTACTCAAGGCTTCCCGAGATGCCCGTTGCCAGGCCACTAATCTTATTTCCTCGGCGTTACTCAAATGATCGCCCAAGCCACCGGGTTGCAGCAGTGTCACCAAGAGGTTGAGCCCATCGGCTGCATCCCTGGCAAGACCCACCAGATCGAACAAAACACCCGCGCTGGTATTGGCTGCAAGGATGTCCCATCGGGCACCCAGAACAATCGCCGGAGCGGGGTTATTGGCGTGAAGTACATGATTAATGGCATCACGTACCACTTCCATTGACGACGACGTGAGCGGCGTTGTTTCGTAGCGAGGGGCATAGCCACTGGCGATGAAGATGTCGTTGCATCGCTCCAAAGGTACATCCAGGGCAGTCAATAAGTTATGCAGAGTGCCGGGGCTTGGCTTGGCGCGCCCCGTCTCGATGCAACTAAGGTGACGCTGAGAGATCCCTGTGATCAGTGCGCAGTCCAACTGACTCAGTCCGGCCTGTTGGCGCAAGTGACGCAGTTGCGCACCAGCAGAGGTTGGCGGCGTTGTTCGAGAGAAAGGTCGACTGGTCATCCGTTGACTCTGGCATTGCGGGTAAGCGGCGCCCATGACCTCAGAGGTCATTGAAACCATGATGGTCAAATCACTAGCCTACCTCTACTGACCAATGAAAGAGTCCAAGGAGGTAAAGTGAAAAGACCCTACGTTGCACTTGTCGCGCTCCTGCTTTTTTCCGTGTACACGGCGAGTACGTTGTTTCTCGCCGAGCAATCGCTCCTGGCGTTCGGCGTCAGGCTCATGTCTAGCCCGGACACCGCGCAGGTAGTCATCGACCTTTATCTGCTCGCTTGCATGGCGTGCATCTGGATGTACCAGGACACACGTTCGAAAGGCAGATCGCTCACATCGTTGCTGCCTTACCTTCTGATCACGGCGATCTTCGTATCAATCGGTCCACTGTTGTACATCGTCGTTAACGGATTTGGACGTCAATCGCCGATGACAGGTACTCATGATTACCCACCTCCTTAAGCAATGCACTGCAGAGGACGATTAAAGCTCAAGGCCAATCAACGAGCACCGCTTTCGCATCTCCCTGGCGCATCTGGGCCAGTTCAGCATCCACCTAGCTGAGCACCAGAAAAGATGCACTGGCTCGAACCACGCGCTCCTCTCCAGCGCTGATATAGGTATTGGCAAACACCAATCGACTACCGGTTTTTTGAATATCTACGGCAGCCTCCAACCAATCGCCGATCTTGGCGGAGCCAGCGAAATCAGTAGTCATCGTGGTCGTCACGAGCTTGAGAGGCGGATCTTTCGAGAACGCAGCGCTGTAGCCCAGCGCGATATCAGCCAGCGCCATGAACAATCCTCCGTGAGCGAGTCCACGCGCATTGGTGTGTTTCTCCTCAACCCGAATCCCAACGGTAAAACCTTCGGAGTTTTCCCGATAATAAAAGGGACCTAGTAAGTCAAGGAAAGGGCTGCTACGAAATAACGGCTTGAAATCCTGTGGAATATCCATTTCACATTCCTTTACCCGTTAACCTGACAGATAGATCCTGGCGACGACCGTGGTGAATTGTCGTACACAGGCGACTCATTTGACTCTGCTCAATTCGATCCCAACGCGGCCTTTTTCTCAAGCCAATTCCCACGCGTCATCTCCCAAACCTCCTTAAGCAACGACCCACAAACAAAGTCCCCCTGCTGCGTCGCAATCAGGCGCATGCCTTCATGCTCCGAAACTTTACGCGAAGCCTCGTTGCCCACTGCCTTTGGCACTTGCATGACGGGACGTTCCAGCGCTTCAAACCAATAGGCGTTGATCACTTCGCAGGCCTCGCGCATGTAGCCTTTGCCCTGCCATTGCGGCGCCAGCCAGAAACCACGGTTGTTGCCGGGCTGGTCGTAGAGGCTGATGCTGCCGATGCTCTGTGTTGGCTCTTCGGCAATACGGATCATCCAGTGCCACTCGCATCCGGCTGCAATAGCCGGGAGCGCATGGTCGCGCACGTAAGTCAGCGCGCCGTCATCCGGGTAAGGCCAGGGCACGCGACTGTCCAGGTAACGGACCACTTCCCAATGGGGAAATAGCTGTTGGATCGCCGGTGCATCCGTCAGCTCAAGGGGGGTGAGGATGAGACGGCGGGTTTGGAACGTGGGGCTGGGGCTCATGATGAAACTCCTTTTTCAACGTTATGGCGTCCTTGGAAAATCCTCCACGCTAGAAGTTATCCGTCACCCTGCACAGTTTGCTGTCCTTCAAGAATGAACGGGGAAGTTGCGTCGTTGCCGCAGGCAGTTGCTTGAGCCTCACCTCACACTCATAACGCCCCGCAGCGTCCAGTTGGTAATCCTCCCCTGCCTTAGGGACAAAGCTGAACATGTTGTAGCATTGAGCACCGATGTAATGGAAAGCAATGGGCTGCCCGGCAGGCACCAGCAGCTCAGTCATTACCGTGGAAGATGAGTGTTTGTCGTCATCTGGCATGCCCAGGCTTTCGCCGTTGCGATTGGCGTAGCCATCGCGGAACGCCACCATGACGCCCGCGCCCGGCAGGCGGAAGTCCACACAATCGGACTTGGGTACGGCCCTGACCATGCCATCGCTGATCACCCGCAAGCGCGCGGTCTCGCCACCGTTAGGTGTTGAATAAGGTGTGGAGAAAGAGCGGACATCCGTCAATGCGCCACATCCGCTGAGCAAGGCCAGGACGCTGATGCTCAAGGCATACTGCAGCACACGGGAGGGCTTTTTGCGCGGGCAGAAGTTGATTCGGGCGCTGAGGGGGCGTGGCGATTGGCTCACGATGATGCTCCATGCGGGTCAGATATCCAGGGCCAACGACGGTCGAGAGGAACGCGATGCCAGCGCGAGATTTTATAGAGGGTTCGGGGACTGGCTGCAATGGCCGACGTATCGGGGCGTGTGTCATCCTGAGCTCCCATGGATCGACAACCACCCCTGCCCCTTGATCAGCAGATGATTGCCCTACCCCTTGTCCGGCTCTTTGGCTGTCTTTCTGCGGCCGTTCGAAGTTACTACTTTGTATTCATTCGATATGAGCCGTCACCTTTGCTGAGGCCGCAGTCAAGAAAGCACTCGGCTCCATCGCAAACCGCTCCGCCAGCGCATACGCCATCTTGTGGCTGATAGGCCTATCGCCATTGAGCACTTTGGACACCGCCGTTTTATCACCGATCTCAGGGAGGTCTGAACCGGTGAGCCCGAGCGTCTCCATCAGATCCTTGATCAATTGCACAGGCGTGCAGGTCGCCTCAAAAGCGGCATGGGACTCGCGAAACTGGTCGGAGTCGCGCTGGTAGGCCAGGATTTCGTCCTCGAGTTCAACGAGAATTTTCTCCTCAGTCTTGCTCAATTCGCGCCCGTCGGTGAGCGCATCGAGCAGGTCGGTCGCACGCTCATAGTCGGCAGGGGTCTTGATGCCATGCACAAACTCACCGCGCAGGCGATCCAGTAACGCATGTAGCTCGCCAAGCGTTGCGATCACGGTTTGAAAGTCGTTCCGGGCTGCGCTCATCGTCTTACCCCTTTGTTTCTTGCATACCAGACGTTGGCAACGTCGTAATCGGCATGCGTGTAGATGTGTTTGACGTAGAACTTCTGCCGGGTGTAGTTGACGCCACCTATCACCCTGAGATTATTGCCGCCTACGTCGATCACCACCCAGTTCATTGCGGCTCTGGGCTTGAACAAAACACCGTGCGTACCGAACAGCTTTTGCAGGTCCGCGAACGCTTTGGGGCGTGCCATCCTCAAAATGCGCAGGCATCGATCAAGCCCGGCCTTGTCGTTCGGGTACAAAATCGCAGCGTCGTCAAAACGTGATGGCGTGAGTATATCCATGGGCTTCCTTGTCTTTGAGCCGATGGTACTCTGGTTGTGTTTTTTCACAACTCCGATTTATTGACGACAGCGGGATTCATACCTTGGCAAGCGGGCGATTTAGCCGGCAGCATTGGGGCAAATGGGCTTATCACCTACACATCCCGAGACAAAAACATGAACCCTGTCGACTCGAACCGCCTGAAAACCTGGCAGGTCCTCTCCTCGCTCTTCCTGGATACCGACATCGACGACCTGACCTACGACTACATCGCTCGCGTAGTCCTTGAAACCAATTATTCGCCAAAGGAAATCCACAGCATCCTGTGGAATGAAGTGTTCCCGGTGCTCGAAGCGAACCTCAGGTCCGTGGCGGGTGAATGGGCGGGGTGGACGGACGAATGGCTGCTGGAGCACCTCAGTGCAAGTGATGGGATTGAGCCCGGGAAAGGCCGCGGCAGCATTGCCAAGGAGATTGCCAGGTGTTGGAGCCAAGTTGCAACGCGGTTGCCGCCTGGATATGCCTGACTAATGGCCCTCTCCCCCAATCAAAACCCTCCAGTCATTCTGGTCCCTGCTCAATATTCGGCAGAGCGTTTGCACGACTGACCCGGCTCGCTGGACCAAGCGATGCAGTTACCGCAAGATCAACACCGCCGCCACCGCAATCACGGCCACCACGCCAAAGACCATCCGCGCGATCCACGGCGCGGTGAGCCAGACGCCGGTCACCCCGGCAATCTGCCCCACGTTCTTTTCGGTCAGGCGGAAACTCGGCTCCCGGAAAGGATTGCCGCAATGTGGGCAGGCGTAGGCCTTGTCGGAAATTCGGGAAGCGCATTCAGGGCAATCGATCAGACTCATGTGCGACCTCAGGGAGAGACGAACTTGGGGTACTGACAGAGACCACGCATCTCCAGTTTTGGTTCTGAATCGAGTCAACCTTTTGGAGAGCACACTACGCAAAAGCGAACTGCTTCACAGCCAACAAGATAGCCCAGCCACTACTGTGGGGGTTTTACGCGCCGGATAAGGTCGTTCAGCACGTAGGTGTCCAGAAAGGCTGTGACTTCAATGATCTGACCATTCTTGAAGGTCATGTGCCACAGGTAGGTGTTGTTGTAGGGTTTGTGATCAAGCGCCGTGGCTGTTCCGTTCCACAGAACAACCACGACATCATTCTGAGCAACGATGCTCTGCACCGTGGGGACAATCGGTGTTGCCAGTCGCGCGGTAATCGGCCGCACGACTTGGGCCAGCTCAGCCTTGCTGTTATAGACACCGGAAACAGGACTCGTCCCGGCCACGGTCCATTTCGCATTGGGCGCCAGCAGATCGAACACCGTGCCTTTGCCCTGCTGCCAGTGAGTGAACGCCTGGCGGACCAGAGTCGCATTCGCGTGCTGGGTGTTTTCCGAAGCCCAGACGTTGTTCGTAAAAAATATTAAAGACAGTGCAAGCGCCTGGACGCGCCAAGCCAAATTCATCCATCTGGTCATGATGTTCTCTCACAGCAATGCAGTTGATAAGACGCTCTTCCAGGAGGACCTTAACGGCATGTGCCCAGAAACCTTTGCCCGATACTGCTGTGAGGTTGTCTGATGCTGTTTGGTAATCAGGCCACTGTGGGAGCGAGCTTGCTCGCCATAGCGGTGGATCAGTCACTTCGATGTTGGATGTATGGCCGTCATCGCGAGCAAGCTCGCTCCCACAGGGGTCAGTGCTTATTCCTGGATATTCCACGCGCCTTGTGTATTTTTCAGACGGCAGAAACCACAAAACCCCTGGTTTTCTTGGAAAACCAGGGGTTTTGTGTGTATCGAATGTGGCGGTGAAGGAGAGATTCGAAAGCACCCGATTGCCGTTTTCGGCGAATCAGGTCCCGGTTTATAGGGGTTTCAGGCCGATAGTTTGCGTGCAAACGTTCCCATGGCAGTCCCATGGAATCTGTGGGCCAGCAGGAGGCACGCTTGTGTAATGGGAGTTTTGCGTTTTTTGGGATTGGCGTCGGCAATGAGTAGTTTTGGTAACTCGCCCCATGGAGCTACCTTCAAAGCTTGATTTCGTTGGGGAACATAGGTTCGATACAAGGTGATTTTCTTGTAATGTAAAAGCAAGGTAATTACTTTCAGAAAAGCAATCTTTGATTTTAATAAAACCTTATAAATCAATCAGTTAAATAAAAAATATCTTTCCATCACTCTAAATTTCTTTCTGAAGTAATTCATCGAAACCAATCAATGCGGGGCTTTCAGCGCTGCTACGGTGTCTGAATTCGCGCATTACTTTTTTCCGACTGCGTTCCTGTGGTCCGGAGCCTTGGGAAGATCTGCGGCAGGCGAACGAATCGCGCTGTCGCGAACATATCAGACATACCCACCCTTCGCAGGGATTCGCAGGCCTTTCACTCCCTACATACTCCAGCCGAGTGGCCGGCCTCACTTGCGCTGAGCAGGACGCAGCCATGCAGAAAAAAAGATCGATTTAGCCCGCAGGCGTGGTGGGGGGATGACGGCGCGCGCCCCTGTACAATCTCGGAATCAGATGGAAGGGCTACCTCCCTGATGCAATCAAAAAGCCACATCCTGTATAGTCACTCTTTTTTGCCGAACCGTTGACGATAAACGGTCGGCGGACCTTATTCATGGATGGCTTCGATGGCTAAAAACCCGTTTCAGAAAATTGCGTTGCAATCACAGCAGATACCAGATTGCTTGGCGCGTAACGGTGCAGCAGTTGTCGGCATAGACACATCGAAAAGCAGCCCCCACATCTATGAATACTTACACAAAGAAATTCCCCACAAATTCAGTCTGTTCATTCTGGGAAATGGAACATTCACTATTGGACAGTGCACTGGCTACTGCAAAGAAACCTTCAATTTTTTTGCCGAAAAGATAGTCAGTGAGTGCGCGGGTGACGACACACCGTTCAACTATTCGAAATCCAATCTTGCTAATCGCGCGCAAGAGATAATTGACTATCTCTTGCACGAAGGCGCTTTAATTGAAGACGATGTAGTTGATGCAACTGGTCGCCGACTTCGTATGAGAGGGCCTCAGAGAGACACACTCACAATAAAAATACATAAAAACAACACAGTTCAGTTCCAAGGAAAGCGCCTAGAACTTTCAACTAAGCTATCTGACTTTTTGAGCAACATCTTATCTTTAGATGACGTCCTACAGAGTCAAATAGAGATTTTCTCAGTTGCCCTAACGGTTTCAGAAGTAAAGGATGAACTCGCGGAGAGAATCCCTGCGGCATGCTCATATATTAGTGAAGCTGTCAGAATTCAGCTCTCGGCAGCTCTGACCCTTACTAAAGTCGAATTAGATATCGAAGATCACTCTTATATAACTTTTCCTGCATTACGAGGTTTGGAAGGCTTTTTAAAGGACGTCCTGAGAGCTGCGGGTTATCAAGTACAGCCGAAACTGGGATTTGGGGAGTATTTTGATGACGGGAAAATGCGACGTGACCAGGCTAACCATGCCGGAGCTGTAAAAGCAGAAGTTCTGAACCAATGCTATCGTTACTGGTCAGACCAACGACACCGGCTTTTCCATATGGACAGCGTTGACATTCAGACAACACGGCGCTTGGATGCGAATGAGGCAAGGCACGTCGTCACGCATGTGTTCGAACTGGTGGAAGCATCTTCACGAGCCCTACTTTGCGAGCAGCCATGAAAAACTACCTATGCACGTTGACTAACACTCCATCTGCTGACTTGAGGGCGGTCATTTTCGCGACTAGCCCACAAAGTCCTTTTGACGAAATACAGAATATCGAGAAGCAACTGTGCAAAAGTAAAGTCAAGGGCAAAATCCTTTTTGATATGCTTTTGGCAAACGGATCAAAGATCAATAGATTTTTTATCGCAGAGTTTGATGGCCATCGCATTTCTTTACAATCATTAAAGAATGCGGATGACAATTACTCCACCTTCTCTAAAGTTTGCGCTGCAACTCTAAGCAAGCACACCGAACAACTTGACGACTCATTGCTGACCAATGCAATGAAGTACGCACTAAAAATCGGCACGCCCTTTTAGGACAAATATACCTTCCAGCATCACTGCCTCCACAAAAATAACGCATTCATATAACGACTCACAATACGACCTCAGCTCACCCCTCACTTTCAGCTTTATATTTTTTAAAGACAATTACTTCCTCGCCCAACCAGTTATTCAATTCTGACATCCGCGTCTGAATCGGTTCCAATTCGTTGGCCGAATAGATTTGCGCAGCCTCTCTGATCGATCCAAACCCGCCCGCGTTCTGCGGAACGATGCCCATCAACTGGGGCGGAATGCGCAAGCTCGCCAACACATCATCCCGGGTCTGATTCTTAATCGAATTGAATTCATCCTTGGCAGCCACCTCACTGACCGGAATCAACTGAATCCCATCCTTCTTGCCAGTAGGCGAATAAACAAACAAATTCCGAAAATTCCCTGGCCCCTTCGACTCCTTCAACGCTTTGCGCAAAGCATCAATATCCGCCTCAGTCTGCGCCGCATCCGTCATGTAAAGAATGAACCCCGCATGACTGCCGTTCTCGTAATACTTGCGCCGGAACAGGGTCGCCGACTCGTTGAGAAGTGCTGATTGCAACGCACTGATCCACTCCGGCAGCCCATAGATCTCCTGGTGCAAATCCGCCTCACGCAGATGAAAAATGCTCCCCAGCTCAAACGCGTGCTCGTTCTTCCAACCCTGCACCTGGTAGAACTGCCCCTCCTGTCCCACCCGCATGTACTTAGCCAGCGACGGCACCACTTGCCGTGTTTTGCCCAGCACCGACCGGCGCTTCTCCAGGTACCCATTGCCCAAGCATAGAAAATCCAAGGCGAACTGCTCAAAAGCTGCCCGGGACAACATCGGATGCGGGATAAAGGTCTTACTCAACAGGTTCCGCTTCAACATTAACCCCGAATGCAAATGCACGCTCGCCCCCACCGAACGAGCCAGACCATTGAGCGACAACGGCGGTTCATACCACCGCCCGTTGAACCAGCATTCCAAGTAATCAAACACCTCCCGACCGCCCAATACCGGCGTCGGCTCCCCAAAGCTGAACACCTGAGTCCCCGCACTGGCGGCATCGAGGGAGACCGGCAATAGTTGCTGGCTGGCAAGTTGTTCGGTCATGTAAAAATCTCCATACGCCCAGTATTGGCAGCGGTCTGCCCTTCAAGCGGTTCGTTCTGCAATGCGTGAAAGAGCGCCCAAGCCAGGTCGGCATGACCGGTGTTGTCGTTGCGCCCTGCGGTATAGGTGAATTGCCGGCCACCTGCGGTGATAGTTTTACGAATAGCCATGAGCGACTGGGCCATATCAGTCCAGCCGGCATCGAACTCCAGCCGCCCCTTGTGAATGACGTCATAGGCTTTGAGAACCAGGCGGGTTTTCACCTCGGGCGAGTAGCTGAAGGTAGTCACGGCCGGGAAGAACTGGCGCACCAGCTGGGCCACTCCGCTGCCCAGGCCGGTGACGTCGATACCGATGTAGGTGACCCAGTAGCGGTCGCACACACCCTTGATGGCGGCGGCCTGGGCGGCGAAGTCCATGCCGCGAAACTGGTGGCGCTCTAGCACGCGGAACTTGCCGCCGGGCACCAGGGGCGGCGCGACCACCACGAGGCCGGAACAATCGCCCGTCTCGGCCGGGTCGTAGCCGACCCATACCTGACGGTCGCCGAACGGGCGCATGGCGAACGGTTTGTAGTCCTCGGCCCACTCCACCCAGCTATCGACCATGCAAGACTGCAACACCGACAGCGGGAAGATGCTCGCGCCGTCATCGACGAACTCGCACATCAGCAGGTTGGCGAAGGCCTCGGGGCTGTACTCTCGGCGCAGCTCTTCGATGTCGAACCGATCGCACCCGCCCCGCTCGGCGTCAAGGATGGTGACGATCTGGCGCCACAACCGATCCTCACAAAACCGGCCCTGCTGGAGCGCGCCATGGGTCACGTCCACTTTGGTGTGCTGCGCTGCGGGCTTACCCTTGTTGAAGCGCTCCCCCGTCCAGAAGGTGTACGCCTCGTGGGCCATACTCGACGGCGTGGAGAAGTAGGTTTTGCGCCACTTCTTGTGCATCGCCATGCCCGAGGCGACCTTGTTCAACTCCTCGAACTTGAACGTCCAGAAGAACTCGTCGAAGTAGAAATTGCCGTGATAGCCCTGGGCGGTGCGAGCGTTGGTCCCGAGGAAAAACAGCTCGGCGCCGTTGGGCAGCACAATCGGGTCACCGGTCAGCTCGACGCCGATGACTTCCCGGGCGAAGGCCTGGATGTAGCCACGGAACAGGTAGGCCTGGTTCTTCGAAGCCGACAGGAAAATCTGGTTACGACCGGTGTCCAGGGCATCGATAAACGCCTCGCGAGCGAAGTAATACGTGGCGCCGATCTGCCGGCTCTTGAGGATGACGCGGGTGCGCTGATTGCCGGCCCGGTACCAGTCCTTCTGGTAGTCGAAACAGCCGTCGATGAACGCTTCGCGCAGCAGCTCGATCTGGTCTTCGCTGATGTCGTTCTTCGGGGACTTTTTCTTCGGCCTCTCGTTGCGCTTGGCGAGGTTCGGGTTGAGGTCGGTTTCGGTGCCGCCGCCCTGGAAACGCTGAATGCGGGCCTGGCGCTCAAGCTGCCGATGCAGCAGATCGATCTCCTTGAAATCGCCGCCGGTCTTGTTGTCCTTGAGGATCAACTGCACCAAGCGCGCTTCCAAGGCGCCGCCGATGCGCTCGACGTTGTCAGCCTGGTCCCACTTGTCGCGAGCCTTCCAGCTGTGTAGCGTTTTCTCCTTCTCGCCTGTCGCCTCGGCTATCTCACAGACGCGCCAGCCCATCCAGTACAGAAACTTGGATTGGCGTCGGGGATCGATGGGCAGCAAGGCGGTCGTCATGCCGAGATGCTGCCGCCCACCGCGGCGACTCAATAGCGCCGCCCCTTGTACCCTCCCCGCCTACAGTCCCGCCCCGTTGCCGCCGCTCGCGCCCATACCGACCATGCCCCTCATTGCAACGCACTGAGAATCCCTGGCATGAAGAAGTACCGCAGCAACTGGTTCCGCGTCGCCATCGAAGGCGCCACGTCGGACAAGCGCACCATCAAACGCAGTTGGCTGGAACAGGCCGCCAAGAACTTCAACCCGTCCACCTACGGTGCCCGTATCTGGCTGGAGCATTTCCGCAGCCTGCTGCCCGACAGTCCCTTCAAGGCCTACGGCGACGTACTGGCGGTAAAAGCCGAAGAGGTGGACGTCAACGGCCAAAAGAAATTGGCGCTGTTCGCCAAGGTCGAACCCACCAACGACCTGATCGCCATGAACAAGGCCAAACAGAAAATCTATACGTCCATCGAGATCGACGAGAGCTTTGCCGACACGGGCGAGGCCTACATCGTTGGCCTCGCCGTGACCGACTCGCCCGCCAGCCTAGGGACCGACGTCCTGGCGTTCTCAGCGCAGAAGCCCGAAGCCAGTCCATTCCAAGACCGTCACTATTCCGCGACCTCCATGTTCACCGAGGCGGTGGAAATCGAGCTGAAGTTCGACGAAATCGACGAGAAACCGAGCCTCGGCGCCCAGCTCCTCAACAAGGTACAAACCCTTCTGAGCGGCAAACAGGCCAAGGACGACACCGAGCTCTCCCAGATAGGCGAAGCGGTCGAAGCCATCGCCGAACACGTCAAGGATCTGCCCGACCAACTGGCCGTCGAAAAGCAATTCTCGGCGGGGCTGAAAACCCGACTCGATCAAGTCAGCACCGAACTGGCCGAGCTGAAAACCCAGCTGTCCACCACCCAGGATCCCCAGCAGAAGACGCGCCCGCAGGTCTCCGGCGGCGGTAACCAAGTCATGACCGACTGCTGACCATCAAGGACGATCAACATGCGTAACGACACCCGAGTACTGTTCAACGCTTACCTGCAGCAACTGGCGCAACTGCATGGGGTGGCTGACGTCACCACCAAATTCACCGCAGACCCGAGCGTCGCCCAGACCTTAGAAACCCGTATGCAGGAATCCAGTGCGTTCCTCAGTGCAATCAACGTTTACCCCGTCTCGGAACAGTCGGGTGAAAAGGTCGGTATCGGCATCGACGGCACCATTGCCAGCACCACCGACACCACCGTCAAAGACCGCGAACCACGCGATCCAAGCGGCCTGGATGACCGAGGGTACACCTGCACTCAAACCAACTTTGACACCAGTATTCGCTATCAAAAACTGGACCAGTGGGCCAAGTTCAAAGACTTCCAAGCACGCATTCGCGACGCCATCATCAAGGCCCAGGCCCTCAACCGGATCATGATCGGTTGGAACGGCATCAGCCGCGCCGCGACATCCAACCCAACCATCAACAAGCTGCTGCAAGACGTGAACATCGGCTGGCTGCAAAAGATGCGCGAGGAAAACCCTGCCCGGGTCATGACCGAAGTGAAAGACGGCAGCGGCAAAATCGAAATCGGCGCCAACAAAGACTTCGCAAACATCGACGCCCTGGTCGTCAGCATGGTCAACGAATTCATCGAGCCCTGGTACCAGGAAGACACCGAACTGGTGGTGATTTGTGGTCGCCAACTGCTGGCCGACAAATACTTCCCCATCATCAACACCATTCAGGCACCGTCTGAAATGTTGGCCGCCGACATCGTCACCAGTCAAAAGCGCCTCGGCAACCTGCCGGCCGTGCGCGTACCGCACTTCCCGGCCAGCGGCCTCATGGTCACCCGCCTCGACAACCTATCGCTGTACTGGCAGGAAGGCACTCGCCGCCGCACCGTCATAGACAACGCCAAGCGCGACCGCATCGAAAACTTCGAGTCGGTCAACGAAAGCTATGTCATCGAAGACCTGGGCTGCGCCGCCCTGGCCGAAAACATAACCCTGAACTGAGGCGGCCACCATGACCAACCCCTGCCGCCGCCACTTTGAACGCGTCACCGCTGCCGTCGAAGCGGCGGCCACAGACCCCACCCAAACCATGGCCGGCGCCACGGCTTACGAGCATCAGTTAAATCAGTTGCTGCAGGACCGCCTGCGCCTGAAACAGGTCCAGTCCAACCAGGGCAAGGCCGAACTCAAGCGCCAGTTACTACCGAGCTATGAATCCTACGTGCAAGGTGTGCTGGAGGCCGGCAAAGGCGCTCAGGACGAAGTGATGACCACCGTCATGGTCTGGCGCTTCGATGCCGGCGACTTCACCGGTGGCCTCGACATCGCGACCTACGTGCTGAAGTACAAGATGGTCATGCCGGACCGCTTCGCCCGCACCTTGGGTTGTCTGGTCGCCGAAGAGGTCGCCACAGCGGCGTTCAAGGCCCAGAAAATCGGTGAACCGTTCGACCTGGCAATCCTGCATCGCACCGCCGAACTCACCGACGCCGAAGACATGCCCGACCAGGCCCGCGCCAAGCTGTTTCTCGCCATGGGCCGCGCCACGCTGGAAGGCATCACCGAAGAGGCCCCAAGCCAACCCGGCCAGCTCCAGGCCGGCGTGGATCTGCTGAAAAAAGCCATCGCCCTGCACGACGCCTGCGGTGGCAAGAAAGATCTGGAGCGGGCCGAACGCCTGCTCAACAAACTTGCCGGCCCTGCTGGCTAACCGAGCGTCCCCACGCACCCCGCCGGCTCGGGGCGGATCGGCCAGGCCGCTCCCCCTGAACGTGAAGCCCCGACCACCGGCGACCTATTCTGAGTGCTGTTCCATGAGCGGATTTATAGCCGGCGGCACCGTCGCCAGCGGCCTTATCAATACCGATGCATTTTGGCCCCCAATCGACCTGGATCAGTTGCGCGCCACGCTACGGATCGACGCGAGCGTCACCGCGCCACGCCTGGAAACCGCCGCCGTTGCCGCCGCCATCAGCGTCAACCGCGAGCTGAGCGAATGGCGCACCACCCAGCAAGCGGCCGGCCATACGAAACTTGCCGATATGCCCGGCGAGCGTATCAACGGTGTACTTGTCCTGGTGCATCTCTACCGCCGCGCCATAGAGGCTGCGACCGGGGCCGAAGTTTGCGAGCGCTACCGCTCCTATGACTCCACAAACAGCGGCCACCAGAACGCAGAAGAACTCACCCCGAACATCGACGATTACCGTCGCGACTTACGTTGGGCCGTGCGTGATTTTCTCGGCGTCAATCGCACCACAGTGGAGTTGATCTGATGAAGGTCACCGTCCGCGCTCACCAAAACGACACCGTCGATTCCCTTTGCTGGCGTCATTACGGGCGCACCGCTGGCGTGACTGAAGCGGTACTTGAAGCTAATCCCGGCCTGGCCGACTACGGGCCAATTCTGCCCCAGGGCCTGGCCGTACAAATGCCCGAAGCCCAGACGACCGCACCACAGCGGCAGATGGTGAATCTATGGGACTGATGCCCTCTACAAGACCTGGACCTGATGAACAAACCTGAAAGCCTGCGCACTCATCTGCTCGCTACCATTGGCGAACTCAAGCACAACCCCGACCGACTGCTGATCTTCATCGACAACGGCAAAATCCGCTGCACCGCCGCAGCCAGCCTGTCCTTCGAGTACAGCTTTGATCTGCAGGTGATCCTCACCGACTTCGCCGGCCATCCTGACAGCGTTATGTTGCCGGTGCTGGGGTGGTTAAAAGTGAATCAGGCCGATCTGCTCGAAAACTTGAACAAGTCCGCCGAGGGCATTCAGTTCGAAGCCGACGTTCTGGACAACAGCAAGGTGGACCTCAGCCTGACCCTGTCGCTGAGCGAACGCGTGATCGTGGGGAGAGACGCCGACGGCACCACAACTATCCGCCACCCTGGTGAACCTCAGCCCACTGCCGCGTTTCTCGACCCGGCGTGGATACCCAGCGCCCAGAGCCCCAGCAGCGAATGGGTCATACCGAAATGACCAACCGACTAGAAGCGCTGGAAGACTGGGCCTCAGGTCTACTGAGCCAACTTGAACCGGCCGCACGAAGCAAACTCGCCCGCAACATCGGCCAGACACTACGGCGCAGCCAGCAGCAACGAATCACCGCTCAGCGAAACCCAGATGACAGCAAGTTTGCGCCACGAAAGCGAGACAGAATACGTGAAAAAAAAGGCCGATTGAAAAGGAAGAGGCTGATGTTTCAGAAATTACGTACCGCAAGGCTACTAAAAGCCTATGGCAACAGCAGCGTCGTTAGCGTAGGTTTTATTGGACGAGTTGGACGTATAGCTCGAATACATCAATTCGGGTTGAAAGAGCCTGCCGATGGCAGGCGTCCTGAGATAAAGTATAGCCAACGACAGGTCTTGGGTTTTAGGGAGGAAGATTTGGATTTGATTAAGCGCCAATTAATATCAAGCCTCATATCGACATGAGAAACATTCCCACCGACTCCCAAAAAAGCTGAAAGTCACACTGGATTCACTCAAACCGAAATCAGGGAAGGATATAGCAATGGAACATGCTGAAACCTCAGCAGAGATCAATGTAAGAGTTTCAACCGACGACACGGCCAACACGTTCGAAATAATCAAAGTTCAAGATGACAATAAATACTATCCAAGAACACATTACCTACTGATAGAGACCGAACTCAAATCCCATAGCTGGTCCTCTGAGACCGCATCCACTTCCACTTCAAAAATAAAAGTTAGAGCCACATATCTCTATGGAAGTGAAGGCATATACAAAGCGGGGTCCTTGATCAGCGAGATGGGCGGGGAAATGCAATCCTATAAGCAAAGCGTGAGATTGACCAATGGTGCGATCATGGTCAATGACTCAATGCAAGGATTACATGTCGGCACTTACCTTTTCCATAAAATTGTCACTTGGGCAAAACAATTTGACCACTCTTACAACATCGTCCCAATATCAGTTATCGCTGGGGATGCATACAAGGAAAACAAAGACCGAAGAAACAAACTCTACACCAATTCAGGAATAAAATTCTTATGGGATGGTCCTATAGGAATGCAAGGATCATCAGATCCTACGTTAACAGTTTCAGACCTTATCGCCTATGCTAACTGGCCCAACATACAAAAAGACTATGGAATGAGATCTCTTGATACAATGTGGGGAGAATTAGCCACTTTGAGGGAGAAGGTGCGAGGGCTTAAAGCCTCTAAACGCTATTACCGCCTTGAACATAAAACGATAAGATCGCGCCTGAGGTCCATTGCTGGATTTCTGAATATTCCAATATGCATCGGTTGCGTTTTTTTAGGTCTTGCTATTGGAAAATTTTTGGGTTGGCACCAACAATTGTAGCCTCTAGTTCTGCTAGCATATAAAGAATCCTAAAAACCGCAACAAACACTACAACAAACAAAGGCAAGGAGCATAGCATGGCCAAATTCATCTTCGATAAAAAGCTGCCTTTCAAGTCCAAAGAGGGAACAATGAAGCTGCAACGTTTTCTTCTACGACAGGCAGAGGCAAGATACGGCAACAGGGATTCAAACAAAAAAATCAACCAGCCGATTTATGAAGATAAAAATAAGAAATTCGGAGGTAGAGCTCCATTTATACTTAACAGTTTAGACGGAACAAGCGCATCGGCCATTCTAAGCAAAAATGCAGCCAACTATTGGCCAACAGCTCTATATGAACTTGCTCACGAAACAATTCACCTGTTAAATCCAATCAAGGGATACACCAACTACTTAGAAGAAGGTGTCGCAGTAGTATTCTCTTTAGAGGCTATGGAAGAGTACACTAATCACCAACCGCTACCAGAGCCCACCCCACATTACCGCCGTGCATTAGAACTTGTAAAAAAATTGCCAAACGACTTTGATGCGGCCATTCATTCAATACGTGAAAAATGTGGATCCTTAGGGGCTGCCACACCTGAAGATTTACTATTATTATTCCCAACCCTGGACCCAACAATAGCAAAGGAACTTTCCAACACTTGCGACTTCACATAAACAACAAACAGCACTACACCCTTGCGTTTCTTAGAGGCTCCACACAACCAAAGGAAATATTCTATTGAACAGCTTCCACGAAACACTTTACAGTCCAGAATCAGAAAAACTATTCGCCCCTATAATTCCAACCACCACCCAAGCAGCAGATACAATAGTAACAAAACTCAAATCACAAGTTTCGGACCCGCTTTACACCCCCCCTAAAAATCTGACTCTAAAATGGAAAGGCTCTTTTGCTTTTCAAGCAAGCGCAAGTGCGATGGCGACAAACCCGAACGAACACATCATAGAAATTTCCGATGGCGCGTCAATAGCAATCTATAAAGACGCGCTTCTTTTTCCTGAAATGTGCCGCACGCACATACTAGAAAGTCAATATCAAGTGTTATTTTCTTTACTAGACTACGGCAATGGAGCAAACCAAATATTGCCACCAGATCTGACTAAAGAAGACGCGAAAAATGATTTCTTTAGCATGTCACTGGAATGGCTATATTTACACGAACAAGCGCATTTATTTCAGGATCACGGAACGATACTTAGGTCTGAACTTGGAGATGAAAACAACCACTATCAATTTGTCTGGGACGAGTTCAATGCAGACTCTAACGCACCCGTAGTAGGAAGAGAAGCCTGGATACGCCACGCATTTGAGATATCCGCCGACTACGAAGCGACGAATTTACTAATACAGCATGTGCTCACTAAAAACAAAAAACAAGTAACCAAAACCACTCTATGGATGCTCACTTCAGCGCTTACCTGTATATTTCATAGATTTTATGGCAAAGAAAGACCTCTTCATGGAGGAGAGGCCGTTGGCACACACCCGGACCCGGCCTATCGTATGCGATATGCATTTTCAAACGTCATTAACACCCTCAACCACCCTGATGTAAAACCCTATGCCCCATGGGCTTCAACAGCCGAGGACATACGTAAAGTCATGCTACATGCGTTTAATGCGGCCAACATATACATGCAAGTCGCTCATTTTCAGGAGCCCGCATTTCCGCAGTTCATGTCTAGAATGACTGACAATAGCGAAGAATCAAAAAAATATAGAGACACTTTAAAAACAACTTGGAGCGAGTTACACCCAAAGGTGTTAGAAAAACACTTCGGATGGGGACATGAATGCGTGATGACTTTTATCTAGGACTGTCTTACTTACCAATCCCATTTTGAAAAGCTTTTGTAAATGGTCATACTACAACAAACAAAAAATGTATTTTCAGATTCATGGCGCCACCATCAGCGCCATGAACAACCTACCCACCCTCACCCGCCTACTCGAAAACCTCATCCGCTACGGCACCATCGCCGCCGTCCAGATGAAGCCACCACGCGTACGAGTAAAAACCGGAACCCTAACCACCGCCTGGCTACCCTGGATCGCTCTACGCGCTGGTGCCGACCGGGAGTGGAATCCTCCAACAGAAAACGAGCAGGTCCTACTCTTCAGCCCCTCCGGCCAGCTCGCCAACGGCGTCGTCCTAACCGGCCTGTTCGGCGACCACATCCCCGCCAACGGCGACCGCGAAGGCCTGCACCGCTGCACCTACCGCGACGGCACGGTGATTGAGTACGACAGCATCGCCCACCACCTCAACGCCACGCTCACCGATGGCGGCACCACCAACATGGTCAGCACTGGCGGTATCAACATCGTCGGCAACATCACGCACAAGGGCAATTACACCCAGACAGGCAATCAGAAAATCACCGGAAAGGTCACCGTCTCGACGGACGTGATTGCCGCTGGCATCAGCCTGGTGAACCACCCGCACGGCGGCGTCAAGCCGGGCAGCGGCAGAACAGGAAAACCGGAATGAACCGACACACCGGCGCCTCCCTCACCACCGTCGAAAGCATCGCTCAATCCATGAGCGACATCCTCAGCACGCGCATCGGTACCCGGGTCATGCGGCGCGAATACGGCAGCCTGTTGCCCGAGCTGGTAGACCACCCTTTCAACGACATCACCCGCTTGCAGGTGTACGCGGCCACCGTCATGGCGCTGATGCGCTGGGAGCCGCGTATCAGCCTGAGCCGCGTGCAGTTCCAGGGCGCCACGCTGCAAGGTCAATCCTCGTTGGACATCGAGGGCAGCATCGTCGATAGCAACGAACCGCTGAGCCTGAGCGTGCCTCTGAACCTGGGGGGTAGCGCATGAATTCATTCGTCGCGATTGACCTGGGCCGGCTCCCCGCGCCCGAGGTCGTTGAGCAGGTCGATTACGAGCAGATCCTCGCCGAGCGCAAGGCCTACGCCATCAGTCTCTGGCCGGTCGAAGAACAAGCCGAGATCGCTGCACGGCTTGAGCTGGAATCCGAGCCCCTGACCAAACTGCTCCAGGAGAACGCCTACCGCGAGACAGTGTGGCGTCAGCGCGTCAATGAGGCGTCCGTCGCCAACATGCTGGCCCTAGCAAAGGGCAGCGACCTGGAGAACCTGGCCGGCAACTTCAACGTCAAGCGCCTGGTCATTCAGGCCGCCAAGCCCTCGGCCGTGCCACCGGTTCCATTGCTGATGGAAAGCGACGACAGCCTGCGGGAGCGGGCTCAAATGGCATGGGAAGGCCTCAGCACCGCCGGCCCGCGCAACAGCTACATCTTTCATGCGCGCTCTGCCGACGGCCAGGTTGCCGACGCCACTGCCGAGAGTCCCGCCCCGGCCGAGGCGGTAGTGACCGTGCAATCGATCCTGGGTGACGGCACCGCCTCGCCCGCGCTGCTGGCAAAGGTCAATGCCTACCTCAGCGACGACGACCGCCGCCCTGTCGCGGATCGGCTCACCGTGCAAAGCGCCCAGGTCATCAACTACCAGGTCAAAGCCAAGCTGTTTCTTTCGACGTCGGGCCCTGAGAGCGAGTTGATCCTTGCGGCGGCCAATGCGCAGTTGCTTGCCTTCGTGCACCAACGGCGGCGGCTGGGCTTGGAAGTTTCGGAATCGATTATCCACGCCTCGCTGCACGTCGAGGGTGTGCGCAAGGTCGGGCTGGAGAACTGGGCGGACATCGTTGCCACGAAGTACCAGGCCCCGTACTGCACGGCCATCGACTTGGCGTTGGGGGTTGAATGATGGAAGACGCGCCCCTGCTCCCCAGCAATTCGACGCCGTTGGAGCGCCAAGCGGCGCAGGCGCTGGCCCAGATCCAACGAGTGCCGATTCCGTTGCGCACGCTGTACAACCCGGACCTATGCCCGTTGTCCCTGCTGCCTTATCTGGCCTGGACCTTTTCAGTGGATCGCTGGGACAGCAAGTGGTCCGAAGCGGCCAAGCGCGCCGCCATCCGTAGCGCGTATTACATCCACTCGCGCAAAGGCACCATCGGGTCACTGCGCCGCGTTGTTGAACCGCTCGGCTATCGGATCGAGATCATCGAGTGGTGGCAGACCGTTCCGGTCGGCCCTCGCGCCACCTTCAAGCTCAAGGTCGGCGTGCTCGACACCGGTATTACCGAAGAGATGTACCAGGAACTGACCTGGCTGATCGACGACGCCAAGCCCCTGACACGCCATCTCACCGGGCTCGCCATCAGCCTGGAAACCACCGGCATTGTTCATATCGGCGCCTGCCTCACCGAGGGCGACGAGATTGATATCTACCCACCTACACAGCGAGACATCGAAGTCACGGGCTACATCCACCAGGGCGGCCGTGAACACCAGATCGACACCATGGACATCTACCCATGACAGACCTAAACAGCCAGTTTTTCGCCATCCTCACCGCCATCGGCAAGGCCAAGCAGGCCAACGCGGACGCTTTGGGCGTTGCGTGGACCTTCGCGCAGATGGGAGTGGGCGACGCCAATGGCACCGATCCCATCCCCAGCGAGCAGCAGACACGCTTGATCAATGAGCGCCGCCGTGCCCCGCTGAATCAGTTGAAGGTTGACCCAGCCAACCCCAACATCATCATCGCCGAGCAGGTCATCCCTGAGCACGTCGGTGGCTGGTGGATTCGTGAAGTCGGCTTGTATGACGCCGATGGTGACCTGGTCGCGGTGGCGAACTGCGCGCCAAGCTTCAAGCCGTTGCTGACTCAAGGATCGGGCCGCACGCAGGTGGTGCGGATGAACCTCATCGTCAGCAACACCGCCAACGTCGAGCTGAAGATCGACCCGTCCGTTGTGCTGGCGACCCGTCAATACGTTGATATGAACGTTCAGGACATCACCCACGGCTTCGCTCGCTTGCTGTCGCCGACCTTTACTGGCAAGCCCAAGGCCCCGACGCCCGCCCAGCACGACAACACAAAAGCCTTGGCGACCACTGAGTTTGTCCAACGCGGCATGGGCAACTATCGAGGGTTCATCAACGCCACCGGCTCATTGACCCTGACCGCTGCCAGTATCGGGGCGGTGGTGAGCTGCATTGGCACATTCACGGTGACGCTCCCCCCGGCCGCTGATAGCCGTAGCGGCTCAACCGTCCACGTTCGAAATATTGGAAGTGGCACCATCACCGTCGCTTGTGCTGGGGCCGATACGATTAACGCCGGCTCCGGCCAGGTCACTAGCATGGTTCTTGAGCCCGGAACGAACCTTGAATTGATCGGCAACGGCGCTTCGAGTTGGTGGGCTTCTGGGTCTGCCCAGCTGGGATACTCCGATATTTTCAGTGGACAGTACTCGCCCGCTGGTTTTCAAAAATGGCCGAACCGTTTTATCGAGCAATGGATGCAAGTCACCTTGTCGGCCTCTGGTACCAGCACAATCACCTATCCACAAACGCTATCGGCGGTTTATGGGATTCACCCCGTGGTGATTTTCGGTGGGGCCCACTATGGCGTGTCGGTTGACGGTACTCCCGGGTTGTCCTCGTGCGGACTGAGAGCGAGCGCAGCGGTACCGCTGCACGTATTTGTCCGAATCATTGGGAAGCGTTAACCATGCCTTACTACATCGCTGATATTCGTGGATTCGATCATTCTGAAATTCCGCCAGCTGGATCGGTGTTCATTTCCGATGAGGACTTTCAAGCCTTGTTCAGGGACGTGGCGAGTCGCCCTGGCGTCTCGATCGTCCCTAACCGACAAGGTTATCCGGTGTTGCAGGATGCACCTGAGCCGACGCCGGCAGAGCTGGCCGCTGCGGCTTTGGTTCGTCGTGACGAACGGCTGGCCCAGGCAGCATTGCGAATAGCGCCGCTACAGGATGCGGTCGATACCGATCAAGCCTTTAAAGCAGAGGTACAGCAATTGAGGTTGTGGAAGAACTACCGGGTTGATCTCAATCGGATCGATCAGCAGGACGGTTTCCCTACTTCGGTTGCCTGGCCCATTGAGCCCGCGTCCAGCGAAAGCTGACGTTGGCCTGCCTGGGCAGGCTCGATTCTTTCCAACGGCAGGCAAAGAGCCTACAGCCACATACCCGGTTACACCGGATGCTGGCCTAGAGGCTACATCGCCTTGCGCCTTTGCCTACAACTAAGCCAGAATCCGCCCGCTTGTGCGGCTTGGTCCATACCGGTAGCTTGGTTTCCGTCACTGCTCATCAGTGATCGGGTTTAGCGACCCGAATCGGTATGGATGCAACAGCGCTCCTGATTTCATTGCGGATACTCATGTCTGCAATCGTTGCAATGGCGGCTGTACGCGGGAGACCTTCGGGTCTGCCGGGCTCCTGTACCCCCGGTTCGCTAACCTGCGTCCAGCTGCCACCCTTACTTGCTTAGCGACAAGTCATGGTGGCCCAATCAGGTCAGGAGATTCACCATGTTCAAGGTTACACCCAATCCTCCGGAATCAGATCCCACCTCTGCCTACTCAAGCCTCGACCCGGAAAAATTCCACGAAGCCACTGAGCGGGCGCTTGATTATTATTTGAAGCCAGAACAGACCAAACCCAAGAAAGAACCGGAAGCGGATCAGCTCTTCACTGTCGTCGAGAGCGTCGACACTGAAAGCCTGCTCGCCAACCTCAGTGAAAACCTGGCGTCCGCCAATGCCATGATCAGCGACCTGGCATTCGATCTCGAAGGTTCTCGCCGGCATGTTGCGATGGGTATCCAGCAAGTCATTGAAGTGAGTGAACTGCTGGCAAATCGTGCGCTGGATATCGTCGATCCGCGTTAGCAATGGGGCCGTGACCGAAAGGGCTAACCGGCGCTTGTAGCCCCCCTGCCTACAAGGCCGTCGGCTCGCCCAATCGGTGTAAGCGCGGCAGCCTGTGCAGTGTCATTTCCAACACTGCACAGGCACCCCATGACCGATTATCTCCATGGCGTGCGGGTCATCGAACTCAACGACGGCACCCGCCCCATTCGCTCCATCCCCACCGCTGTCATCGGCATGGTCTGCACGGCCGACGACGCCGATGCGGCCGCGTTCCCCTTCGACACGCCAGTCCTGCTAACCAACGTTCAAACCGCCATCGGCAAAGCCGGTACCACGGGCACCCTGGCGTCCAGCCTGCAGGCCATCGCGGACCAGACCCGGCCCTATACCATCGTCGTGCGCGTGAAGGAAGGCGCCACCGAGGAAGACACCACCAGCGCCCTGATCGGTACCACCACAGCCGACGGTAAATACACCGGCATGAAAGCCCTGCTCGCTGCCAAGGCCCGCGTTGGCATGGTGCCGCGCATCCTGGGTGTGCCAGGTCTCGACAGTCTGCCGGTCGCCACCGCCCTGGTGTCCATCGCGCAGCAGGTACGCGGCTTCGCCTACGTCAGCGCCTGGGGCTGCAAAACCAAGGAAGAGGTAGTCGCTTACCGGGCCAACTTCGGCGCCCGTGAAGCGATGGTCATCTGGCCCGAATTCCAGAATTGGAACACCGTCACCAACGCCACGATGACCGCCTCGGCGGTGGCCCGCGCCTTGGGTCTGCGCGCCAAAATCGATCAGGAAGTCGGCTGGCACAAGACGCTGTCCAACGTCGCGGTCAACGGCGTCACCGGCATCAGCGCCGATGTGTTCTGGGATCTGCAGAACCCCGCCACCGACGCCAACTACCTCAACAGCCACGACGTGACCACGCTCATCAACGAGGGCGGCTTTCGCTTCTGGGGCAGTCGCACCACCAGCGCGGACCCGCTGTTCGCTTTCGAGCATTACACCCGTACCGCGCAGATCCTCGCGGACACCATGGCCGAAGCTCATATGTGGGCGGTGGACAAGCCGCTGCACGCCTCCCTGGTGCGGGACATCATCGAAGGGGTCAATGCCAAGTTCCGCGAAATGATCAGCGCGGGCTATTTGATCGGTGGCAAATGCTGGTACCCAGACGACGCCAACGACAAAGACACCCTCAAGGCCGGCAAGCTGTTCCTGGACTACGACTACACCCCTGTGCCACCGCTGGAAGACCTCACGCTGCGCCAGCGCATCACCGACCGCTACCTGATCGACTTCGCCAGCAAGATCAATAGCTGACCCCCGCCCCTGCGCTCCGGAGAACCTGACATGGCCATGCCCCGCAAACTCAAAAACCTCAACCTGTTCAACGACGCCAACAGCTACCTGGGCGTGGTCAAGTCCGTCACCCTGCCGCCGCTCGGCCGCAAGATGGAGGGCTATCGCGGCGGCGGCATGAACGGCCCGGTCAAGGCTGATCTCGGCATCTCCGACGACGGTATCCAGTTCGTCTGGAAGACCGGTGGGCTGGACCTGATCGTTCTCAGGCAGTTCGGCGCAGTCAACGCCTCGGGTATCGCGTTGCGTTTTTCCGGCGCCTTTCAACAGGACGACACCGAAGCCATAAGCGCGGTCGAGGTGGTGATGCGCGGTCGTCACGAATCCATCGAGATGGGTGAAGCCCAGCCCGGGGAAGACACCGAACACAGCATCACCACCACCTGCACCTACTACAGATTGATCGTCGACAACGAAGACATCATCGAAATCGACCTGCTCAACTTCATCGAAATCGTGGATGGCGTGGACCTGCTGGACAAGCAGCGCAAAGCCATCGGCATCTGACCCATCCCACCCTCCGGAGCCTGTTGTGAACACACAAGACAATCTCGAAACCCTGCCGCCCCAAGACGACAACACCGTGCAACTGGACACCCCGATCATCCGGGGCAAGACCGTCATCGACAGCATCACCCTGCGCAAACCGCAATCCGGCGAGCTGCGCGGTGTGCAACTAGTGGACCTGCTGAATATGGACGTTGCCACTTTGTTCAAGATCCTGCCGCGCATCAGCCAGCCCAGTATCACCGCACCGGAAGCCGCCAACTTGGACCCGGCCGACTTGTTCACCTGCGGCACCAAGATCGCCGGTTTTTTATTGCAGAAAGCGGCGAAGCCCGATGCCTGCCTCGTTGCGTAGAAGACGCCATGGCCGACCTGGCTGTGGTTTTTCACTGGGCGCCAGCTGACATGGACATGCTGGGTCTGCAAGAACTCATGGAATGGCGCGAGCGCGCCCGTGTGCGGAGTTCCACCGATGGCGAATGACTTGAAACTGCGTGTGCTGCTCGATGCCATCGACAAAGCCAGTGGCCCGCTGAAGGCCATCGACAAAAGCAGCATCGCCACCGCTCGCGCCTTGAAAGAAACCCGCGACCGCCTCAAGGCCCTCAACGCGCAGCAGCAAGATGTCAGTGCCTGGCGTGCTCAACGCTCGGCCGCACTGCGCACCGAACAGGCGCTCAACGCAGCGCGGGAAAAGGTCAAAACACTCAGCCAACAATTCGCCGCCACCGGGGCGCCGACCCGTGCCATGACCCAGCACTTTCAGAAGGCTGTCCGAGCCGCTCAGGCGCTCAAGCAACAGCATCAAAAACAAAACGAACAGCTCCAGACACTGCGCACCCGAATGTCCGCTGCCGGCATCAGCACCCAACATCTGGCCCGCGATGAACGCCATCTGCGGCGACAGATCAGCAGCACCACCGCCAGCCTAAGCGTCCAACAAAAACAACTCGCCGCCTTGACGGAACAACGCCGACGCCTCAACGCTGCGCGGAGCTCGATGGACGGCTCTCGACGCACCGCTGGCGAGCTGGCCGCCAAGGGGGCTGTTGCGACGGCGGGCGGTGGTTCGGTGTTGTATGCAGGGGCACGATTGCTGTCGCCGGGCATCGACTTTGATGCCAGCATGAGCCAGGTGCAGGCCATCACTCGACTCGAGGAACAGGCCGACGCGCTCAAAGCCTTGCGCGCCCAGGCACGTCAGCTGGGCGGTGCAACCCAATTCACGGCGGGTCAGGCCGCCGATGCACAGGGCTATCTTGGTATGGCAGGTTTTGAGCCCCACGCCATCCAGACCGCGATGCCCGGCATGCTCAATCTCGCGGCAGCCGGCGGCACTGAGTTGGCCCAAACGGCCGACATTGCTTCGAATATTCTTTCCGGGCTGGGGCTAACAGCCGATGAAATGGATCGTTTGGGCGACGTATTGGTGGGCACGTTCACCCGCTCCAATACCACCTTGCAAATGCTGGGCGACACCATGAAATACGCCGCGCCTATGGCGAAAACCTACGGCGTGGAACTGGAAGTGGCCGCGGCGATGGCCGGTAAGCTTGGCGATGCTGGGCTACAAGGCAGCATGGGCGGCACGGCGCTCAGTTCGATCATGAACCGCTTGGCCGCACCGCCCAAAGGCGCGGAAAAGGCTCTGAAGCGATTGAACATCGCCACGGCCGACGCCGTTGGCAATCTGCGCCCGCTGCCGGATTTGCTGAAGGAGATCCACGACAAAACCCGCGCCTTGGGTACTGCCGAGAAAGGCGGCCTTCTCAAAGCCATTGCCGGTGAAGAGGCGGTAAAAGGCATGGCTCAACTGGTCGAACAAGCCGGCACCGGGCAACTACAAGCGCTCATCGCCAGCCTGCGCCAAAGCCGGGGCGAAGCCGCTCGTACGGCAAAGGTCATGGCGGACAATCTCAAAGGTGACCTGATTACCCTCAGCAGTGCCTGGCAAGACTTGGGCATCGAGCTGCAAGACCAGCAGAACGGCCCATTGAGGGAGCTGGTTCAGTCCGTGACGGGACTTGTTCGAAGCATCAAAAGCTGGACCCGGGAGAATCCAAAACTGGCGGCTGGGCTGGTGAAAGCTGTGGCCGTCATGGCCGCGCTGGCTGTCGCTGTTGGCGGTTTGATGTTGGCCCTGGCGAGTGTGCTGCTTCCGTTCGCGGCGTTACGTTTTTTCCTGATGCTGCTGGGCTTTCGCTTGCCAGGATTGATTGGCCTGCTGACAACGCTGGGCCGTACCGTGCTGCCCTTCCTCGCCAAAGGTTTGTGGATGATCGGGCGCGCTTTGATGCTCAACCCCATTGGCTTGACCATCACCGCCATCGCCGGCGCGGCCTACCTGTTGTATCAGCACTGGGACGCCGTAACGGCTTACTTGCTTGGCGCTTGGGACGAGATCCGAAGTGGCTTTGATGATGGGCTGGGCGGCATCTTGAGAGTGCTCGCAGACTTCAGTCCGGTTGGGCTGATCTATCAAGCTTTCGCCGCGGTGTTGAAGTACTTGGGCGTCGATTTGCCCAATCGCTTCACCGCCTTTGGTGGGCTGATGATTGATGGCCTGGTTAAAGGATTGACCGCCGGCATCGGCAAGCTCAAGGAGGTGGTCGATCGGCTTGGCACCCGAACGATTGATGCCTTCAAGGAAACCCTCGGCATCCACAGCCCCTCGCGAGTGTTTGCCGAGCTGGGCGGCTTCACCATGGACGGTCTCATCCAGGGCCTAACACGGCGCACCGACGATCCCGTGCGCACCATGACGGTTTTAAGCCAACGGCTCATCGAGGCCGGTGGACGCTTGGCGTCCTTTGATTCGTTGACGATTGATCATCGCGCCCCGATCAGCCCTCGGCCCGCCCAGCACATAGACAGTCACGACACCTACGCCATTCACATCCACGCAGCGCCCGGCATGAACGCCGATGCGGTCGCCCGGGCGGTGCGTGTCGAGCTGACGCGGCATCAACACGAGCAAGCCGCTCGACGCCGCAGCCGCCTTGCGGACCTGGAGTAACCGACCATGATGCTTGCCTTGGGCATGTTCGTCTTCAGCCTTTCCACCGCGGCCTATCAGGCACTGCAACGTCAAACCGAATGGCGCCACGCCAGCAATCCGCGCGTTGGCGCTGCTCCGGCTCGGCAGTTTGTCGGGCGCGGTGACGACACCATCACCCTGCCCGGCATCATCCTGCCGGAGCTGGCCGGCAGCGCACTGAGCCTCGACGCCCTGCGCCTGATGGCAAACACCGGTAAGGCCTGGCCGATGGTTGAAGGCAGCGGTCGAATCTATGGCTTGTGGATTATCGAGAGCCTGAACGAAACCAAAACCCTGTTCTTCCGTGACGGCACGCCACGGCGTATCGAATTCACGCTCAGCCTCAAGCGCATCGATGACGACCGCATTGACCTGCTCGGCGCAGCCACCCGTGTGGGCGTCAGTATCATGAGGGCGCTACTGTGATCGACGCGGCGCTGTCCAAGGTCACCGGATACATCGACGGCTTAGTCGAAGGCTATCGCCGCGATGCCGCTTACCCCGTGCCGGCGTTTCGCATCACTGTCGATGGAAAGGACATCGCCCAGTTGATCAGCCCGCGCCTAATGAACCTGGACCTGACCGACAATCGCGGCATCGAGGCCGACCAGCTCAGCATCACCCTCAGCGATCATGACGGGCTGCTGACTATTCCGCCGAAAGGTGCAGTGATCCGCCTGTGGCTGGGCTGGAGCGACACTGGCCTGGTGGACAAGGGCAGCTACACGGTCGATGAAATCGAACACAGCGGCGCGCCGGACGTGCTGAACATTCGCGCCCGTTCCGCGGACCTGCGCAAGGGTTTCAAAGCCAAGCGCGAGCGCAGCTGGAGCAATACCACGCTCGGCGCGGTGCTGGGCGATATCGCCTTGGGCAACGGCCTGACCACTAACATCGCCGACGCCTTGGCCGGGTTGCCCATCCTGCAGCTGGACCAGGCCAACGAATCTGACGCCAACCTGGTCAGTCGCATCGGCGAAGAGTTCGACGCCGTCGTCACCGTCAAGGCGGGGTGTCTACTGTGCCTGCCGGCTGGCGGCGGCAAGACCGCCAGCGGCGCCGACCTGCCGCACATCATCCTCACCCGCGCCGACGGCGACCAACATCGCTACCTGGAGGCTGATCGCGACAGCTACGACGGGGTGCGAGCGTACTTCTACGACGTGAACAGCGCGAAGAAACTGGAAGCCATTGCCGGCGGTGGCGACTACCTCAAAGACCTGCGCCACACCTACAGCGACCGTCAATCAGCTTTGCGCGCCGCTCGTGCTGAATTCAATCGGTTACAGCGCGGTAGCGCGACGCTCAGCTACACCCTCGCCCGGGGGCGGCCTGACCTGATTCCCGAATTGACCTACACGCTGCAGGGCGTGAAGCCGGAGATCGACGCGATCATCTGGTACGGCGGCAACGTGCTGCACAGCCTCAATGCAGACAACGGCTACACGGTCGACCTGGTGCTGGAAAGCAAGCTGCCCGAGGATAGGGTTGAGGATCAGGCTGAAGAGAACAAAGGCGACTTCACCGGGGTAATTGCTCACTACCGTGACAGGAGGACCGGGAAGGAAAAGACAGTGTCGATCGGTGATCAGAGCAGGCCTAAGCGACTGCGGTGGTTGTACGCCACGGAGAAATCGGCCAAGCGAGCGATTGACCGGGAGTGGCGACAAATGCAGACAGAGACGCCATGACCGGGGCACGGAAAAACGATTACGAATAACTCAAGGACGATTGCATGCAGGACATACGTTGCGGCCATTGCTGTCGCAAGCTGGCCGCCGCCAGCGGCTTCCAGGAACTACAGATCAAATGTCCGCGTTGCCGGACGCTCAACCATTTGAAGGCCCAGAGCCTCCCCTCAGTGTGCCGCGAGCATCCAGAACAACGAGTTCATGAATGCAGCAACCCACTATCGGAAGCCTGTTCGCAGGCATAGGAGGCTTTGATGTCGGATTTGAAAACGCCGGATACCGCAGCGCCTGGCAAGTTGAACTCAACCCCATCAACCGGGCTGTGCTTGCCGATCGATTTCCCCATGCACAGCAATTTGAAGACGTGCGTCAGTGCGGCGCCCATAACCTCAGCCCGGTCGACGTGCTCACCGCCGGCTTCCCCTGCCAGGACATCAGCCTTGCAGGAAACCGAGAAGGCAACCACGCCTCCCGAGGACTACGGGGCGAGCGCAGCGGCTTGTTCTGGGAAGTCATACGTATCCTCAAAGAGATACAACCTGGCTGGGTGGTGCTTGAGAACGTCGTTAACCTGCTCGCTGTCAACGATAGCCAAGACTTTGAGACAGTCGTCAGGGCCCTTGCGGACTGCGGGTATGTGGGATTTTGGCGAGTGCTTAATGCTCAATATTTCGGAGTCCCCCAGCAACGTCGTCGAATATTCCTGGTCGCCGGTTATCGACGAATGCCCCCCTTCGAGTTCCTGGCTGACGCCGCGCCAGTGGACGCAATACCTCCAGCGGCTCGCTCGATCCAATGGCCTCGGCCCGCGGATGCCTGGGCTGCCAATACTCTATTGGCAAACAAAGCCGGCTCCCAGATCGCTATGGGCTGTACCACTTTCGTCGCTCACCCGAACGGATGGGATCAGATGGTTGAGCGGCAGCGAGCGGCTGAAGATGATGGGTTTTGCCTCGGACTGGATGCGGCCAACCTTGCGGAGGCTTTCAGTGCCGGAAACGCCGTTGTTACGCAGGTCGCGGAGTGGGTTGGGCGGGGGTTGAGGGCGCATAGACCGGGCCCTGACGATTCCAACGACTAACGGCTGATGTCACCCACAGTTACCATCGCACCCTGGGCACGCATGGTATCGAGCACACGCTCCAGCTCGGCCTCAGAAAGAGCAAGCAGCGCCGCCAAGTAAAAATGCATATGCACACCCAAGGTACGCGGCGCGGCGCCGCCGGTGTACTTACGCCACTGTCCGCCCTGAGCCAGACCAGCCAGCTCAGCCATTTGTTGGCTGGTATAGCCGAGGTCGATTTTCAGGCGCGCCAAAGCGTCCGCGGACGGCGGACTGTACTGCTCGATTATTTTCATGGGGGCTCGATGCTGAAAGGCCCCGCGATTGCGAGGCCTGGTCCGGTTAGACGTATTTGATCAGCAGCGTGGTGACGGTGGCCACCGTGCCGATCAAGCCGGTGGCGACCGCGACTGGGTACCAGAACGTTTCGCGGGTCATCTTGCCCGCTTCGGCGTTGAGCTTTTTGGTCTCGGCCATCAATTTAGCAATTTCGACGTGGACCTTTTCCAGTTCTGCGCCGCTCATACTGAATTCCTGCATGGTGTTCATCCTTTCGGGTCACGGGTCGCGCTTTGTGCGCTGCCCTGAGACTCATGTTGTACCCTTAGGGTACAGTCCGCAAGCTTTCTCATGTTTCTGAGTATAACCATTTGAAACCCTCGCAGCTTGATACCACGACCAATTGCCAATCGCCCACCTCAAGCCTACGCCATGAAAGCCAGTACAGGGACGATCTCTTGCGGAACGCGACCAGTCAGCACCAGGAAGCGGCGCCAAACACCATAAGGCGGGGCCTTACTGCCATCCTTGAAGGCTCTTACACGGCGATCCGAAGACAACCCTAACAGGGCCGCCAGCTTTGCATCGGTGTTGTATGCAGGAAAATGCGCCTGGAAGTGTCGGAAGTAGGCACCGGTCAGATCCCGGTGCGGTGGCTCCCATCCCTCTTGCTCGGTCAGAAGGTGGGTTCGCGGGTACTGGCTTTCGTCCACCTCGGTTTGCCCAGGCAGTTTCGGTGCCTTCAGGTTGGCTTGGAGCTGCGTAATGCCCGCCTTCGTCGCCGCTTCGAACACAAAAGCCTGCTGTTCGGTAATGCTCGGTAGATCGATGTTCATAAACCAATTCCTTAAGCGCCTGTGAAGCGTCAGGGGCCTTACGGCCCCCTTTGCTACCGTGGCGACAGCTCGATACGTCGAACGTCTGAAACACGGATATTGACCAAGCTCAACGTCCCGGTGGCTACCCTTTGCCAGTCGCCGCGCTGGTGAATCGCTGCGAGACAGTAGAACAGGTAATCCGGTAACAACAGATCAGTTCGTTCCACCCGTAACCCGATGTGCTCGGGGTTGTAGCTTCGGGTGGGCTCGCCGCACCGTTGTATTGAGCCCCGCCGTACGATCCAGAAATGTGCCTCGGGAAAGCGCGTGCGGATGGTCGCTACCTCAGAAAGTTTCATCTCGTTCTCCGCCGGCGGCATGGCTAGCCCCCTCAGAGTCGAGTGGCTTTCTGCATGCCACCAACGGAATCGATACTAGGCTCTTTGAGCCTATCTGTACAGCTTTATTTAGGCTCATCGAGCCTAACCGAAAACGCAATTCGCGCTTTCACGCCCAAACCTCGCTGCAGGATCCGGCGTGATGGGGTGAAAGATCCGCTTAGCTTTGACTCTCTGAACTTAGAGCAACGTTCAAATCCGAAGTTTTGATGGCTTTATAAAGTATTCATCGCAACTGTATTGATATCGGACAACAGCAACTTTCCATGGTCGCTAGGACATAATGTCCTAGTCGACACGCAGTTCTACCGAAGCGCCACATACCGCTCGTCGGATTTTTTTGAGAACTCTTGGATTTATGCATTTGCACATCGCTTACCCCCCATGTCGCAAAACGGAGCATTTGGATAAGGCCAAACCCGCTGTTTGTCGAGATATCTCCCTGTCGGTCGCGCATTTGGGTTCTCCAGACACAACGAAGCCCGCGCAATGGCGGGCCTCGGGGCAGATTTTTCAGGTTGATTCCCGGAGGAATTCCTGTGGTAATCTCGCTTCAACCACTTACAGCCTTGCTTTTTGTTTCTCGCAATTCAGAGGGTATGGCCAAGTGACGAAACCGTCAACAGCGTGCGAGTGGTAAAAATACCATTAGACACGTTAATTTATTAGCTAAGTGTTTTACTTATCCGATAGAAAATATGGTTTTGATCATTACGTAGGTGGGATATGCATGGACCGTTAATATGGCGTTTCATGTCTCGCCAGAGCTTTGGAGTATTCCGAATGAAATCTTTCATTGGCCGATACCTTCCTGAAGAACTAATCCGACTGTTGCAGACTGCTTATTGGTCAATGCGACTGATTAGAATCCTTCAGCAGCTGTAACGCTTTAAAACGCTGGGGCCAATGGCCCCAGCGTTCGTTTCGGCAATCAGCTCACTCAATTGCACCTGACGGTCCATAACTGGTCGAGCTTCGTTGTAAAGCTCTGACTCATCATCTCTCGCCTCATCCCCCACTCCGGACTGGACGGCACGCTAGCAGTACGCAACGTCCCACGCCCCCACCGCTCGTTGATTTCATCCAAAACTCCCATCACCTTCTCAGCAATCAACGGTTGAGACTGAGCGAACAAGTCGTCCGTAAATTCACCAGACTGGCGCAAATCCATCAGCAGGATCTCAGCCTTGCTGTATTTGAATCCCGACATGAACAGACGATTCACCGCCTCGGTCGCCGCCTTCGTCAGCAATCGCACATCGTTGGTCGGGTAAGGCAGTTCGACCAAGGCCCCGTTGGCGTACTTCGCCTCTTCTGGGTTGAACATACCGGTGCGGATGCTGACGCGAATCTTCTTGCACAACGAGTTTTGCGCTCGCAGCTTTTCCGCTGCCCGGTGAACGTAGGTGGCCACCGCTTCCTTGATCGGCTCTATGGTCGTCAGGCGCTTGCCGAACATGCGGCTACTGCAGATCTCCTGCTTGGGCGGATCAGCCTCGGAAAGCTCCAGGCACGGGGTGCCGGCCAGCTCGCGGGCGGTCTTCTCGATCACCACGCTGAATTTCTGCCGGAGCATCCAGGGGTCGGCTTTCGCCAGGTCCATGGCCGTCTTGATGCCCAGGCCTTCTAGGTGGACCTTCATTCGGCGGCCTACGCCCCATACCTCGCTCACGGCGGTGTTGCGCAGCACCCAGTCACGCTTGACCTGGTCGCAGATATCCACGACGCCACCGGTGTGGGCCTGAAGGCGTTTGGCGGTGTGGTTGGCGAGCTTGGCCAGGGTCTTTGTGGGAGCGATGCCGACGCCCACCGGAATGCCGGTGCGCTTGTGAACCGCGGCGCGAATAGTGCGACCGAACGCCGTCAGATCGCCGCGAATACCTGTCAGGTCGGCAAAGGCCTCGTCGATGCTGTACACCTCCACGGCAGGCACCATCGATTCGATGATGGTCATCACCCGCTCGCTCATGTCGCCGTATAGAGCGTAATTACTGCTGAACACCTGGACACCGTTGCGGCGCAGCACGTCCTTTATCTGGAAGTACGGCACGCCCATCTTCACAAAGGGCTTCGCGTCGTAGCTGCGTGCAATGACGCAGCCGTCGTTGTTGCTCAGCACTACGATGGGGATCTTCGCCAGGTCCGGCCGGAAGACGCGCTCGCAACTGGCGTAGAAGCTGTTGCAGTCGATCAGCGCAAAGACTTGTTCACGGTTTGCCATGGTCACGCACGCTGTAGGTCACCACACCCCAGATAATCAGCTCGTCGCCCTCCATCACGTAGCGCGGCGGGTACTTGCTGTTCGCCGATAACAGAATGATTGTGTTGTCACGCATGTGCAGGCGCTTGCAGATGGGTTCCGAGTTCAGCCCGGCGATAACGATGTCGCCGTGCTCGGCCGTCAGGCTGCGATTGACGACCACCAGGTCCCCGCAAAATATGCCAGCGCCCTGCATGCTCTCGCCCTCGATCTTTGCCAGGTAGACATGCGGGGCACGGATCTCGAACAGCTCGTCCAGAGAGATGTGCTTTTCAATATGGTCGGCTGCCGGCGAAGGGAAACCCGCAGGAATCTGGAACGAGTACAGCGGGAGCTTTTCGCCCCCTTCCAACAGCGGGCCAAGGATGGTGACACTCATGACGCGAACTCAACGTAAGTTACTGTATGTGCATACAGTAAACTCGGCGTTGTACAGGCGGTCAATTGGTGTATAGGAAATTTCGACGGGTGACACTATGTGTGGACGCTATTCGATTTACGAGCCGATCGATCACTACCTGAGAGAGCTTGGCTCACAGCAACTGGTGATCAACGGCTATGACCTTTGGGCCATTGATCGGTACAACGTGGCGCCCACGACTCGTGTGGAAATCATCCGGCCGGCGGACGGTGGGTTGAGCATCGATAAGGTGCGGTGGGGATGGTCGCCGTTCTGGGCGAAGGGCAAGAGACCGGACCCTATCAACGCTCGAGTGGAAACGGTCACCACCGGGAAATTCTTCAAGCAGCTTTGGCCGAACGGCCGAGCTATCGCGCCTGCCAATGGCTGGTTTGAGTGGGTCAAGGATCCGGACGATCCCAAGAAAAAGCAGCCTTACTTCATTCGCCTGAAAAGCCAGGCGCCGATGTTCTTCGGCGCCCTGGCCCAGGTGACGCCTGGACTTGAGCCGAATGACCAGGACGGGTACGTCATCGTCACAGCTGCCAGCGATCAGGGAATGGTTGATATTCATGATCGGCGTCCGCTGGTGCTCGCTCCTTCAATGGCTCGGGAATGGCTCGATCCTGAGCTGGACGCGGTCAGGGCTGAAGAGATCGCCAAGACCGCGTGTCGACCGACTGAGGACTTCGAATGGTTTCGGGTTGGCAAAGAGGTGGGGAATGTCCGCAACCAAGGGCCGCAACTAATCCTTCCGCTGGATGATTTGTTTTGACCGCTTGGCAGAATTCGGGCAAGCCAACAAAAAGGCCAGAGAAGTTGGGGACTTAGAACGCTCCCCAACAGATTGTTTATCGATGGCCTACGTTTATTTGGCGTCTTCCCCCTCCAGCCGCTTCTTCAAGGCGTCTTTTGCAATGGGTCCGAGAGCGTCTGTCACAGCTTTAATTTCGGCTTTACTCTTGGCATTTTTACCCGACAGGGTTCCTGTCTCCACCACGGCGAACTTCAAATAGAGATCGCTAGCTGTTGGGAAGGCCATTGGCTTAGTAAGGGTCAGCCCACTCATCTCGTAGTTGCCTTCTCCATCCTTCACCGCTCTTCCGACAGCCTTGTACATTTGGACGGGCTTCTTGACCGAATCACCTACGTCAATCCCGGATACACTTATTGCGTCAGGTGACGCGTCCTTCAAGGTGCCATCATCAAAATACGACACGACGCCCGCCACAGACAGGCCAATCTTGCCTTTTCCATTACCCTCATCCTTGGTCAAAGCAGCGCTCGATTTTGACGCTACAAGGAGTGGCGCGAACTGAACGGCTGAAAGGCCATCCTTGCCAGGATTAAACGAGTCAACACTGAGCAGAATTGCCATCTGCGGGTCGTAGCTGACCTTTTTGTCCAGTCCGACTATAGGCCTATATCGAACGAGCGCTACACACTTCGCACTCGTCAGCATCGTACCGTTCGTGGTCCAAGTAGCGGTCCAGGTGCTACTCGATTGCTCTTGAATTTTGTCGACCTTGTTATTCACGGCCTCAACAGCCAGATCCCAAGCTACCCCGCCGAGAGCTGAAAGTGCAGCAGCTCCCACCGGTCCAATATCCAATGGATCGAACTCGCCTTTTCTAAAGCAATAATCCTTGAACTCCTCGGTGAGCTCGTTTTTTTCAAACAAGTTCGACCATTGCTTTGGATCAGTAAGCGAAGTAACCATGCTCCAACTTCCTTCGGAGCTGGAAGGTTCAATTTTGGAGGAGGTAATAATTGACCAAGATTCACAACCGCCTAAAACTAAACAAGCAACGGCGATCCCTACGTTATTTAATCGTCGCATTATCGTGGCACTCCGTATTCTCGCATCGGACAAGCATGGCAATATGCCACGGGAAAACTTTGTATAGCTCAGGGAAGCCATCTTGGCAAATAACCTTAAAAAAGGTTTCGCGACCGTGCGCTCACTTTATGGGGAAAAACCGCGCGAAGGCCAACCGTAATCTTTGCACCGTGCAGATCGTTGGGCTTGTAGCTGCAGACACTAGGTACCAATTCGATAAAAATTAAATAGCATCACACCAAAAAAAGCGCACCTGAACACACGTCAAAACTCCGCAACGCTAGCTAGGAAAAAGAGGATGATTTTGAACGACACGGGGAATTAGGTAGAGGTCTCTGCCCTGCCAGAGGTCCTCTACCTTACCAGTTTCAACTACGACATCGGTTGATAAAGCGCCCAATTAGGCGTTGGAGAAATTTAAATCATGAAGCGCAAGCCAGAGCCTTCGCCACGTGTCTTATATACCCTCGATCTGTATCAGACGACTCTCGATACCATGTAAGAAGATTCCACTCATCTCGTGTTAGCTCAGAATTTTCGCGGTCGTTCTTCTTCACGCCAATGTTCTTTTTCTCATCCTGATCCAACATGCCCACTACTCCATTAAGTGCATTGCGCGCGCAACGTTACTTAGGCGTGTGGGAAATCAAAACCGAAATTCGTCGTAACGAATCGTTTAAATACAACCAGTTATTTCTCGACGCGGGAAAGGCCGGGAGCTTCAGCCATCGCGCTAATGATGCGATGCACAGCTTTTTGGTCATAGTCAGACAAAGTCCTGAACTGGTGCAGCAGCGCTTCTTCGGCCTCGTTCAAGCCTTCGAGCGCACGTTGCGTCCGCCTTCCCGTCAAGACATACGGGACATCGACACCAGCCTTCAGCACCGCTGTAAGGTAGACGGAATCAGGGTTTCGCTCACCTTTTTCATAGCTGCCTTGGGTATTGCGGGTGATGCCACCCAGTTGCGCAAAGGCCTCCTGGTTGAGCCCAAGCCGCGTCCGTTCCTCACGCAAGCGTTCACCCACGCCAACGTCCATGTCATTTTCAGATGCACAACTTTTCAAACTTTCACCCTTTACAGGCACAAATCTTTGGGCATAATTGCACCAAATCAACACGGATGCCCACGAATGGACACTATGCCCGCCCCTCTCACACCCGAGCAAGCCCGAGCGATGCTTGATCGAAAAGGTATCAGCATTGCGGAGTTCTCTCGTCAGAACGCGCTGAACAGCAACCTGGTCAGCGACCTGCTCAATGGCCGGAAGAAAGGACGCCGCGGCGAAGCCCATCGGGCCGCGGTGTTATTGGGCATCAAGGTCGGCACTGTGCCGGCAACTGTCATCCCATCAGCCGTAGCGCAAGGACGCCGCCGTGAGCACTTACAAATTGGTCTGCCCTCATTGCCAGTCACGGATGCGCATACGCACCAGTGAAGGCACGCATATTTTTCTTCGCATTGCTTACTTGCAATGCACTAACGAGGCGTGCGGTTGGTCTGTTCGCGCCGAGTTTGAAATGACACACGAGATGAGCCCCAGCGGGATGGCCAACCCTTCGGTCAAGTTACCTTTGGCCGACGTCGCGCTACGTCGTGAGGCGATGACAACGAATGTCGCTCAACTCGAACTATTACCCCACTCAAGGATGGAGCGGACTGAATGAACGATACCCAGCCCATTTCGCTTGATTACCGCAGCAGCATGCAGCAGGCCGCCCTTGCCTATCTAGCTCGACACCAAGCAGAACATTTAGCCGATGGCGATCAATTGTTCAAAAACTGTATCCGCCATCTGATCGTTGCACTTGAGGTGCCGTCCGGCATTGCGACGAAACTGGCGCAGTTAGCCTGGACTGAGCATCACGCGGCGTCCGGCCTCAACCACCCCACCTCGCTTTAACCCTTAATCATTGACTCAACCCTACTCGACCGTAGGGCTGGGCTTGTATTGCCCATCAGTTGGTGCGACATGGAACAGTCAGAAACGCTACGAGCTGAAGTGCTTCAACGGCTCAAGGACGATTACGGATTCAAGGCGCGGCACAGCGACGTCTATTGGCGCGGCGGCAAGTGCCCAGCCTGTGGGCAAAAAGAGCTCTATACCCGGGTTTCGAAACCGTGGCTGATCATTTGCGGTCGCGAGAGCAAATGCGCAAAACGCTGGCACGTTAAGGAGCTGTATGAGGACTTGTTCGATGACTGGAGCCGTCGAGCGCCCTCCTGCGATCAATATCCCAACGCAACAGCTCGAGCTTATCTGGAGTTTGCCCGTGGGTTTCGTCTTGAGCTGATTCAGGGCTGGTTTAGCCAAGAGTCCTACTATTCCAGAGAGCTAAACGAAGGCAGCGCTACGGTCCGCTTCGCCCTGGACAAAGGGGGATATTGGGAACGTCTGATCGATCGTCCGCACCGCTTCGGCAAGATGAAAGCTCGGTTCAAGCCTGGCGAGAGTCCTCGCGGCGTTTGGTGGTGTCCGCCTTGCGTCGAATTGCTGGAGGTCGCAGAGCTGTGGATTGTCGAGGGGATCTTCGACGCTATCGCTCTGGTGCATAACGACATTGCAGCGGTGTCGTCTATGTCGTCCAACGCCTTTCCCGAAGAGTCGTTGAGAGAGCTGGCACGACTGCGCGGCGGCAGATTGCCCAAGTTGGTCTGGGCGCTGGACAACGAGCCCGGTGCGCACAAATACACCAGGCAATGGGTGCGACAGGCCCGTGCCTTGGGCTACGAATGTGAAGCAGCGCAGGTCCCTCAGCCTGACAGCCGCAAAGTTGACTGGAATGACCTGCATCAGCGCTGGGCCTTTATAGATGACGAGCCCCAGCGTACCGAGCAAATCAAAAGAGACTTGGCTACTGCCCGCTACCACGGCTCGCTTCTGATTGCCGAAAGCGCGACCGAGAAAGGCGTGCTGATGTACGAATGGCGAGAGCGTTTTGAGTTTCACTTCGGGTTCGAGAGTCGGCTGTACTGGTTCAAGATGGACTTGGATAAGTTCAACAAAGCCATGCAGGCATTGGAGTCGTCGGAGCGCCACGAAGACCAGCTGCTTAACGATAAACAACGTCGTGACAAGGCGCTGCGCCAATGCGGTGGTGTCGTCGAAATCGCCAACTGCTATCCCCAGGCGCTGTACTTCCAACGCAACGAGGTAACCGACGAGTCCTGGTACTACTTTCGGGTGGACTTTCCTCATGACGGCGGCAGCGTAAAAAACACTTTCACTGGAGGCCAGGTCGCTGCCGCCAGCGAGTTCAAGAAGCGCTTGCTCAGCATGGCGGCCGGTGCGGTGTTCACCGGCAGCGGGCAGCAGCTCGACAAGATCATGAAGGACCAGCTCTATGGGCTGAAAACTGTAGAGACCATCGATTATGTGGGCTACAGCAAAGAGCACGGCGCCTATGTGTTCGGCGATATTGCCGTGCGAAATGGCATCGTCAGCCAGGTCAACAAAGAAGACTTTTTTGAGTTCGACAAGCTGCGGCTCAAGACGCTGCAGAAGTCGATTGCGATGCACATCCAGCGTGATGCCAAGCACTACCGAAACGACTGGCTACCCATGCTTTGGACATGTTTTGGCGCTAAGGGAATCGTCGCGTTGGCGTTCTGGTTTGGCTCGTTGTTCGCCGAACAGATTCGCGCACAGTACAAGTCGTTTCCTTTCCTGGAAGTCACGGGCGAGGCCGGTGCCGGCAAAACGACGCTTCTGACTTTTCTCTGGAAGCTACTGGGCCGAGAGCACGAAGGTTTCGACCCGTCGAAATCAACACGTGCCGGCCGCCAGCGGGCCATGGGTCAAGTGTCCAACATGCCGGTGGTGTTGATCGAGGGCGACCGCAACGAGCCGGACAAAGCGCATGCCAAGGGTTTCGACTGGGACGAGCTGAAAGACTTCTTCGGCGGCGGCACCCTCGGCACCCGTGGTATGAAAACCAGTGGTAACGAAACCTACGAACCGCCGTTTCGAGGTGTCGTCGCCATCAGCCAGAACGCCGACGTCAGCGCTTCGGAGGCGATCCTGACGCGGATTATCAAAACTCACTTTGCTCGCCCTGCTGTGACCACCGAGAGCCGTGCCGCTGCGGACAATCTGAATTTGATCCCAGTGGAACAGCTCAGTCACTTTCTGCTGATGGCTGTGCGAGCTGAAGGCCAGGTCATGGCGAAGTTTGCCGAGCGCGTGGCGGTGCATGAGCAGCGTCTGCGCCAGCTCAAGGAGATCCGTGTGGAGCGGATCATTAAGAACCACAGCCAGATCATGGCGCTGGTGGACTGTCTTTGTTTGATCTGTCCGCTGGATGAAAACCAGCGCGTCACGACCCATCAGGCGCTGACCGCCATGGCTTTGGAACGTCAGTCGGCGATCAGTGCTGACCACCCATTGGTTGCCGAGTTTTGGGATGTTTACGAGTACCTGGAAAGCCTCGGCGAAGGGCCGCAAGTCAATCACAGCATCGACCCGAAACTCATCGCCATCAACCTCAATGACTTCGCCGAAAAAGCCAGCGATCACCGGCAGAACCTCGCGGATCTCAAGACCCTGCGCACGCTGTTGGTCAATAGCCGCAGCCGCAAACTTCTTGAGGTGAACAAGGCCACCTACAGCGCCGTTCGAGCGGCCCAGGCAGCCAATAACGCGATGGCTAGGAAATCTACCACCGTGCGGTGCTGGACCTTCCAGAACGCCTAAGAAGCACCGTTTGTAACCACCACCGGGCGCGTACTGCCTGGACAACATCAAAGGAGCAAGACCATGTCACCAGATCGACTCAGCGAAGCGTTTGAGGAAATTTTTCGATACGAGAAAGCCCTTCCAACTATTCGCCTGGCGGGTATTGAGGCGCTACACCGATTGATGCCTGCCGCTCAAGGCTATTCGGGACAGAGTGGCGTCATAGGGCGCTTCTTGCTCGGGCTTTACAACGGCCAGGACTACCCCTTCGACATGACCGAACTGCGTCGACTCGATGCGGCCCTTTTCGATGACTGCATCGCCGTCTTGCGGCTCGATCACACGACCGAACGAGAAGTGCATCGGTACTTCGAAAATGGCGATGAGATTTGGGAGGAACTGCGGAATCGATGGGTATGAAAACAGGAACGAAGTCGTAGCAATCATCATGCAAGACCAGGCCGAGGCCTGAAAGATGGTGTCGAGGAGCGGCAACTCCCCGATACCGACCACTACCAAGGAGCAGCACCATGCAAGCACGGAACCCAAGCAGCAGCGCCGGGGAGACTAGCACGAACGCGCTGGAATTCGATGATGACGTTTCCTACGTCGCCCTAAACAGGACATGCGGTATCGCTGTATTTCATGACTCCGAAGGCGTCGGTTGCAAGGAGTTGGCGCGATGAACAATGGCAAATCCTTTCCTTGGAATCTCGACCTGACGGGGTTCTGCGATCAATGCGGGAAATACCGAGTCCACGGTAACCATTACAAGTGCAGTAAGGCCCGGCAGTCCATTAACGAGCGACGTCGGGCCGAAGAGGCACGATCCGGTGTCACCTCCGGACCTAAAAAGAGCGCCAGTGTTTGGTGGTTACTTCGCCAGGAATGATCTTTAACACCGAGCCCGAAAACGAACGCAATACGGAAAGGCCCGTCAATGGGCCCTTCCTCGATACGTTGCAAAGGGGACGCACATGACACAAGGAGTAGAGGCTCGAGGCAATTCCATACGAGTCTATTTTCGTTTCAATGGGAAGCGGTGCCGGGAACTCATACCGGGGGGAAACACAGCGGCCAACCGGGAGCAAGCGCAGCGTCTGGTCAATATCATTCAATACGAGATAGAGGCTGGCACCTTCAATTACAGTCGGCACTTTCCCAACTCAGCCAGCCTGGTCGAGAACACGTTCGGCCACTACCTTGATCTATGGCTGAAGATCAAAAGTAACAGCGTTGCCGCCACCTCCTATCGGGGCTATGCCAATAAAGCAGAAGTGCATGTCCGGCCACGCTGGGGCAAGGTTCAGATCGACCAGATCGATCATCTGGACTTACAGGAGTGGGTGCAGGACACGTTGTCGAAGCGACTGAAGAACAAGACCATTCGGGACATCATCAGCAATGTGCGACAGGTCTTTCGGCTTTATCGGACTCGCAAGAAGGTTGCGCATGATCCGACCGAGGGGTTGTTTGTGCGCTTGCCGGATCCTGAAGCACCGGACCCGTTCACCAGGGCGGAGATCAAGCAGATCCTTGAAACGACAACCAATCGGACGCAAGAGCTGCTGATGATTCAGTTCATGATTTGGGCAGGGCCGCGGGTATCGGAAACAATTGCGTTGGCTTGGGAGGATGTCGATTTACAGCATGGGACGGTGACGTTTCGTCGCTCTAAGGTGCGAGGGGCTTATCGGGTCACGAAAACACGGCGCTCGACTCGGAAGGTGCGACTTCTAGAGCCGGCTTGGGATGCGCTACGCAAGATCGATGCGATGAATCCGGCAAAAAAGGCGCAGACGGTCGATGTCGTTGAGCGGGACAACAAGACGGTGCGACAGCATAAGCTGCACTTTGTGTTCCTGAACACCAAAAGCGGTCTGCCACATGTCAGTGACTTTGTCGTCCGGGATCGTTTTTTTAAAGCTCATTTGAATGCTGCCGGGGTTCGTTATCGCGGGCCAGGCCAGTGTAGGCATACCTACGCCAGCCAGTTGCTGACCACGGGCGTAGCTTCGATTGACTGGATTGCCGAACAGATGGGGCATACCAACGGGAATATGATTCGGCAGCACTATGGGACGTGGATTAATGAGGATGGGCCGGATGTGGTGGGGATGTTGCAACTGGCCTTGAAGCTTTCACCAGTTACAGCTCCACACTGAATCCAGAAATGCCCGAAGCGGGGCCAACGTCCTGTTCCAAGGCTTCGCCCAGCTCAAAGCTATCAAGTCCCCATTGAAGACCACACGCGAGCTCCCCATTGACGGGGACTTTTGGAAAAAAACCGCTTCGGCCGAAGCCGAAGCGGCACACTTCTCAGGCATTACTGACTTTTGAAGTGATCTCGCAGCAGTTCAAAGACGTGATGCACACGTACACAAACCACCACGAAATCCCAAGCATGTCTCAAATGCTTCAACATGCTAGGTCCTCCCGTAGTTGGACCACCTCCAGCGCGCTTATCCCGGAACACGCACGCCTCTCGGAACACACCAAGCGTTCCCTGTGAGATGGCTAAGCCGATGGCCTCTCGATTTTCAGCCGGCACAGATTCCTAGGCCCGTGTTGAGAGGATGAGAATCACGTTCAAAGCCATAAACTCCGACTGGCAAAGAACGCGAAACTGGCCTGATGTTACCGGCAATTTCCAACCAAAGTGGGGCGAGCTTGCCCATTGAGCTGTCGCAAAGGAGTCAACTTCCGCTCAGAACGAGGGTTTACGGGGCCTTGACAGCATAAAATTTTTTTTTCTTTTTTGGGAACGGTGATTTTTTTGTTTAAAAAACATAAAAAACCCACTACCCCTCGCCTGCCACGGCTTTCCACGCTCATCAACTACACCGCTAATCGTTAATTATTGCGCGGGTCGGCACCAGCTTGTACTCTCTTGCCCACACCAAGCGTTCCCTGTGAGCGAGCCAGCACGGCCCCTAACCGAACTGGCACAAAAAACCGCCTTCCTAGGGCGGTTTTTTTTGCCTGCAGTTTCCGACGTGACGCGTTATACCCCCCCCCACAAACCGCGCTGCAAAATTCTGTCAGGGTAATAATTCTACGGCTTTTCAGATTGGCCCAAGTGCGCACCCTATTGCAGGGTGTGGCCGCACGGTCTAGGGGGCTGGTTTCCAGAAGCAAACGAAAAGGCCCCCGCACCTGCTCAGGTGAGGGGGCTTTTGACATAAGCAGCGTTATTCGTAACGCGGCGTCAGTTGCGGCTGGCTTTTCCCAACGCCTCTATGGTTGCCAGATGCAAAGCGGAGCCATTGGTGAGTTGCTTAGCGAGACTGACCAAATAATCCTGTGCAGCAGGCCCTCCGGCCTCGCCCAGTGCTTTCAAGGCCGCTAGGTGGACAGCCGAACCGTTAGTTACCTGCTTGGCCAGGCTGACCAGATATAAAGCGCCTTCGTTCACATTGTTCATTGATGCTCTCCTTGAGTGATGGCTGATTGTAATCACATCAGCGTCCACCGAGGCACCTTTTTGCTCATCATGTGCGCTACTGAAAAGTTTGCCATAGCTGGTAACAGAAGAAGCCCACTAAAAGAAAGCCGGCAACCAGTCCGCTAAGCAAAGATGGGATTAAAAAGATCCACCACACCCGCTGTGAACGAATTTGAAATTTCCTCGTGGATGCAAGGAACAACTGGGAAAGTTTAGGCCCCCTCATGCTCTCAATCATCGCGTTTGTTCTGGACATATGGATACTGCCCCAGATCATTTTGACGATTTCCCATGAGATAAAGAGCATCAGTGAAAGTAAACCCAAAAGCCCGCAAAGCGCGTACAGCACGGGCGGCAGTTTCGGTGACAACGTGGACCAAAAACCAAACAGGCCTGCATACCCAGCGACCAAAATGAGATTCGTGTAGTTGGTAGCGCCCGCCATCTGTTTTTCGTTCAGTTGCATCAACAGGTCAGCCTCTTTATCCCTTTCGAGGTGAAGCTGAAATTCCTTTAACTCCTGTATCGCCTCTGCGTGCGCATTCACTACATCGCGTGCCTGCTCATTCCATTGCTGCTGGCTCATCTCGGTCCGCTCCATTAGTTGAGTTACTAAAGCTGGGCACGTGGATGCACATATCGGCCAGCGTGGAACCCAATATGCGCCAGATGGTTCGGCGTGAAAACCACCCTAAGCTCCGCCCCGCACGCGCAGTTTTTCGCACCATTATAGAGCGCCAGTCCCATGGTGGTCCCATGAGACTATTTTTCAGACGCCAAAAACCACAAACCCCCGACTTTCTCTAGGAAAATCAGGGGTTTGTGTTTGTAGAATGTGGCGGTGAAGGAGAGATTCGAACTCTCGATACAGTTTCCTGTATACACACTTTCCAGGCGTGCTCCTTAAGCCACTCGGACACTTCACCGTATCTCGACAAACTGTTCAGTCTGTCGAGGCGCGCTAATGTAGTCGAAAGCTTTTCCGATGGCAAAGGTTTTTTTCAGAATTTTCATGCGGTTAAGCTTGGTCGGGCATTTCAAACGCGCCTGGGCATGGCAAACCGGCCAATCTTCGGGGCTATGCAGGCGCTGCTCTATAGATGAAGGCGAAGCAGGATGGGCGGCCCAGGCTGTTTGCCGGGCCAGGGGCTGACCGGTGAGTCAGTCACGGCGCTTTACCTGGCCTGCGGCGGTGGGTAACGTCTGCGTCACTTCTCTTACAAGGAATAGCGTCATGAGCGACTTGATTGCCTACCATCTCGAAGACGGTATCGCGACCCTGACCTTGAACAACGGCAAGGTCAATGCCATCTCGCCGGATGTGATTGCCGCGTTCAATGCAGCGCTGGACCAGGCGACGGCGGATCGGGCGGTGGTGATCATTACCGGGCAACCGGGGATTTTGTCGGGTGGTTACGATCTGAAGGTGATGACCGCCGGTCCCAAGGAAGCGGTGAGCCTGGTCACAGCCGGCTCGACCCTGGCCCGTCGCTTGTTGTCGCACCCCTTCCCTGTCGTTGTCGCTTGCCCGGGGCATGCGGTGGCCAAGGGTGCGTTCCTGCTGCTCTCGGCGGATTATCGCATCGGGGTGGAAGGGCCGTTCAGCATCGGCCTGAACGAAGTGCAGATCGGCATGACCATGCACCACGCCGGTATCGAGCTGGCCCGTGATCGCCTGCGCAAGTCGGCGTTCCATCGCTCGGTAATCAATGCCGAGATGTTTAATCCACAGGGCGCTGTGGATGCCGGTTTCCTCGACAAGGTGGTGTCGGCCGAAGAACTGCAGGGCGCGGCCCTGGAAGCGGCGCGTCAGTTGAAGAAGATCAACATGACAGCCCACAAGAACACCAAGCTGAAAGTGCGCAAGGCTCTGCTGGATACGCTGGACAGTGCCATTTTGCTGGATCAGGAGCACTTGGGCTAACGCTTGTAGGAGCTGTCGAGCGAAGCGAGGCTGCGATCTTTTGATCTTTCGCTTGAGACTCAAGTGTTAGGGGAAAGATCGCAGCCTCGTTTCACTCGACAGCTCCTACAGGCCCAGCGAGAACAAGCCCCCTCACCACAGATGCAGCCCTCCCCTAGAGCCGGGCTTTTTCCTATGCGCGTCGTTTAAAAGTCCGCAACCGCTCTAGGCCGCTTCTGTCACGTTATTTCGCAACATGCGCTTAAACATCGTCCATCTCCTACCTCTATAGCGGCAATTGCTGAAAACAGTACACATCCGTACACTGCGCCACCTTTTGTCCCGATGGGGCCTGTAGATGCTGTTTGTATTGCGTATGTTGTTGATGGGCCTGCATTTTGTGCTGGCTGGCGTGCTCGGGGTGATTCTGGGGCTGTGCCGGCCGTTCAACCCGGACAACAGCCGTTTATGCGCAAGGTTGTATGCGTTGCCGGCGATGTGCATTTTGCGCCTGCGGGTCCGCACGCAAGTCGACTCGCTGGTGAATAAGCCCAACGGCTGCGTCATCATCGCCAACCACCAATCCAACTATGACCTGTTCATGTTTGGCAACGTGGTGCCGCGCCGTACCGTGTGCATCGGCAAGAAGAGCCTGAAATGGGTGCCGCTGTTCGGGCAATTGTTCTGGCTGGCGGGCAACGTGCTGATCGACCGCGGCAACGCGATCAAGGCACGACAGTCAATGCTGACCACCACCCATACCTTGCAGCACGAGGACACCTCGATCTGGGTTTTCCCAGAAGGCACGCGCAATTTGGGCGAGGATCTGCTGCCGTTCAAGAAAGGCGCCTTCCAGATGGCAATAGCCGCCGGGGTACCGATTGTTCCGGTGTGCGTGAGCAGCTACATCAAGCACATGCGCCTTAATCGCTGGCGCAGTGGTGACATTCTCATACGTTCATTGCCGGCGATTCCTACGGCCGGATTGAGCATGGATGACATGCCCCGACTCATTGCCCAATGCCGTGAACAGATGCGCGAGTGCATCGCGACAATGGACCGGCAGTTGCAAACCGTCTGAATGGAAAACCCGCCCCCTCGGCGGGTTTTCTTTTGCCGCCGAACTCCGCAGATTTTGCTGACTCTCAAGCTACAGGGCGCGTTAAGCTGATCGCTGCCTGTCACTGCCATTTCCAATAAGAAGTGAACCACCATTATGGGTAGAGTCGTTGCTGCTGCGGTCTACAGCGCCGGTAAGAAAGTCACCAATATCACCCTCGACGAAGGCAGTGCCTGGGCTGCCAAACCTGGTCATTTTGTATGGATCGGTCTCGAAGAGCCCAGCGCCCTGGAGCTGACCAACCTGCAGCGTCAATTCAACCTGCACGAATTGGCGATCGAAGACGCCATGGAGAAACACAGCCGGCCCAAGCTGGAGACCTTTGGCGATGCGCTGTTCATCGTCACGTATTCGCCGATACGCAAGGACGGCAAGCTGCTGTTCATCGAAACCCATATCTTTGCCGGCAAGGGCTACATCATCACGGCTCGCAACGGCCACTCAGCGTCCTACGCCCATGTCCGGCAGCGCTGTGAGGCACGTCCGCTTTTGCTGAAGCACGGGGAAGATTTCGTCCTCTACGCCATCCTAGATTTCGTGATTGAAAACTATCAGCCAATGGGTGAAGCCATTCACGCCGAAATCGATGAGCTGGAACACAATGTCATGTGCAGCTCCCTGAACGAACGGGACATCCAGAATCTGCACAGCTTGCGCCGCGACGTATTGCGCCTGCGCCGTTACGCGGCGCCAATGGTGGAGATCAGTGAAGAGTTGCAGAAACTCGACTTCCCCTTTATCGACAAGAACATGAGCCCGTATTTCCGCGACGTGCAGATTCATGTCACGCGGCAAATGGAAGACCTGGCCACCCTGGCCGACATCGCCAGCCAGACCATCGAAGTCGGCGTGCTGCTCGAAGCTTCGCGCCAGAGCGTGGTGCAGCGCAAGTTCGCGGCTTGGGCGGCGATCCTGGCGTTTCCCACGGCCGTGGCCGGGATCTATGGGATGAACTTCCAGGACATGCCGGAGTTGAGTTGGCAATACGGCTATTTCGCGGTGCTGGGGGTTATTGCGGTGGGCTGCTCGTCGCTGTGGTTGAGCTTCAAGCGATCGGGGTGGTTGTAGGCGAGCGTTCTTCGCTGGGATTTGTGTGGGATTTATCGTCGGAACGCCGCCCGGAGCAAGCTCGCTCCCACATGAGTGGTGATCTTTAGCCCTAGGTGGCTTCGACCTGCGGCTTGTGAGCGACGAAACGCATCATCCACTCCGCCACCGTAGTGCCATGGTGCTCCTGGGCCAGGCTCGCCACACCCTGGCTATAGATCTGCTCGCCGAGGTGTTGCTGGCGAATCTCCAGCAAGGCCCGGGAATAATCATGGATGAACTCCGGGTGGCCCTGGAAGCACAGCACCTGTTCATTGATGTGGTAGGCGGCGAACGGGCAGAAATCGCTGGAGGCGATGACGGTCGCGCTTTCGGGCAGTTCGGTGACCTGGTCCTGATGGCTGATCAGCAAGGTCAATTCTTCCATCACCGGGCTCATCCAAGGCGCCTTGGCGGCGAGTTTGTAGCGATGGGTGCCGACGCCCCAGCCTTGGGTGGCGCGCTCGGTCTTGCCGCCCAGCAACAACGCCAACAGTTGATGACCAAAGCACACACCGAGCAATTTATCGCCGCGCTGATAGCGCTCCAGCAGGTAGGTCTTGAGGGTTTGAATCCAAGGGTCGGCGCCGAAGGAATCAGCCTTGCTGCCGGTCACCAGATAAGCGTCAAACTGCTCGTCATCGCTGGGGTAATGCCCCTCCATCACGTTGTACACGACGAATTCGGCCGCGATGGGCTGCTGCGAAAACAGGCGCTGGAACATCTGCCCATAACCCTGATATTGGTCGACCAGTTCCGGACGCAGGATATCGGTTTCCAGAATGCAGATGCGTAGCGACATAAAAAATACCTGACACAATGATGGGAATATTGCACACCCCAGAGACTGCCCTGAAACACCGTCCCAAGGCAAGCCCCTTCCCGGGTCTGTCAGAACAGTTCGTGGCGGGCGGCTTTCTCCAATAGCAAGGCCGGCGGTGAGAAGCGCTCGCCGTATTGCTCGGCCAGATACTGGGCGCGACCGACAAAGTCCTGCAGGCCGTATTGATTGATGAACTGCAGCGCACCACCGGTCCAGGCAGCGAAGCCGATGCCGAAGATCGAGCCGACGTTGACGTCAGCGGTCGAAGTCAGCACCCCCTCCTCCATGCAGCGTACGGTTTCCAGGGCCTGGATGAACAGCAGGCGATCACGGATATCCTGCGGGGAAATCTGCCCGTCGGCTTTCTCGAAGCGGCTTTTGAGCGACGGCCACAGGTACTTTTGCCCATTGGCCGGGTATTCATAGAAACCGGCACCGGCGGCCTTGCCCGGTCGCTTGTATTCGTTGAGCAGCAAGTCAATCACGGCGAACGCCGGGTGCTCAATCGGCGTTTTCCCTTCTGCGCGAAAGTCCTTGGCGGTTTGCGTGCGGATATGGCTCATCAGGCTGAGGGAAACTTCGTCAGAGATCGCCAGAGGCCCGACCGGCATCCCGGCCTTGCGCGCTTCGGTCTCGATCATCGGCGCGCTCACGCCCTCGCCGAGCATGGCGATGCCCTCGTTGGTAAAGGTGCCGAACACCCGTGACGTAAAGAAGCCGCGACTGTCGTTGACCACAATCGGCGTCTTGTTGATCTGCAGGACAAAATCGAAACCCCGGGCCAGGGTCGCGTCGCTGGTGCGCGCGCCCTTGATGATCTCCACCAGGGGCATTTTTTCCACCGGGCTGAAGAAGTGCAGGCCGATGAACTTCGTCGGGTCTGGCACAGCCATGGCCAGGCCGGTGATGGGCAAGGTCGAGGTGTTGGAAGCGATCACCGCATCATCGCCCACCACCGCCTGGGCGGCGGCCGACACGCTGGCTTTCAGGGCGCGATCTTCAAACACCGCTTCGATGACCAGGTCGCAGCCGGCCAGGTCTGCGTTGCTGTCGGTGGGGTGAATCCGCGCCAGCGTGGCTTCGCGCTGCTGGGCGGTGAGTTGGCCGCGGGCGACCTTTTTATCCAGCAACGCCGCCGAACGGGCCTTGCCCTTCTCGGCCGCCGCCAGATCGACATCCTTGAGTACCACTGCGATGCCGGCCACGGCGCTGACATAGGCGATACCCGCCCCCATCATGCCCGCGCCGAGCACGCCGACTTTTTTCGTCAGATAAGGCGCAAAACCCTGTGGGCGAGAAACACCGTCCTTGATCTCATTGAGCTGGAACCAGAAGGTGCCGATCAGGTTCTTCGCCACCTGGCCGGTGGTCAGTTCGGTGAAGTAGCGGGTTTCGATCAGGTGCGCGGTGTCGAAATCAACCTGGGCGCCCTCCACCGCTGCGCAGAGGATTTTCTCCGGTGCCGGCAGGCAACCTTGGGTCTTGTTGCGCAGGATCGAAGGGGCGATTGCCAGCATTTGCGCAACTTTCGGGTCAGACGGCGTGCCGCCCGGCAGTCGATAGCCCTTTGCATCCCAGGGTTGGATGACGCTGGGGTTGGCAAGAATCCAGGCCCGGGATTTAGCCAGCAGTTCGTCACGATCCTTCGCCAGCTCATCGATCAAACCGGCCTGCAGCGCTTGTTGCGCATTGACCTTCTTGCCCTCGAGCAGATACGGCAAGGCTTTTTCCAAACCGAGCAGGCGCACCATCCGCACTACTCCGCCACCGCCCGGCAACAGGCCAAGCGTGACTTCCGGCAAGCCGAGTTGCACCGACGGCAGGTCCAGGGCCACGCGATGATGGCAGGCCAGGCAGATTTCCCAACCACCGCCGAGGGCCGCGCCATTGATGGCCGCCACCACGGGTTTGCCCAGGGTCTCCAGGGCACGCAGTTGGGCCTTGAGCAGCAGGACCATGTCGTAGAAAGCCTTGGCCTCGGGCTTGCCGACCTTGATCAATTCGTTGAGGTCACCGCCCGCGAAGAAGGTGTGCTTGGCCGAGGTGATGATCACACCGGCAATCGAGTCCTTTTCAGCCTGCAAACGGGCGACGCAGGCGGCCATGGCCTCACGGTACACCGCGTTCATGGTGTTGGCGCTCTGGCCTGGCATGTCCAGGGTCAGGACGACGATCCGGTCCTGGCCGGTTTCGTAACGAATGGCATCGGTCATGAAAAAGTGTTCCTTGAAGTCGGGGCTCAGAGGCGTTCAATGACGGTGGCAATGCCCATGCCGCCGCCGACACAGAGGGTCGCCAAGCCATAGCGCAGGCGACGCACCTCCAATTCGTCGAGCAACGTGCCAAGGATTGCGCACCCCGTAGCGCCCAATGGGTGCCCCATGGCGATAGAGCCGCCATTGACGTTGACCTTGGCCGGGTCGATGGCCATGTCCTTGATGAACTTGAGCACCACCGAGGCGAAGGCTTCGTTGACCTCGAACAGGTCGATGTCCTCCACCCGCAACCCGGCCTTGGCCAGGGCCTTGCGGGTAGCCGGCGCCGGGCCGGTGAGCATGATGGTCGGGTCGGTGCTGGTGACGGCGGTGGCGACGATCCGCGCCCGGGGTTGCAGGCCCATGGCGCGCCCCTTGGCTTCGGAACCGATCAACATCAGCGCCGCACCGTCGACGATGCCGGAACTGTTGCCCGGCGTGTGCACGTGATGGATTCGTTCGACGTGGCTGTAGACCCGCAGCGCCGTGCCATCGAAGCCCATCTGGCCCATGGCTTCGAAGCTTGGCTTGAGCTTGCCCAGGCCTTCGAGCGTGGAGTCGGCGCGGATGAATTCGTCGTGGTCCAGCAGCACGATGCCATTCTGGTCCCGCACGGCGACCAGGGATCTATTGAACGAACCGTCAGCCCGGGCACGCGCCGCTTTTTGCTGGGAATGCAGCGCATAACCGTCGACATCCTCACGGCTAAAGCCTTCCAGCGTGGCGATCAGGTCGGCGCCGACGCCCTGGGGAACGAAGTGACCGTGCAGGTTGGATTGCGGGTCCAGCGCCCATGCGCCGCCATCGCTGCCCATGGGTACCCGGGACATGGATTCGACGCCGCCGGCCACCACCAGGTCTTCGAAGCCGGAACGCACTTTCATGGCCGCCAGGTTCACCGCCTCCAGGCCCGAGGCGCAAAACCGATTGAGTTGCACGCCTGCCACGCTGACATCCCAGTTGGCCACCAGCGCAGCAGTCTTGGCGATATCGGCCCCCTGTTCACCCACCGGGGTCACGCAACCAAGCACGATGTCATCGACCTGGCTGGTGTCCAGGTCCATGCGCTGCTGCAAGGCGCTGAGCAGGCCACCCATCAGGTTCACCGGCTTGACGCTGTGCAAGGCGCCATCGGCCTTGCCCTTGCCGCGGGGCGTGCGTAATGCGTCGAAAATCAAAGCTTGGGTCATGACGTCCTCGAAACCACGGGGTAATGCGATGCCTTCAACCATAAGCCCAGCGGCGCCGGATTCAATGACCACAGCGCTCAATGGCGTTGACGGCCACGCTCAGACGAACGGTAGCGAGCTATCGGGTTAACCGATTCAGGAGGGCAAGCTGTCTAGCAAAAGGGCCGGCAGGAAGGTGGCAATAGGCCTCATACCTTTTTTAGAGCAACCTGTACCAAGCTGATATGAATTGGATCTAAGCCAAGACCGCCGCGGCCCCTAATGTAATCCTTGTACAAGAAAGTCGTCGGGTTTTGCCGAGGCGCTTGTCGGACAGGAAGTGCAACGCCAGCCGCCATGGATATGCAGGCTGGCTTTTAGGAAATAACAATAAAGGCGGGTCAGCCATGTTCAAACATTCGAAAGTTCGCCAAGCCGGACTCATTCTCTTTGCCACGACGCTGCTGTTGATTTTGCCGAATATCACCAAGGTGATTGGCTGAATCCTGCGCGAGGGCATCTGCATCATTCATTAGTTGTGTCGCCAAAAAATGTGACGGGTTCTCTGTTCGAGCCGCGATGGCTGTGCCAACCTTTGCGGCCCCCCTCGACATGGAAGGCGATCGACTTGAAAGCTCTTATTGTGTTCGGGGCGTTGCTGCTCAGCACGCCCCTTTATGCCGCGCAACTGGTGCTGGAGTTGGGCGCGGGCACGCGTACCTGGCAAACCGAAGAACTGCTCAAGCACCCGGACGCTCAAACGGTCCAGATCGCTGATGACGTTTCCTACAAGAAGCCCATGACCTATCGAGCCGTACCGCTGACGGCACTGTTGACGGGCGTCCAAGCGGATGACCATCTGCAAGCTGTTGCCCTGGACGGCTTCGCTGCCGAAATGCCTGCGGCGCCATTACTCAACAAGAGTGGCGCCCGAGCCTGGCTGGCGATCGAGGACCCGGCCAAGCCCTGGCCATCGCTGGGGGAAGGCAAGCACAGTGCCGGGCCTTTCTACCTGGTCTGGACCGATCCGCAGGCTGGCCACATCAGCCCGGAGCAATGGCCCTACGCAGTGGCGACCATCAAGCGCCTGTCGGCCGTGGCCGAACGCTTCCCGGCCCTGCTGCCGGCGCCCAACCTGGCCAAGGACGACCCGATCAATAAAGGTTTCGAACTGTTCCAGAAAAATTGCCTGGCGTGCCATCGGCTCAATGGCGCAGGCGATGCACAGTTCGGCCCTGACCTGAACATCCCTTTCAACCCGACCGAATACTTCTCCGGGGATTTCCTCAAGCGCTACATTCGCGACCCGCAAGCGCTGCGTCGCTGGCCCCAGGGCAAGATGCCCGGATTCTCGGCTGCGGTGCTGCCGGATTCGGAGCTGGATTTGCTAGTGGGTTACTTGAAGCATATGGCGGGACGCAAGCAGCCGTTGGCCCCGTGAGATCGCTCCCTCTGGGCTGCGCCCTGTAGGAGCTGTCGAGTGCAACGAGGCTGCGATCTTTCCCCAACCACTTGAGTCTCAAGTGAAAGATCAAAAGATCAAAAGATCGCAGGCTTCGCCAGCTCCTACAGAACCCAGCGCGAGCTCGCCCTCCCTCGCCACAGAAGCGCCCCCGTTGGAGGGCTATTGTTGTTGCACCGTGATCACCGGTGCAGCAGGCACGACCAGCTTGGCATGCATCTGCTCGCAACCGCCGCCGCGGCGCATGCCACGCACCGGGCAGGCGTCCAGGTAATCCAGGCCCACGGCCAGCTTCAGGTGGCGCTCCGGGCGGGCCAGTTGGTTGGTCACGTCGAAGCTGTACCAGGCGTCGTCAAGCCAGGCTTCTGCCCAGGCATGGCTTGCCAGGTGTTCGCTCGCTTCGCTGAACAGATACCCCGACACATACCGCGCCGGCACCCCCAGGCTACGGGCGCAGGCCAGGAAGGCGTGGGTGTGATCCTGGCACACCCCGCTGCGACCGGCAAAAGCCTGGGCCGCACTGGTCTCCACCTCAGTGGTGCCAGGGGTGTAGATCATGTGCTGGTTCAGCCCGTGCATCAGGTCGATCAGCGCCGTGCGATCGCGACGCTGCTGGCATTGCTGCGCGGCGAAGGTGCGAAGGGCTTCGTCCGCTTCCGTTAGCCGGGTGAAGCGCAGGAACGGCAACGCTGACTGGCTCTCGTGCTCGGCTTCGCGCAACGGATCGATATCCACCTGCCCGCGGGCGCCGATGATGACCGTTTCGTGGGGTTCGTCCAGGGTCAGTACGTGAAGGATGTTGCCGAACGGGTCCAGCTGCGCCCGCACCGGCCGGGGCAAATCCAGTTGCCAGCTCAGTACATGCTGGCGTTCGCTGTCGTGGGGCGTCAGACGCAGGTACTGGATGCTGGCGCGCACCTGATCTTCATAGTGGTAGGCCGTTTCGTGGCTGATCGAGAGTCTCATATGACCTCCAGGTAGGAACTGTGAATGGCGTTGCCCAGTTCACGGACCAGTGGGATGAATTCGGTGAGCCAGGCATGCAGGCCCCCGTCGAGGATTTCATTGATGCCGGTGTAGCGCAGGCGTGCGTCCATTTCCGCCGCCAGCCGTTGTGCCTGCCGGCCGTTGGTGCCCGGCAGGCTCGCGAGGATCTGGTTGATTTCTTCGGTACAGGCGCGCAGCGAACGCGGTACGTCGGCACGCAACAGCAGCAACTCGGCCACATGACGAGCGCCCGGGGCGTCACGGTAGATCTCGGTGTAGGCCTCGAAGGACGACAAGGCCCGCAACAAGGCGCTCCATTGGTAATACGCGTGGGCCGTGCCATCGCTGACCGTGTCGGCCTGGTCGCCGGCCATTTCGTAGCGGGCGTCGAGCAAGCGCAGGGTGTTGTCGGCCCTTTCGATGAAGGTCCCCAGGCGAATGAAGCGGAACGCGTCGTTACGCATGATGGTGCCGTAGGTTGCACCACGAAACAGGTGGGATCGCTCCTTGATCCACTCGCAGAAACGGCTCATGCCGTAGCGATTCAAGCCTTGCTCGGCGATACCGCGAATTTCCAGCCAGGTGGCGTTGATGTTCTCCCACATGTCGGCGGTGATTCGCCCACGTACCGCGTGGGCACTGGCTCGCGCGGCGCCGAGGCAACTGTAGATACTGGCCGGGTTGGCCGCTTCCAGGGCAAAGAAATGCAGCAGGCGCTCGGCGTGCAACTCGCCGTGTCGCTCCCGGTAATCATCCAGCGTGCCGGTGATCAGCAATGGCATGGCCAGCTCGTGCAGGCCGTCGCCACGCCCGTCCTGGGGCATCAGTGACAACGAATAGCTGACGTCGAGCATCCGTGCGAGGTTCTCCGCACGCTCCAGGTAGCGCGACATCCAGTACAGGTCCGAGGCGGTTCTACTCAGCATGGCAGCTCCTCAATCCTCGACTACCCAAGTGTCCTTGGTCCCACCGCCCTGGGATGAATTCACCACCAGGGAGCCTTCACGCAGCGCCACCCGTGTCAGCCCGCCAGGCACCACGCGGGTCTCACGGCCAGCGAGCACAAACGGCCGCAAGTCGATGTGGCGCGGGGCGATGCCGTTTTCGACAAAGGTCGGGCAGGTCGAGAGCGACAACGTCGGTTGAGCGATGTAGGCGTGCGGCTTGGCCTTGATCCGCTCGCGGAAGGCATCGATCTGCGCCGTCGTCGCGGCCGGCCCCACCAGCATTCCATAACCGCCGGAACCCTGGGTTTCCTTGACCACCAGGTCGGGAAGATTCGCCAGCACGTGAGAAAGTTCGGCAGGATTACGACATTGCCATGTAGGGACGTTTTTCAGGATCGGCTCTTCGTCCAGGTAAAAACGGATCATGTCGGTGACGAACGGGTACACCGACTTGTCGTCCGCCACGCCCGTGCCGATGGCATTGGCCAGCACCACGTTGCCGGAACGGTAGGACGACAACAGGCCCGGCACCCCGAGCATCGAGTCCGGATTGAAGGCCAGTGGATCGAGGAACGCGTCGTCGAGGCGACGGTAGATCACATCCACCGCTTTCGGGCCGTCGGTGGTGCGCATGAACACCTTGTCATCCCGCACGAACAGGTCGGCGCCTTCCACCAACTCCACACCCATTTCCCGGGCCAGGAACGCGTGCTCGAAGAACGCGCTGTTGAAACGCCCTGGCGTGAGTACCACGACGCTGGGATCGTCCAGCGGGCTGGAGCTTTTCAGGGTGTCGAGCAGCAGGTTCGGATAATGGTCGATGGGGGCGATGCGCTGGGCGGCGAACAGTTCGGGGAACAGGCGCATCATCATCTTGCGGTCTTCGAGCATATAGCTGACGCCGCTAGGCGTACGAAGATTGTCTTCGAGCACGTAGTACGTGCCGTCACCGTCGCGCACCAGATCGACACCACAAATGTGCGCGTAGATGTCACGGTGCAGATCCAGCCCTTGCATCGCCAGTTGGTACTGCTCGTTGGCCAGCACCTGTTCGGCGGGGATGATCCCGGCTCGGATGATCCGTTGTTCGTGGTAGAGGTCGGCCAGGAACATGTTCAGCGCCTTGACCCGCTGGATGCAGCCGCGTTCGACCACCCGCCATTCACTGGCCGGGATGCTGCGCGGGATCGTGTCGAAAGGGATCAGGCGCTCGGTTCCCTGCTCGTCGCCGTAGAGCGTGAACGTAATGCCTGCACGATGAAACAACAGGTCGGCTTCGCGCCTGCGTTGCGCCAGCAGCTCATCAGGCGTTTCCGCCAGCCAGCGGGCAAACGCCTGGTAATGCGGGCGGACCTGGCCGTTGGCATCGTACATTTCATCAAAACCGCTGCGGATCATGCCGTACTCCTTGTCACCCTGACAGCAAGGCTTCGCAAGCCCCGTGCCATCGGCATAAACGCTTTATGATCAACGGGTTGGATTCTCCTCTGACAGGCTGCGCACCTTTCTGGTGCGGCAAATGCCCCCGCCCCGCTGCCCCCCGCTCCATTGCGACGCAGGGGCGTCGCTCTGCTGAGCATAGCCATGGAAAAACGACGCGGCTTGATCTGGATACAGTTAGGTACAAAACCTGGCGGTTGTGGTGTTGGCGGGGGACATGCTCACCTATTCGGCGTCCGCCACAAATCCCTGTGGGAGCCAAGCTTGCTCGCGATGGCGGTGGGTCAGCCCCTCATCCCACAGTAATGTTCAATGCTCGGGTAGTTCACAGACATGAAAACGGCCGACACAAAGGTCAGCCGTTGCTGTGGTTGCGGTGAGTAACTGTCAGGCCTGCAGGCGGCGGATCTCTTGCTTGACACCCCAGCCCTCGATCACTCCACCCAAGGGTTCGACGACTGCTTCAAAGTCTTGCTCGAAGTCGCCAATGTCATCGTAAGTGGCGTACATCACCCGGCTCAGTTCCAACGACCAAGCCCCATCGTCCCGTGCACTGATCTGCGCATTCAACGATTCTCCCCGAAAATGACCTGCCGCCCTGCGCGCCCGCTCCTCGTCCGGGAAAATGGCGTAGAACTCAATGGGATGGAATCGGGAAAAATCGAAACCGCCTTCTTTCATGCGGCGCAATACGCTGGTGCTGATGTCTTCTTGATAGGCTGTGCTCATGAAACGTCCTCCTGAAACCAATGGATAGACTTTCCGTCTTCCCGTGCGTGAAGCCCTCAGGCTGCAAGCGGTACGGCATCAAATGGCCGTCGGGACACAAGCATGTAGCTGACAAGACCGGACCTTGGCGATCCTTTCGATGATCTCAATTGCAGAGTAGCCGCAAGTGGCAGCCACTGCCAAGCGAGACCAGCCACCGTTTCATGAAATCGGTGTAATGCTGATGATTTCGATACTGTGCTGGGACTTGAGGTTCTTGACGGTGGGATCTTCGGTGCGACCTTCCAGGTCGTTGAGGTCCAGTTGGGCGGAAACGGGCAGCAATTTTTCGCGAATCAGTTGTGCAGCCTGCTCCATCGTAGGCTCCTGCTCGTAGTCGAACTGCTCGGCGATGGCTTCGCCATGATCATCCACGAAAGTGATTTCCCACTTTTGCATCGGTGTCTCCTTGATCGATTCAGGGCCTGGCTTACCTTTATCTCGACATTGAGGGACGGACAATCGTTCCGCCGGGCGTCTGGACGGCACACATGAAAAGACCGCCTCAGGGGCGGTCTGGGTAGGAGCCGTGGCCGATCAGTTTTCGGCGCGTTCCTTCAGGGCTTTCAAGGTGTTGAACGGCGCATCCACCACGAACTTGTTCGCCAGCCAGGACGGCACGTCACCCCCTGGTTCGGTGTGGACCTGGTAGGTCACTTCGATCTGGTCCGCGCCCTTTGGCGTAAACTTCCAGAAGCCGTCGACCTGGGCCACTCGCACGAAACCTTGCTCTTCAGGCAGGTATTTCGGCACGCCCTTGAGCTTGCGGGTCAGGCTGCCATCGGCGCCCTCCTCGGTGGTGACTTCCAGCACCGAGTCCCGAGCCGTCACCGGCCATGGCGTGTTGAACTGGGTGTAGGTCCAACTCTGATTACCTTCGTGCTTGAGCAGTTTCTGGCTCTTGCATTCATGAATCCAGGCGCAGGCGCCGGGAACGTCTTCCTGCAGGGCCCGCAGCTTGGCCATGGTGGTTTTCATCACCGTCACGCCACGGTAGGCCTTGTATTTGGAGCCCGCCACCTCACTGAGGGAAACCTTGATACCGTCCTTCTCCTTGGCAACCTGCCAGTCCTCTGCCTGAGCGGTGGCCGTTGCCAGCAATACGGTCAACCCACACAACACAGCCATACGATGCAGCGAACCCATAGTTCTTTTCCTTATTGTCCAAGTTCGTTCAGTTAGGATCCGTTCATTGACTCATTACGCTGCCGTGATTTGTTCCCACCAACCGATCAGCCGGATAGCCTCTTCACTGCTGCTGCCGCAAACCTCGATGTCGGCTTCGAACGCCGAGCACACCGCCGGACGCTCCGGCTGGCCGAAGATCCGGCACAGGTTATCGACCGACAATTGCGCGCAACGTTCTCCCGCCGGCTTGCCTAGGGGCATGCCAGGGATCGGTGAGCTGATGGAAGGGGCGATGCAACAGGCGCCACAGCCTTCACGGCATTTCATGACGACAACATCCTCACTACAGGTAATGGTTAGTAACAGAACACAGAGTAACGGCTAAAACACTCGTTTTAAATTACCGTCTGCGTGTTTTTTCGCCCATGGAGGGATGACCGAATGGTCAGCGACGAACTGCAGGCCTGTCGAAGGTTTATTGCTTGAATTCGAAGTCCAGCGCCGCGCCTTCCACCTCATTGCGCTCCTGGTTGCGCAGTGGCAGCTGCATTTCATTGCTCAACAAACGGCCATTGAGCTGAAACGGCCCGGGTTTCTCGCCGAACATCGACGGCAAGAGGGGCTCACGCTTGGACTGCACCACCTTACCCGGTGGTTGCAGTTCCTCGACCATCTCATGGGGCAGGCTCAAATCCAGCTGGGCCGGCGGCAATGGGGTCTTGGCGACCTCGTGGGCGGATTTGCTCTTGGAGGCGATGGGCGCGCGTTTTTTCTTCGCGGGTGCCGCCTTCTTGGCGGAAGGCTTTTTGACCGCTGTGGTTTTTTTCGGCGCATCCTTCGTGGCATTGGTGGCCGGTTTTTCCTGCACTGGCGCTGCCGCGACGACGCCCCCCATGTGGAAGGCGCTCAACAGGCCGATCAAAACCCAGGCAGCAGGAACAATGGCTTTCATAGACACAACGGCAGTAACGGCAGGGACCCCCATGCTCGCCTGATAATGAGGCGCTGACAAGCACATCGAGCTAAGCCGCTGACGTCTAAAGAAATCCGTTGGCCGTCTCCTGGCACAATTGAGTGGCCAACAGCCCCAGCGTCATCAAGGCCCGCTCCGCCTCACGGTTCCAGGCAGTGCCGCAGTTCAAGCGAATGCAGTGGTTGAACTGCTCGGTGTTACTGAAAATCAGCCCTGGCGCGATGCTGATGCCTTGTTGCAACGCCCGCACATGCAACTCCTGGGTGTTGACCCGCCCCGGCAGGCTGACCCACAGGATGAAGCCTCCAGTGGGACGGCTCATCTGCGTGCCTTCGGGGAAGTACTGCTGCACCGCCAGCTGAAAGGCGCTGAGGTTCTTGCGGTACTCCTGGCGGATATAGCGCAAGTGCCGGTCATAACCGCCGTTTTCCAGGTACGCGGCAATGCCCATCTGCGTGACGCTGCACGCCGAATGCGTACTGAAGGTCTGGAGCCGCTGGATTTCCTGCTGGAATTTCCCCGCGATCATCCAGCCGATGCGCACACCCGGCGACAATGTCTTGGAAAAACTCGAACAGTAGATGACCCGGTCCAGCCGGTCGTAGGCCTTGAGGGCCTTGGTGCGTCCCTGCTCGAACATCAACTCGCCATAGATATCGTCTTCGACGATCTGGATGTCGAAGTCCGACGCCAGGCGCAGCAACTGCTTTTGCCGCTCTTCCGGCATGGTGCCGCCGAGAGGGTTGCTCAGGCGCGTGGTCAGCACCAGCGCTTTGATCGACCATTGGTTGGCCGCCAGCTGCAAGGCCTCCAGGCTCATGCCGGTGACCGGGTCGCTGGGGATCTCGATGACCTTGAGACCCAACAGATCCGCCAGTTGCAGCAAGCCGTAATAGGTCGGCGACTCGGCGGCGATCAAGTCCCCCGGCCGCGTCAGCACCCGCAAGGACATCTGCAGCGCATCGACGCAGCCGTGGGTGATCACCACCTCGGAAGGGTCCACCACGACGCCGGCATCGCGCATGCGAATCGCCACTTGGCGGCGCAACGGCTCGAAACCCGGGCTGAACATGTAGCTGAACGCCCGCGGGCTGTGGAAACGCGTGACTTTGGCCAATTGCTGATGCAAGGCCCGAACCGGCAGATAGTCAACACTTGGCACCGCCGCCCCCAGGGGGAATACCCCTTCGCGGCGCGACTCGACCAATACTTGCTGGATGATGCTGCTGCGCGTCACCAGCCCCGGACGCTCTACCCGGGCAATGTCCGGCGTCGGTGCCGTCAGGGCCGGCGTCTGGTGCACGTAGTAGCCCGACTGCGGCCGCGCGCGGATCAGCCCCTGGTCTTCAAGGTTGGCGTAGGCCTGCAGCACCGTGGCATGGCTGACGTTGAGCTGCGAGCTCATCTTGCGCACCGACGGCACGCGTTCACCGGGCTGATACACACCGCGCCGGATGTCTTCAGCCAGCTGTTGAGCAATACGTTGATAGAGCAGGAGGTTGGTCATGACGCAGCACTCGATTTCACGGGCATTTTATTCTTGTCGGAAACGATACCGGAACAGTTTAGAAGTGTACTGGGACAGTTGCCAGATTACTCGACAGTACAGTGGAGTGACAGCTCTAACTGTACCCATCGTGCATCGATTGCAGGGCCAAAAAAACCCGGCGCCTTTTACGGGGGCCGGGTTTTCCAGTGACGCAACCCTCAGCGGGCGGCGCCGAGCTGGCCTTTTTCGTCGGAGAACACAATTTCAACGCGACGGTTCTGTGCCCGGCCACGCTCGGAAGCGTTGACGTCCACCGGGTATTGATCGCCGTAGCCTTCGACCTGGATGCGCTTTTCATCTATCCCCAGGTCCACCAGCACATCCGCCACCGCTTGCGCGCGGTCGCGAGACAGCTTGAGGTTTTCCTGCTTGCCGCCGGTGCTGTCGGTGTACCCCTCGATACGGACCACGCGCTTGGGGTTGAGCTGCAGGAACTGCACGATCTTGAGCACGACCCGGTTGGCCGAGTTCTTCAGTTCCGCTTCGCCGGTGTCGAACAGCACGTCACCCAGGGTCATCACCAGGCCGCGATCGGTTTGTGTGGTCGCCATCGCCATGATCTGTTCTTCAAGCCATTTGCCCTGCTGCTGCACGCTCAGCAACTTGGATTCACGCAGGGCCAATTGCAGGCGCTGGCGTTCCAGTTCGAGCTTGGCGGCACGCTCTTCGTTGAGCACCTGGTTGCTGTGCTCCCGGGCGATCGCACTGTAGCGCTGGCTCAGGTAGGCGTAATGCTGCACATCTTCGCCGCTGCCCCAGTAGCTGGACAAACGATCGGCACGGGCCAGGGATTCGCCAGCGCGGATCACGTCCCGGGGTGCGGCACGCAATACATTGGCGTCTTCCTTGACCTTCTGGAAGTCGGTGCTGGCCTGCTCGAGCGCCGCTTCGCTGCGCTGACCCGCGCAACCATACAAGCTGGCCAGGCCGGCGAGGACCAGGCCACCCAATACGTGGGAGTGCTTCATTGGGCATCCTCCCTCAATTGTTTGCGCAAGCGCTTGATGCGGGTTTCGAGCACGTTCAGTTGCTCCTGGCTCTTGAGGGTCAGCACCTTCGCTTCGGCCAGGCGGGCGTCGAGTTCGGCCTGTTCAGCCCGCATGCGCGCCTTCTTGTAGGATTCGTCGGCCATGTTGGATTTGGCGCGGGCGAATTTTTCTTCAGCCAGTTTCAATTCGGGCACTTCGTCGGCGGTGGCGCCAACAGCCCGGGCTTGCTCCAGTGCCTGTTCAGTCAGGCGGATCTGTTCATTCGGCGCCGGATCGGCTGCGCAACCCGCCAGAGCCAGGACGGCCAGGGCAGCGAAAAGAGGTCGAATAGTCACTAATGTTCCCTACTGTTTTGGGGCACTGACAGATGGCTGCAACTGTGTATTCCAACGCTCGAGATTGCGTTGCAACACAGCCTCCGCCAGGCCGGACGCGGCCAATTCTGTCATCTTTTGCGCCAGCTGTCCGCGTAACCATGGGTCATTGCAGGCGGAGTTATGGGAAATCGCGAGGAACAGCCCGGGTTTGTCCACCGGTTGCGGTGCGGCTTGCAGGTCGTTGGCCATCCCCAGTGTCTGCGCCATTGCCAAGCCCGAGTAGCGCCCCGCCAGGACATATTCCACCTCGCCCAGCAGCAGTTTCTGAAAGGCCTGGGTCAGGTTGGGCGTGCGTACCAGGGACAACTGCTGCTCGGCAAAGACGCCGAATCCCTGGGTCATGCGTGCCTTTTCCGACAAGGCCCCGGGATGACCGTGAAGGTCTGCGGGCTGGTTGATGACCAGCGTCGAGTCCTTGCGGGTCCAGACCAGGTAATCGTTTTCGAGCAAGGGCGGATGAACGTAATCCAGCACTTCAAGCCCGGTAGCGGACAGCGGCGCGTCGGTGAGCAGGTCCATGCGTCCGCTGCGCACTTCGTCCAACGCCTGGGCGCGCTTGCCGGCATACAGCAGTTCGATCTTGATCCCCAGTTCTTGCGCGACCTGCGCCAGCAGGTCGGCACCGGCGCCAATCAAATGCTTGGGGTCCTGAGGATCCTGCCAGAGATAGGGCGGCGCATCCGGGCTGCCGGTGGCGATCAGTCGTTCACATTTGCCGGCGGCGACAGACAGGCCTGGCACGAGCGCCAACGTCCACAGCAACGACCAGCCGGCCAAACGACGCAGATCCATGGCAATACGCTCCTCTGAGGCAGAAATAAAAAACCCGGCCAAAGGGCCGGGCTCTTTATAAGTGAAGACGCCGGATTAGACCAGCTTCTCCAGCTCAGGGATGGCTTCGAACAAGTCCGCCACCAGGCCGTAGTCGGCCACTTGGAAGATCGGCGCTTCTTCGTCCTTGTTGATCGCAACGATCACCTTGGAGTCTTTCATGCCGGCCAGGTGCTGGATTGCGCCGGAGATACCGACGGCGATGTACAGCTGTGGCGCAACGATCTTGCCGGTCTGGCCGACCTGCATGTCGTTAGGCACGAAACCGGCGTCGACCGCGGCGCGGGAAGCACCGACGGCGGCACCGAGCTTGTCGGCCAGGGCGTACAGGTGCTTGAAGTTGTCACCGTTCTGCATGCCACGCCCGCCCGAAACGACGATCTTGGCGGCGGTCAGTTCAGGACGATCGGACTTGGCCAGTTCTTCGTTGACGAAGCTGGAGATGCCGGCGTCGTGAGCAGCGCCTACGGCTTCAACGGCAGCCGAGCCACCTTCGGCGGCAACCGGGTCGAAACCGGTGGCGCGGACGGTGATGACCTTGACCGCTGCGGTCGACTGCACGGTGGCAATGGCGTTGCCGGCGTAGATCGGACGCTTGAAGGTGTCGGCGCTTTCTACCGAGATGATTTCGGAGATCTGGTCGACGTCCAGTGCAGCGGCCACGCGCGGCAGGATGTTCTTGCCGTTGGAGGTGGCGGCAGCCAGGATGTGGCTGTAGCCCTTGCCAAGCTCGGCAACCAGCGGCGCAACGTTTTCCGGCAGTTGGTGCGCGTAGGCAGCGTTGTCAGCCGACAGCACTTTGGCCACGCCAGCGATTTTCGCAGCGGCTTCAGCCACGGCGCCAGCGCCCTGGCCAGCCACCAGCACGTGAATATCGCCACCGATTTTAGCGGCAGCAGCAACGGTGTTCAGCGTGGCCGGAGCCAGCGCCTTGTTATCGTGTTCGGCGATTACGAGGATAGTCATGATCAGATCACCTTCGCTTCGTTTTTCAGTTTCTCGACCAGTTCAGCCACCGACTTGACCTTGATGCCCGCGCTGCGTGCAGCCGGCGCTTCGACCTTGAGGGTCTTGTTGGTGGAGGCGGTGGAAACGCCCAAAGCGTCAGGCGTCAGCACTTCAAGCGGCTTCTTCTTGGCTTTCATGATGTTTGGCAGCGACGCATAGCGCGGCTCGTTCAAACGCAGGTCGGTAGTGACGATCGCTGGCAGTTTCAGGGAAACGGTCTGCGCGCCGCCGTCGATCTCGCGGGTCACGGCAACGCTGTCGCCGGACACTTCGACCTTGGACGCGAAGGTGCCCTGACCATAGCCGCTCAATGCAGCGAGCATCTGGCCGGTCTGGTTGTTGTCGCTGTCGATGGCTTGTTTGCCGAGGATCACCAGCGATGGCTGTTCCTTGTCGACAACGGCCTTGAGCAGCTTGGCCACGGCCAGGGAGGTCAGGTCTTCGGCGGATTCGACGAGGATGGCGCGATCGGCACCCAGTGCCAGCGCGGTGCGCAGTTGTTCCTGGGCGGTGGTCGGGCCGATGGAGACGACGACGATCTCAGTCGCCACGCCCTTTTCTTTCAGGCGTACGGCTTCTTCTACGGCGATTTCGCAGAAAGGGTTCATCGACATCTTGACGTTGGCGAGGTCGACGCCGGAGTTGTCCGCCTTGACGCGAACCTTGACGTTATAGTCGACCACTCGTTTGACAGCTACAAGAACCTTCATGGATTCCTCGTTACTCTCCGGTGAAAAAAAGTCGCCTAGGCGAACCTGGCGGTTGATGCTCATGGGCGCAAGGGCACCTCTAAAAACGCCGGCATGAACCACACATGACCCAGCTCACGGGAGTGAAGACCATTCGTCAGTGATGACCGATGAGTCATTCATTATCGCGGCGTGTAAACTGCGCGTCGCAACCACGCAATGCGTCACTTTGTGCTGCCTTCGCCCTGTCTTTAGAGGTGCTCTTGAAACCAACAGTCAGCCTACGGCGAGCGCAAAACCGCCCGTATCTTGACCGGAACGCCTATTCCGGTCAATACGGCAAAATGGTCAGTCATAAGCCGTACGTCAGTGATTTATCTGGGCTGCGGCAATTTCAAACAAACGTTTGTATTGGACCCTGAGAGTGGTGTAGATATAATGCGCCGCTTAAGAGAGACCCGCGTTTCATCCATTGTCGCTTTCGTCGCTTTTCGCGAAGGAAACAACGGATGCAACGCCAAACCTCCAATTAGAAAAAACCGTGAGCCTTGAGTAGGAGAGAGCCCTGTGGAACGCGAATACATGGAATTCGACGTGGTCATCGTCGGCGCAGGCCCCGCTGGCCTGTCTGCCGCTTGCCGACTGAAACAGAAGGCCGCCGAAGCCGGTAAGGAAATCAGCGTCTGCGTGGTCGAAAAAGGCTCCGAGGTCGGTGCGCACATCCTCTCCGGTGCGGTGTTCGAGCCCCGCGCCCTGAACGAACTGTTCCCGGACTGGAAAGAACTCGGCGCCCCGTTGAACACGCCCGTCGTGCGCGATGACATTTATGTCCTGAGAAACGCCGAGGCCGCGAGCAAAATCCCTGACTTCTTTGTGCCCAAGACCATGCACAACGAAGGCAACTATATTATTTCCCTGGGCAACCTGTGCCGCTGGCTGGCCCAGCAGGCCGAGAACCTGGGCGTGGAAATCTACCCGGGTTTCGCCGCCCAGGAAGCGCTGTTCGACGAGAACGGCGTGGTGCGCGGGATCATCACCGGCGACCTGGGTGTCGACCGCGAAGGCAATCCGAAGGAAGGCCTCTACACCCCTGGCATGGAACTGCGTGGCAAGTACACGCTGTTCGCCGAAGGCTGCCGTGGTCACATCGGCAAGCAACTGATCAAGCGCTTCAACCTGGACAGCGAGGCTGACGCCCAGCACTACGGCATCGGCCTGAAGGAAATCTGGGAAATCGACCCGGCCAAGCATCAACCCGGCCTGGTGGTGCACACCGCCGGCTGGCCGCTGGACATCATGGGCACCGAGAACACCGGTGGCTCCTTCCTTTATCACCTGGAAAACAATCAGGTGGTGGTTGGTCTGATCGTCGACCTGTCCTACAGCAACACGTTCCTGTCGCCGTTCGACGAGTTCCAGCGCCTCAAGCATCACCCAGTGCTCAAGCAGTACCTGGAAGGTGGCAAGCGCGTCAGCTATGGCGCCCGTGCCATCTGCAAGGGCGGCCTGAACTCGCTGCCGAAAATGGTCTTCAAGGGCGGCGCGCTGATCGGTTGCGACCTCGGCACCCTGAACTTCGCCAAGATCAAGGGCAGCCACACCGCCATGAAGTCCGGCATGCTTGCCGCCGAGGCCGTGGCCGATCGCCTGTTCGCCGAGTCCGAAGGCGGTGATGAACTGACCGCCTACGTCGACAGCTTCAAGAACAGCTGGCTGTATGAAGAACTGTTCGCCAGCCGCAACTTCGGCCCGGCGATCCACAAATACGGCGCGATCATCGGTGGCGGCTTCAACTGGTTCGACCAGAACATCCTTGGCGGCAAAATGCCGTTCACCCTGCACGACACCAAGCCCGACTACGCCTGCCTCAAGCTGGCAGCCGATTGCAAGAAAATCGACTACCCGAAACCGGACGGCAAGATCAGCTTCGACAAACTCAGCTCGGTGTTCATCTCCGGGACCAACCACGAAGAAGAACAGCCCTGCCACCTGAAGCTGACCGACCCGAGCATCCCGATCGGCAAGAACCTGCCGCTGTACGACGAACCGGCCCAGCGCTACTGCCCGGCCGGCGTGTACGAAGTGGTGACCAAGGAAGACGGCGAGAAGCGCTTCCAGATCAACGCCCAGAACTGCGTGCACTGCAAGACCTGTGACATCAAGGACCCTGCGCAGAACATCACTTGGGTGTCGCCGGAAGGCGCTGGCGGACCGACTTACCCGAATATGTAAGCCGTTGCGCTGAACATCAAGGCTCCCGTAATGGGGGCCTTTTTGTTGCCTCCGACTCAAGCAACACAACAGTCCAAATGTGGGAGCGAGCTTGCTCGCGATAGCGATTTACCCTTCAACACAGATGTCGACTGACACACCGCTATCGCGAGCAAGCTCGCTCCCACAAGGGATTCTCAAAGACTCAGGCGGCGCGCTCTTCCCCAGGGTTGCGCTCGAAGTAGCGCTTGTACTCCCGACTGAACTGCGATGAGCTCTGATACCCCACCTGGTGCGCGACCTGGGCCACGCCCATGCCCTCGGTGAGCAGCAGCCGCTGGGCCTTGAGCAGGCGCAAGCGCTTGAGGTACTGCACTGGCGACAGCAAGGTGCTGCGCTTGAAATGCTCATGGAAGGTCGAGGCGCTCATGTTCGCGCAACTGGCCAAGGTCTCGACGTTCAGCGGCTCGGTGAAGTGCGCATGCAAATGGCCCAGGGCCGCGGCAATCCGGGCAAATTGGCCTTGCTGCTCCACCAGCGCCCGCAGCACATCGGCCTGGGGCCCGCGCAACGCGACGAACAGCAACTCCCGCAGCCGCGCCTGGCCCATGACCTGGCATTCCAGTGGGTCGTGCAAGCAGCGCAACAAGCGTTCGACACATCCACGCATGGCGTCATCGAGCACGGCGCAGGTCATTGATTCCGGCGTCTGCGGTGCCAGGTTCCGCCCCGGCACCAGCCCCATGGCCAGCACCAACTCCCCCAGCATCGCCCGATCGATCGCAACGGAAACCCCAAGCAGCGGAGCATTGGGCATGGCGTAGGTTTCGCACTCGAACGGCACCGGCAAGGCCTGGATCAGATAGTGCCCGGCGCCATATTCCAGTGTGCGCGGTCCCAGGTACGCCAGTTTGCTGCCCTGGGCGATGATCACCAGGCTCGGCTCGTAGAGCTGCGGGCCACGGGCGACGTCCTGGCTGGCCCGAAGCGCATGTACGCCGGGCAGTGGCGTCGGGACGAAACCGTCGCGGGTCGCCAAGGGTTCTATCAATGAAACCAGCGTAGCGTTGGCATCGAGATGGCGGGTCAACAACATGAGCGAAAACTTCACGAAAAAAGGGATGAAACCATCATCGCAGGTCTGGCGTCACATAGGATCAGATCCTGGCCAAGACCGGAGGATTAGGCATGACAGGCGGAGGAATCGCCATCGCCACCTGTCGCCGGGACTCCCAGAATGAAACCCTCAACGTTCATTGCTTAGCGAGGTCCATCATGTACACAGCCATCGGATATGCCGCCCAGTCGGCCACCACTCCCCTCGCCCCCATGAAATTCGAGCGTCGCAGCCCGCGAGCCGACGATGTGGCGATCGACATTCTCTACTGCGGCGTCTGCCATTCCGACATCCACCAGGCCCGCAACGAATGGGGCATCGCCGTTTACCCGCTGATGCCCGGCCATGAAATCATCGGCAAAGTCACCGCCGTCGGCACGGACGTAACCCGCTATAAGGTCGGCGACCTGGTGGGTGTTGGCTGCATGGTCGACTCCTGCCGCGAGTGCGAAGCCTGCCGCGCTGACTTGGAGCAATACTGTTTCGAAGGCATGACTCAGACCTACGCCAGCCCGGACCGTGTGAGCGGCGGCCACACCATGGGCGGTTACTCCAACAGCATCGTGGTCAAGGAGCACTTTGTGCTGCGCATCCCGGCAGCACTCGACCCGGCCAGCGCCGCACCACTTCTCTGCGCAGGCATCACCACCTACTCGCCCCTCAAGCACTATGGCGTGAAGGCTGGCGACAAGGTTGGCGTACTGGGCATGGGCGGCCTGGGCCACATGGGCATCAAGTTCGCCAAGGCCTTGGGCGCAGAAGTCACGTTGTTCACCCGCTCGGCGAGCAAGGCCGAAGAAGCCCGTCGCCAGGGCGCGGACCATGTGATCGTGTCCACCGACGCCGAACAGATGGCCGCGGCAGCCGGACGATTCCACTTCCTGCTGGACACCATTCCGGTACAGCACGACCTCAATCCCTACCTCGACACGCTGCGTTTCGACGGCGTGCACATCATCGTAGGCCTGGTCGAACCCGTTGAACCGCCGGTACACGCGGCAAAACTGATCATGGGCCGTCGGGTCCTGGCCGGTTCGTTGATCGGCGGTATCGCCGAAACCCAGGAAGTGCTGGATTTCTGCGCCGAACACAACATCAGCTGCGACATTGAAATGCTCGACATCCGTCAGATCAACGAGGCCTATAGCCGCATGATCGCCGGGGATGTGAAATACCGCTTTGTCATCGACATGGCCACGCTCAAGGCCTGACGTTCGTCAAACCTTGGCGCCCAGTTCCGCCGACAACCGGGCTGTGACCCCTTTGACCAGGGGAATCAGCTCGGCCATTTTTTCCAGCGGCATGTACGGCACGGTGCTGGCGATGCTGATGCCGGCAACAATGCGCTTGCCGGCGTCACGGATCGGCGCCGCCACACAGCGAATCGACGGTTCGTTGTCTTCCAGGTCGAAGGCATAGCCCCCCGCCACATACTCCACCATCCGTTGCTGGAACTGTTCCCAGGATTGTTCCTGATGCTGAGGCCAGAACTGATTCTTCCCACCGGCTGGCAGGCTGATTTCATACAGCCGCTTCCATTGTTCCTGCGAGTCATCGAGCATCAGCGCCTTGCCGATCCCGGTGCGCGCCAACGGCATGCGATGGCCTACGCGCGAGCGCATTTCCGGGCCGTTGCGCCCCGGGTTCTTCAGCAGGTACAAGACTTCGTCACCTTCACGAATCGCCAAGTGCACGGTGTCCCCGGTGAGCGCCGACAGCTCGTCCAGGTACGGCCCCGCCAGGCTCACCAGTGGCAACTCTTCCCGGGCCTGAAAGCCCAGCTCGATCAATTTCGGCCCCAGCAGGTAGCCCACTTGCGGCACCACGCGCAGGTAACGTTCGTCCACCAGGCAACTGGCCAGGCGATGGGTGGTGCTGCGGGTGGTGCCGATCAGCCGGGCGATTTCCTTCAAGTCACGGGCGCCGCTGGCGACCGCCTGGACCACCCCCAGGCCACGCAACAATGTCTGCGTGCCCGTAGGTGCGGCGTCCTTGGTGATTTTTGGATCGTCTTGCTGCATAGCCGGCCTTCAACAGTGAGCGGGGAACGGGCGGCATTATGGTCGCCCGCCCCGTCGGACTACAACTCGATGCGCTCGACCTTCCCGACCAGCAGGATGTAGGACAGCGCGCCAGCCAGTGCCAGAACAGCGATATAGGTGATGGCCGGGGCAAACGAATCGCCGCTGGCGAGAAAGCCAATGACGATCGGCGTGGCGATGGCCGCCAGGTTGCCGATGAAGTTGAACACCCCACCGGTCAACCCGAGCAGTCGCGCCGGCGCCAGTGTGGAGACCAGCGACCAGGTGATCGACGCCAGGCCATTGCCGAAGAACGCCAAGGCCAGGAAGGCAATCACCAACGGAGTCGACTCGACGAAGTTGGCGCCGATGATCGAGGTCGAAATCAGCAATCCACCGATGATCGGCAGCTTGCGCGCGAAACCTACGGTGGCGCCACGACGAATCAACCAGTCGGAGAAGAACCCGGAACACAGCACGCCGACGAACGCTGCGAGGAACGGCAACGACGCCAGCAGACCGGACTTGATGAAGTCCATGCCGCGATATTTCACCAGGTAGGTCGGGAACCACGTCAGGAAAAACCACAGCGTGGAGTTGAGGCAGAACTGCCCCAGGTAAATACCCCACAATTTGCGTTGGGTCAGGACAATCCCCAGGTCGGTCCAGCTGAATTTCGCCTTGGCCTTGGCGGTATCGGCCTGGATATCCACCAACCCGCCGCCTTCGCGGATCAGTTCGATTTCGGCGGCATTGGCGCCTTTGAAATCCCGTGGCTCGCGATACACCGCGTACCAGATTGCCGCCCAGATGATGCCCACCGCGCCTGTGGCGACAAACACCATGTGCCAACCGAACGCGTGTTGCAACCAGGCCAATACCGGGGTCAGGAAGGCCAGCCCGACAAACTGCCCGGAGGTGTAGAAACCGATGGCCGTGGCCCGCTCGCGCTCAGGAAACCAGGTGGTGACCACGCGGCTGTTGATCGGATAAGCCGGCGCTTCCAGGGCACCGACCGCCATGCGCAGTACGAACAGCGCGATGAAACTGGCGGCAAAACCCAGCATTACCGTGGCCACCGACCACAACAGCAGGGCCACGCTATACAGAATCCGCGGCGGCACCCGGTCCACCAACCAACCACCAGGGATCTGCATGGCGGCGTAGGTCCAGCCGAATGCCGAGAAAATCAGCCCGACGTGGATTGGATCGATGCCCAGGTCGCTGGTCAGTGCGGGAGCGGCGATCGAGAGGTTGCTGCGGTCCAGGTAATTGATCACCACGGTGATGAACAGCAGGACCATGATGAAAAAACGCTTGCGGCTGGGCGTCACCAACGACGCCTGCGCGCTCAGGGTGTGCGCTTGCATGTGAGGTGCCTCTTTTTATGTTTATTGAGGAGTCGAGCACGCCCGATCGTTCCCACGCTCTGCGTGGAAACGCCTCTACGGACGCTCTGCGTTCGGCTCTTGAGGGACGCGGAGCGTCCCTGGCTGCATTCCCACGCAGAGCGTGGGAACGATCAAACCGAGAGAGTCAGGCGTGACTCACCACTCGGCAAAACTGCCATCGGCATGGCGCCAGATCGGGTTGCGCCAGCGGTGGCCGATGGCCGCGCGTTCGATGACGTATTCCTCGTTGATCTCAATGCCCAGGCCCGGGCCATTGGGGATTTTCACGAAGCCCTTGTCGTAGTCGAACACCTGCGGATCCTTGATGTAATCCAGCAGGTCGTTGCTCTCGTTGTAGTGGATACCCAGGCTCTGTTCCTGGATGAAGGCGTTGTAGCAAACCGCATCCAGTTGCAGGCATGCCGCCAGGGCGATGGGGCCCAGTGGGCAGTGCAGCGCCAGCGCCACGTCGTAGGCCTCGGCCATGTTGGCGATCTTGCGGGTCTCGGTGATGCCGCCGGCGTGGGACGCATCCGGCTGGATGATGTCCACGTAGCCTTCGCTGAGTACACGTTTGAAGTCCCAGCGCGAGAACAAGCGCTCGCCCAGGGCGATCGGGGTGCTGGTCAGCGGCGCCAACTCCTTGAGGGCTTCGTAGTTTTCGCTGAGCACCGGCTCTTCGATGAACATCAGCTTGTAGGGGTCGAGTTCCTTCATCAGTACCTTGGCCATCGGCTTGTGCACGCGGCCGTGGAAGTCCACGCCAATGCCGACGTTCGGCCCCACCGCATCGCGCACCGCCGCGACGTTGGCCAGGGCCAGGTCGACTTTTTCAAAGGTGTCGAGAAACTGCAGCTCTTCGGTGCCGTTCATCTTCACAGCGGTGAAGCCCCGCGCCACCGCTTCTTTCGCCGCGCGAGCGGTGTCCGCCGGCCGGTCGCCGCCGATCCACGAATACACACGGATCTTGTCGCGCACCTGGCCGCCCAGCAGGTCGCTGACCGACACGCCCAGGGCCTTGCCCTTGATGTCCCACAACGCTTGGTCGATGCCGGCCAGGGCGCTCATGTGAATGGCCCCGCCGCGGTAGAAGCCGCCGCGATAGAGCACGGTCCAGATGTCTTCGATGTTGCGTGGGTCTTTGCCGATCAGGTAGTCGGACAATTCCTCGACAGCCGCCGCCACCGTGTGGGCACGACCTTCGACCACGGGCTCGCCCCAACCGGTCACGCCCTCGTCGGTTTCGACCTTGAGGAAGCACCAGCGCGGCGGAACGATAAACGTGGTCAGCTTGGTGATTTTCATCTTGTTGTCTCTCTTGTCAGATGCAGCGCACGGGGCGCTGGAAAAGTCTTCAGTTCAAGGCGTTCCATGCGGCCACGTAGGCCTTGGCGCGCACCGCCACTTCATCCGCTGTCAGGCCCGGCTTGAACAGCCCGGAACCGAGGCCGAAACCCTTGACGCCGGCTTCGAGGAACACCGCCATGTTGTCCGGCGTAATCCCGCCCACCGGCACCAGCACGGTCCCGGCCGGCAGTACCGCAAGCCAGGCCTTGACCACCGCCGGGCCCATTTGCTCGGCGGGGAACATCTTCAGTACATGGGCGCCTTCGGCCAGCGCGGCAAAAGCTTCGGTGGGCGTGGCGACGCCTGGCGACAGGTACAAGCCCGCCGCTTTCGCCGCACGCAGCACCTTCGGATCGCTGTGGGGCATGACGATCACTTGGCCGCCAGCGGCTTTCACCTGCTCGACCTGTTCCGGCGTGAGCACGGTACCGGCACCGATCAGGCAATCGGCGGGCAAGGTACTGCGCAGGATGCGGATGCTTTCGTACGGTTCGGGGGAATTGAGCGGTACTTCGATGACGCGAAATCCGGCGCTGTACAGGACTTCGCCGATGGCCGCCGCCTCTTCGGGACGCAGACCACGCAGGATCGCGATCAGCCCGTTGTGCGCCAGTGCTTGTGTGAGCATGTCAGACCTCCAGTCAGGTTCAGGGGGCGGTGGAATCGAGCAACCCGGCCGCCACGGCCAGTTGCCACAAACCGCGTTCGGTGGCCTGTTCGGCCAAGACCACCCGGGCGAAGCCGCAGGCGTCGAGGGCCCGTTGATAACGGACACAGAGTTGGGAGTTGCCGATCAGCACCACCGTCGGCAGGTGGAGGCTGTCGCGTCGCCGACGCTGCACCTCGGCCAGCGCCGTCAGCTCATGGCCGATCAGCAGGCCCGAGAGGTAATCGGCCTGGGCGCTGGCCTCCAGTTCGCCGGTCAAGCCCAGGCTGCGGGCACTGAACACCGTGGACAACGGACCGACCTGGCCATCCACCGACAACGCCACCTGTACGCCACGATCAAAGGCCTCACCATCGAAGGTCGTACTCCGTTGCTGGGTGCGGCCGAGAATGCTGTGGTCACTGAGCACGGCGAAGATCTCGCCGGTCATGAAGGTGTCGAAATGCACGATGCAGCCATCGGCCACTTCCACCCATTTCGAATGGCTGCCGGGCAAGCCGATCAGCACCGCTTCGTCCGGCAGGCTGTGCAAGGCGCCGAGCACCTGGGTTTCTTCGCCGCGCATGACATTGGGCAAGCGTGAACGCTGAATCACGCCGGGCACGATGTGCACATCGACACCGCGAAGGCTGCGAACGGTTTGTAGGGAATGTCCGAGATTGGCGACGTTGGCGGGTGTGTCGCAGTAAGGCGCTTCGCGCCAGCCTTGAGCACTGCCGACCATGCCGCAGGCGATGACAGGCAAGCCTGGCTGAGCATCGAGCCAGTCGCCGCAGGCCTCGTCGAAGGCCAGTTCGAAACCGTCGATGCACACCCGGCCGGCCACGGTTCGCGGCCCGGAAGGCAACTGCATGATCCCCGATGACAGCGAGCGCTGCTCGAGCACCTCGCCACCGGCTGCGAGTTTGTAAGCCCGTAAAGAGGTGGTCCCCCAATCGAGCGCGATCAATTGCGCCTGCATCCGCTTCACCTGTTCTGTTTTTTGGCAGTGAGTGGAACGGACTATAAACCTGGGCGCGACAAAATCTCAATATATAAATATCACTCCCATATATTGGGATATCGAAAACCAACCACAAAGCCAATCGCCATCCGCCCAAGACCCTGCTACGTTTCTGAGCGGACGCCAAACAACTCAGGGAAAAAGTGATGGGACAACAGTTGAAAATCCTCGGCCGCACTTCCTCGATCAATGTCAGAAAAGTGTTGTGGACCTGCCAGGAATTGGAAATCGCCTACGAGCGCGAAGACTGGGGCATTGGCTTTTTTTCGACTCAGGATCCGGATTTCCTGGCCCTGAATCCCAATGCCCAGGTGCCGGTGATCATTGATGAGAACGGCGTGCTCTGGGAGTCGAACACCATTTGCCGCTACCTGGTGGGCAAGCATGGGCGCAGCGATCTGCTGCCTGTCGAGCCAGCCGCACGGGCGCGCATTGAGCAGTGGATGGATTGGCAAGCCACGGAACTCAACCCGTCATGGGGCTACGCATTCCACGCCCTGGTCCGCAAGAATCCGGACTTCCAGGACCCGCAGCGCATCGCCGCCGGCATCAAAGGCTGGAACGAGAAGATGGGTTTGCTGGAACAGCAGTTGAACCGCACCGGCGCCTACGTGGCCGGTACGGCGTTTTCCCTTGCGGATGTGCTCATCGGCTTGTCGGTGCACCGCTGGCGCCAGGCGCCCATGGAACGCCCGGACTATCCTGCGGTGGCCGCCTACTGCAAACGCCTTGAGCAGCGCCCGGGGTTTGCCGAGTACGCGTGCGCCGCGCACTCATGAAGGGCTCAATTGCCGTTAGCGAAATCCCGTAGCACCTTGCCGTCCATTCGGTAGCGCACCCACTCTTCCTGTGGTTGCGCGCCGAGGGATTTGTAGAACTCGATGGCCGGCGTGTTCCAGTCCAGCACGCTCCATTCGAAGCGCCCGCAATCGTTGTCACAGGCAATTTTCGCCAAATGGCGCAGCAACGTCTTGCCCGCACCGCCACCGCGCTGGTCAGGCGTGATGTACAGGTCTTCGAGGTACAGGCAGTTGCTGCCCAGCCAGGTGGAATAACTGAAGAAAAACACCGCGAAGCCAATCGGCACGCCATCACGCAGGCAGATCAACCCGTGGGCGGTTGCGCCCTCGCTGAACAGGCTGCGTTCGATGTCCGCCACACTGGCGATAACTTCGTGGCGGGCCTTTTCGTAATCGGCCAACTCGGTGATGAAGGCAAGGATTTGAGGCGCATCGCTGGGTTGCGCAGGACGGATCTCGATGGACATGAACAGGCCTTGTAGCCAATTGAAAGCGCCATACTAAGCCGCCACGGGGCGCTCGTCACATATGAAAATGAACATCATCCACGAACCCTCGAAGTACTGGCATACAAAGGATCTGTCATGACCGCTGCCGCCTTTGCACCTTTTCAAACCGTCGCCGCCCAGTTGCTGCCTCATGCATTGGAGCCATCGGAGGATGGCGCTCACGATCTGTCACACCTGCAACGGGTCTGGCACAACGTACGCTTGCTCCACCGTCATGAAGGCGGTGACCTGCTTATCCTGCTGGCGGCAACGTTGCTGCATGACTGCGTGGCGGTGGAAAAAAACTCACCGTTGCGCGCCCAGGCCTCTCGCCTGGCAGCGGATAAGGCATCGACACTGTTGTCGACCCTGAACTGGCCAGACGAAAAAATCAGCGCGGTTGCCCATGCCATCGAGGCTCACAGTTTTTCGGCCAATATCGCAGCGATCACACTTGAAGCCAAAATTCTCCAGGACGCTGACCGCCTCGACTCATTGGGCCTGCTCGGGGTGGCCCGCACATTCTATGTGGCCGGTCGCATGGGCAGCGCCCTCTATGACCCTCAGGATCCGCAGGCCAAGTCCCGGGATTACGATGATCGACGTTTCTGCCTCGATCATTTCCAGACCAAATTGTTGCACCTGGCCGACGGGTTCCAGACTGCCACCGGGCAACACATGGCGCTGATCCGTCACGAAAAACTAAAAAGCTTCATGGAGCAATTCATGGAAGAAGCCGGACTCGACGGCTAGACCATTCGTCGCGCCCCAGGCACCAACCCAAATCCAGCGAGGCCCAAGATCAGGTAAGCATTCTGAAAAATGGAGGCGACACCCATGATCACTTCAAGGCTGACCTCATTCACCTTCGCCGCGCTGCTGTCCTCGGTGGCCTTTGCAGCTTCCACCTCCGGCACCGGGCCGACCGATCCGGTGCAAGCACCCAACTCCCCCGCCACGAAAGGCCTGCCCACGTTGAACACCGACGGCAATGGCGGCGGCCTGAACAATGGCCAGCCACCCGCCACCGGCACCGATCCGCGTGTGCAGGGTAATGACACGGGGCGCCAGGGCGGCATGAATACACCGGACTCGACAGCACCTGATAACGCCGAGACCGGGGTGGGCTCGAAAACCACGACTGGTGGTTCGGGTTCCGAAGGTGGTGCCGCCAGCCAGTAGCCTCAGCTCAGACATTTGAGGAGGAACATCCCATGCCTCGTGGAAGCAAAGACAAGTACACCGCCGAGCAAAAACGCAAGGCCGCACATATTGAAAAAAGCTACGAGAAAAAAGGTGTGTCCGAGAACGAAGCCGAGGCACGCGCCTGGGCGACCGTGAACAAACAGTCCGGTGGTGGCGAACGCTCCGGTGGTTCAGGCAAGGAAAAACCGGCGACGGCCAAGAAAACCGACCGCAAGGAATCGGCCCGCCGCGCGGCCAAGACCCGCGAAGGTCACCCGCGTACCAGCAGAGCCTCCCATGGGACCCAGACTGTGGACAGCCTGATGAAGGAGGCCCGGGCGAAAAACATTCCCGGGCGCTCGAAGATGCGTAAGCAGGAATTGGTTGAGGCGTTGCGCAAGGCAGGGTGATTGTCGGCGTCAGGAAGGACGCCTTCGCGAGCAGGCTCGCTCCCACATTGGATCTGCGCTATGCCGGGGTTCTGAGCCCTGGCACAAAAACCTGTGGGAGCGAGCCTGCTCGCGATAGCGGTGGGTCAGCTAAGAAAATGTTGGATGCTCCCACATTGGATCTACGCTGTGCCGGGGTTCTGCGCCCTGGCGCAAAAACCTGTGGGAGCGAGCCTGCTCGCGATAGCGGTGGGTCAGCTAGGGAAGTGTTGGATGTGCCGACGCCTTCGCGATCAAGCTCGCTCCCACATTGGATCTGCGCTGTGCCGGGGTTCTGCGCCCTGGCACAAAATCCTGTGGGAGCGAGCTTGCTCGCGATGGCGGTAGATCAGTCGCCAGTGTTCGCCGTTGTTCAGCGTTGTTTCAAGCGGTCGATCACCACCGCCAGCAGCAGGATCGAGCCGCGGATGACGTATTGGTAGAAGGTGTCGATGTTCTTCAGGTTCATCGCGTTTTCGATGATCGCCAAAATCAGCACGCCTGCTATGACGTGGCGAATCATGCCGATACCACCGCTCAACGACACCCCACCCAGCACGCAAGCCGAGATCACGGTCAGCTCGAAGCCCTGGCCGATCATCGGTTGGCCCGAGGTCATGCGCGATGCCAGGATCACCCCGGCCAGGGCACCGATCACGCCATGCACGGCGAAGATGATGATCTTGGTGCGATCAACGTTCACCCCCGCCAACAACGCCGCTTCCTGGTTGCCACCGATGGCCATGGTATTGCGCCCGTAGGTGGTGTAATTGAGCAGCCAGCCGAAAAACAGGAAGCAGGCAATGGTGATCAGGATCGGCACCGGCACGCCGAACAATTGGCCGTTACCGAACACGAAGAACGATTCCTGCGATACCCCCACCGCTTTGCCGTTGGCAAAGATGTAGGCCAGGCCGCGGACGATCTGCATCGTCGCCAGTGTGGTGATCAAGGCGTTGACCCGCAGCTTGGCGATGACGATGCCGTTGATCAGGCCGACGATCAGCCCCATCACCAGCGCCGCGCTGACGCCGAGGAACACGCTGTTGGTGTCGCGCATCACCACCGCCGCGACTACGCCGGCACAGGCAATCACCGAACCGACCGACAAGTCGAAGTGCCCGGACGCCAGGCAATACAACATGGTGCAGGCCGCGATGCCGGTGGTGGAAATCGCCAGGCCCAGCCCGCGCATGTTCAGCGGCGACAGGAAGTTGTCGATCATCAGGGTGCAGAGCACGAAGATGCCGATGGCCGCCAGCAGCATGACCCAGTCATCCAGGAAACGGCGCAGGTCCAGGGGTTTGCGTGCCGTTGGCAGTGCATTGTTTTGAATGGTCATGATTTACCTCTCAGTTCGCCGCGTCGGCAACGCGTTGGCGCGGCAGCGCCAGTTGCAGCAGGTTGGATTCGTTGGCCTGGTCACGCGGCAGCTCGCCGCGCATGGCCCCTTCGCAGAGCACCAGGATTCGGTCGGAAATGCCCATCACTTCCATCAGGTCGCTGGACACCACGATCACCGCGATACCGTCGGCCGCCAGGTTGTGGATAATCTGGTAGATCTCCGCCTTGGCACCGATGTCGATGCCGCGAGTAGGCTCGTCCAGCAGCAGGACTTTCATCGGCATCGACAGCCAGCGACCAAGAATCGCCTTCTGCTGGTTGCCGCCGGACAGGTACATGATTTTCTGGCTGGCCGCCGGGGTCTTCACTTTCAGCGACTTGATCTGCTTGTCGGCATTACCCCGCTCCCAGTCGCCACGCAACAGGCAGCCGAGCGTGGAATGAGACGGGCGCGCACTGATGTTGATGTTCTCGCCCACGCTGCCCAACGGGATGATGCCTTCCTTCTTGCGATCCTCCGGGCAGAGCAGAACGCCCGCGGCGATGGCATCCCTTGGTGAACGCAGTTTCAGCTCTTTACCGTGCAGGACCAGGCTGCCCTCGCGCTGGCGCTCCAGGCCACTGAGCAAGCGAAAAAGCTCGGTACGACCGGCGCCGACCAGCCCGAACAAGCCGAGGATCTCGCCCTTGTGCACCTGGAAACTCACCGGTTCGCGCAAGCCCGGCCCCAGCAGGCCCTTCACTTGCAACGCCACATCGCCACGCTCCCGAGGACGGTAGTCATAGATGTCCTGGATATCGCGACCGACCATGCACGTGACGAGTTGATCATGGGTCAGCTCGCTCATGTTCTCGAAGGTCCGCACATAACGACCGTCCTTGAACACCGTCACCGCGTTACAGATGCGGAACACTTCTTCCATGCGGTGACTGACGTAGAGCACCACTTTGCCCTCGTCTCGCAAGCGGGTGATGATCGCCATCAAACGGTCGATTTCCCGGGCCGACAGGCTACTGGTGGGTTCGTCGAAAGCAATGACGTGGGCGCCACGGGACAAGGCCTTGGCGATTTCCACCAGTTGGCGCTGACCGAGGGACAGGCGACCGACTTTTTCCTGCGGGTCGATTTCGTCGGCCAGGCCCTTGAGCAGCGTCAGCGCCTGCTGGCGCAGCACGCCACGATTGACCAGGCCGAAACGCGCCGGCAAATGGCCGAGAAACAGGTTTTCAGCGACGGTCATTTCCGGCACCAGGTGCAGTTCCTGGTGAATCACCGCCACACCGCTGGCGATGCTGTCAGCGGTGCCTTTGAACGCCATCGTCTGTTCGCCGATCTGCAAGTCGCCGCTGCTCGGGATGTAGGCACCGCCCAGGATCTTGAGCAGCGTGGACTTGCCGGCGCCGTTTTCACCCATCAAGGCATGGACCTGCCCCGGATGGGCAACGAAACTGATATTGGCCAGCGCCTGCACGCCGGGAAAGGACTTGCCGATCCCGTTGAATCGCAAGCTGCCGCCGATGTTGTGTTGCCGTGTCGCTGTTTGCGCTTGCATAACCACCTCGAACTTACAGAGATCAAGCGACCCCGCCACTCATGTGACCAGGGCCGCTTTTGAATCAACCGGCCGTCAGTTCCACAGGCCGATCTTTTCCAGCTCTTGCTTGAAGTTCTCCCGGGTGATCAGCGTCACCTCGTCCATGGCGGTGTACTTCGGCGGCTCCTTGCCGGTGGTGATCCACTCGTACATCATTTCGGCAGTCTTGTAGCCTTCGATGTGCGGGCTTGGCAGCATCGAACCGAAGAAGCCGCTGTTAGGCTTTTTCAGCTCACCGATGGCGTCGGTGCCGTTGATGCCAATGCCGATCACATTGGCCGCCTTGAACCCGGCGGCTTCGGTGGCACGCACGCCGCCCAGCACGGTGTTGTCATTCATGCCGCCGATGATCAGGTTTTTCGCGGCGCTTGGCAGCTTCACCAGGGCCGAGTTGGTGGAGTCCATGCTGCCGGGTACGTCGAGGGTCTTGAGCGCCGAATAAAGGATGTGGTCTTCCGGCATCCCGGCCTTCTTCAGGGCATCGACCGAACCGTCGGTGCGCTTCTTGCCGGTGTCCAGCTCGTTGAAGGTGTTGATCACCGCGTAGGTGTCTTTCCACTCCCAGTTGCGCTTTTTCGCTTCAGCAGCCATGGCGGCGCCCTGCTTCTGGCCCACCTCGAACGCGGCCATGCCCAGGTACGGCACGTCTTCCATGAACTTGCCACTGGCGTCGACGAACCGGTCATCCACGGCAATCACCTTGAGATCGTTGAGCTTGGCCTTGGCCATGATGGCCGGGCCGAGAGACACGTCCGGCGGGCAGATCACGAAGCCCTTGGCACCGTTGGCGGCCAGGCTGTCGATGGCCGAGAGGGTTTTCTCGCCGTCGGGCACGGCGATCTTGATCAATTCGAAGCCTTTGTCCTTGGCCGCCTTCTCGGCAAACGCCCATTCGGTCTGGAACCAAGGCTCCTCGGCCTGCTTGACCAGGAAACCAATTTTTACCGCATCGGCCGCCAGCAAATGGCTGCTGAGGCTGACCGCGGTAACCGCCAGGGCGGCACGACACAGGGAACGGATCCCACGACGATGTTTCATAGTTGACTCCTTGTTTTTTTTATTGAAAGCCAAACGTCCAGGGATCTGCTCCACCGTCGGTGGAAATGCGCAGGCTGGGCGGTTACATCAAGTTGCTACACAGCATAGGCCTGAATAGTCATATCGTATGATGATTGGATTACAGGCGAAGTTTCCCACTGCAATCCAGGAATATTCAGTCGTGGTACATGACCGAACGTCCCCCATCAATGGTGATGCATGAGGCATTGATAAACGGTGCTTCGTCACTGGCCAGGAACACGGCCGTCATTGCCACTTCGATCGGTTGCCCGACGCGCCGTGGCGGGTGCAGATCCAGCGCACGCTGGCGTTCGGCATGGGGATCGGCAAAGCCGTTCCAGTAGTCGACGTTCAGTTGGGTTTCGATATAACCCGGGGCGATGGCGTTGACGCGTACCCCTTTGGGCGCGTATTCGATGCCCAGGGCGCGAGTCAGGCCAAGCAGGCCATGCTTGGCCACCGGGTAAGGGAAACAGCCGGGAATGATGTGGGACGAATGGACGGAGGCAATATTGATGATGCTGCCCACGCCCTGCTCGATCATCTGTGGCAACACTGCCTTGCAACCGTACCAGGCGCCATCCAGGTCGATGGCGAAGCAGCGACGCCAGTCCTCTTCGGTCATTTCCAGCGGGTCACGGAAGACATTGACGCCAGCGCAGTTGACCAACACATCGATGCGACCGTGCAGTTCAATCGCGCAACGGGCCATGGCCTGCAAGTCCTGCGGCTTCGACACATCAGCCTGCAGCGCTTGCACATCGGCCCCGCGTTCACGCCAGTGGGCGGCCACCGCCTCGACCTTTTGCGCCTGGATATCACTGATCACCAACCGGGCCTGTTGCGACGCGAACGCCGCGACGATGGCCTCGCCAATGCCTTGGGCGGCACCGGTCAACAGCACCACCTTGTCTTTCAGGCGCTCGCCCTTCGGTGGCTCCGGCACAGGGGGCAAGACCAAGGGCTCAGCCATGGTTCAAGCCTCCTGTGGGCGGGCACGACAAAAACCGGGCATCCACGGATGACCGGCGCAGAGGCGCTTGAAAGAACAGTGGCCGGCGTACGCCGCCGGGGCGTACGGGGAAAGATCGTTGCATCACTTCACCTGTTTTGTTTTTTTAGTGTGAGTGCGTATTGCCGATGGAGCCGACTATAAACCCGGCTACCAAATAATCTCAATATATATATTTACATCCCATATTTTGGGATTCACCCTGCAAACCTTGTACACGCCACACCAGGCACGTCGACACGCATCGACAGTACGGCACCGTCCAGCGGATGACCCAATGGGCTCGCCGCGCTGGTGATGTACAACGTCTTGAGGTCTTCGCCGCCGAACACACAACTGGTCGGGCGGCTGACGGGCAGTTCGATCACCCGATCGACCTGCCCGTTGGGGTTCAGCCGCAACAGGCAACTGCCGTCCCAGCGGGCGTTCCAGATATAACCCCGGGCATCCATCGCCGAACCATCCGGGCCGCCACGGGGATGGGGGCCGAACCAGACTTCGGCAGGCGCCAGGTTGCCCTCGGGGTAGATAAAGTGCCGATACAACGTGCCATCCAGGCTCTCGCCGAAATACACCGTGGTGCCATCGGGGCTCCAGAGCAACGTGTTCGGAATGCCCAGCCCGCGCAACAAGGGCATGACCCGGCCATCACCGGCGACGCGAAACAGCCCGCCGGAGCGCCGCTCGACCGGCAAGTCCTCGCCTTCGTCACCGATATTGTTCTGCATGGTGCCAAGCCACAGTTGGCCCAGGCCGTCGCAACGGGCCTCGTTGGGACGATTGCCTGGCTGGGGATCGGCCATGCACAGCAGTGTCAGGCGCGGTTCCAGGCCCGGAGAATCGAGATCGAGGCGGTAGACCCCGCTGCTCAGGGTCACCAGGGCGTCGCCACTCTGGGTCGGAATGAAAGCGGACACATGCTCGGGCATCTGCCAGATCTGTACGTTGGCGCCGATCAGCCGCAGCGCCTGCTTGCCGGCGATATCGACCCAATACAACGCCTGGGTCGGCTCGTCCCAGAAGGGCCCCTCGCCCAACTTCGCCCGGTGTTCCGTCACAGCCGTCCACTTCATTGAAACCTCCCGTTCCCGGCTTGCCCGGCAGCGTCGGTTCGACCGGCCATGACATTGGGGTAAAAGCGTTTGATCGCCAGGTCAGCGTTATCGATCAGGGTCATGCAGGCCCAGACGCCACGCGCCGCGTCACGGGCGGCGATGGCGTCGGCGATGTCCTTGTGGATGGGCAAGGTGCGGCGCAGCTCATCCGGGTCGGCCGCCGATACTTCGAACGACACCGCCAGCAACGCACCGAGGGCCGGGACCATTTGCTCGATGAACTGATTATGGCTGGCGGCCAGGATGCACTCATGGAAAAACTGGTCGGCGCGGTTGTAATCGGCGCCGCTGTCCACGGCGCGCTCCAGCGCATGGTAGGCCAGGCGGATCGCCTGCACCTGATCGGCCGTGGCCCGCTCGCAGGCCCAGCGCACCGCCATTGGCTCGATGGTGCGACGCAGGTCCAGCAAGTCATCGACAAAATTTTCCGGCAGGCCGCTGCGTGACAGCCAGCCAACCACTTGGGGGTCGAACAGGTTCCAGCGCCGCACCGGCAACACCCGAGTGCCGACTTTCGGCCCGACTTCCAGCATGCCTTTGGCCACCAGGGTCTTGATCGCCTCGCGAATCACCGTGCGACTGACGCCCAGTTGCTCGCCCAAGTCCGCCTCGACCTTGATGGTTTGCCCAGGCTTGACCTGGCCGGCGGCGATCCAGCTCCCCAGCCAATCGACGGTCGATGCATGAAAACTGCTGGACATGAAAACCCCGCGGGCCACTCTTATTGGAGGCCCACGCTAATCATCATACGATTGGGTGTCAATTTGAATTTTACTTGGCCACTGTGGGAGCGAGCCTGCTCGCGATAGCGGTGGGTCAGCTGAGAAGATGTTGGATGGTCCGGCGCCTTCGCGAGCAGGCTCGCTCACACAGGGTTTACGGTTCCAGGCCGATGGGGAAGAACTCGCCGCCGCTCCACACGCCCAACCAGCGCTGCCCGTCGATCTCGCGGCTGACCGCCAGTTCCACTAGTTGGTAGAACACATTGCGATGGATCAGTGCTTCGAGATTGCTGCGCACATGCACGTAGGGCGCGGGTTCCTGGGTCTGGGGATCGATCACCACCCGCAGCGGATGCTCGGCACCGGCCTCAGTGGTTTCCTCGACATTGGTGGTGAAGCGCAACAGCTGCCCTTCCCCCTGCCCTTCGACCTCAAGGGTCACGGCCACGAACGGCGCATCGTCGACCTTGATGCCGACTTTTTCCACAGGGGTAATCAGGAAGTAATCATCGCCGTCGCGGCGGATGATGGTGGAGAACAGCTTGACCATCGGCTTTCGCCCGATGGGCGTGCCCAGGTAATACCAGGTGCCATCCCGGGCGATGCGCATGTCGATGTCGCCGCAGAAGTCGGGGTTCCACAAGTGGACCGGCGGCAGGCCTTTGGTCTTGGGGATCTGCCCCAGCAAGTCATTGGCTTTTTGCGGTCCGCTCATGGTGACTCCTTATATTTATTCGTCGCTCATCCCCAGCAGGCTGCGGGCATATTCACGCAAAGGCGTGGCGATGAGGTCTTGTGGCTGCTTGTCGTGCAACGTCAGTAAACCGCCACGACTCTTGATCCGTGCAGTATCAATCAAATACTGGGTGCTGGTCTCGATCAACATGATTTGAATCACGCTGGTATCGACACCCAGGCGATCCAAGGCTTCTTCATCCTGCCATTCGTCAGTATTGCCGATGCGGTTGTCAGCCTTGGCGAAGCGGGTGTACAGCAAATAATGGGCGCCGGCGGAACGGGCCTCGCCCATGGCCTGGTCGAGGCCTTCGGGAACGCGGGCGCGACGGACCATGGGGAAATATTCGATGAAGCCATTGAAGGCTTCTTCGGCCACGACGTTGGGACGCGGGTAAGCACTGCCTGGCGGAGCAAAGGCGCCCTGGGCGATGTAGATGAACGAGTCGGGCTGAATACGCAGGTTGTTCACACGACGGCTGTCGCTATGGTCCAGCAGGCCGGCGTCGCTCATGTGATAACGAACGCCCTCTCCCATGTCGCTGACATTCATGCAGCCACCAAGCGCCAAAACGGCCAGCAGCAAAACCAGGCTACGCATCCTACCCTCCAAAAAACCGGTGTCGGAAAACCGGCGAATGGTCGTGGGATGCAGCTTTTGCGCCAGCTTGCAGGATGAAGGCGCGCAGTAACCCGTAGGAGCTGCCGAAGGCTGCGATCTTTTGAGCTTGATCTACCGGGCGTTCGCTCACGACTCAATGGCTTGGATAAAGATCGCAGCCTCGTTGCACTCGGCAGCTCCTACAGCAGAGTGCACCTGGTCGAGCCGGTCAGCCGCCGATGATTTTCATGATGGTCGCGCCGCCGGAGAATGCCACTTCCTGCTTGTCCCCCAACGCCTTGACCAACAAGCGCTGAAGCGCCGGCAAGGCCTGGTGGCGAGGCTTGTCCAGCAGGTCACCGACGAAGTGACGGTTACTCGACGACAGGCAGCCATGCAGCCAACCCGTGGAAGACAACCGCAACCGTGAGCAGGTACGGCAGAAAGGCACGCTTTCGTTGGCGATCACGCCAAAGTGCCCCAGCCCCGGTATCTCATAGCGCACCGCCGTGGCATCCACCGGCGCATCGGCTTGCAGGTATTCGTACTGATCGCCGATCAGGCTGAGCAGTTGCTGGAGGCTGACGAACTGCTGCAGGAAAGCGTTGGAATCGCTGGCCAGGTGCCCCATGCGCATCAACTCGATGAAACGCAACTCATAGCCACGTTCCAGGCAGTATTCGAGCAAAGGCATCACCTGGTCCAGGTTCTGCCCGCGCAACGGCACCATATTGACCTTGATCTTCATCCCGGCGGCCCGGGCCTGTTCCATGCCATCGAGTACAGTCGCCAGGTCGCCGCCACGGGCGATACTGCGAAACGCGGAGGGGTCCAGGGTGTCGAGGGAAACGTTGATGCGACGGATACCGGCGTCTACCAGCAACGGCAGCTTTTTCGCCAGCAACTGGCCATTGGTGGTCAGGCTGATGTCCTCCAGGCCCATCTGCCCTACCGCCATCATGAAACGCTCGAGCTTGGGGCTGACCAACGGTTCGCCGCCAGTGATGCGCAGCCGCTCGATGCCGGCGGCCTCGATCAAATAAGCCACGCCGCGCGCCATGGCCTCGGCCGACAGCTCATCCTGCGCAGCCACCAACCGCTTGCCATCAGGCACGCAGTAGGTACAGGCGTAATTGCAGGCGGAGGTCAGGCTGATCCGCAAATTACGGAAACGCCTGCCTTGACGGTCAACGATCATGGATCACTCCGGCACAAGAAAAATCGGACTCGCGGAAATTGACCTAGAAATCAAGATTTCGCAAGACCCAAGCCTGAGTATATTACTGGGACACTGCGCCATGTAAGCGGACATGGCGCAATAAGGCAGCTGAATGTCTTGGCCTGTGCGGCCTTAGCTGCTCGGGACGTCGGTATCGCGCTTGCGCTTGTTGCCCATGCGCACGCCGATGTCCATCAGGAACTGGAAGAAACCTTCCTGGTCTTCCAGCACGTTGCTCCAGAACGGCGAGTGATACAGCGCCACCGCGCCGTGCACCAGCGCCCAAGCGGCGCAGTAATGGAAATAAGGCGGCACGTCTTCAAGCTTGCCTTCGCTGATCCGGCCCTTGATCAGCAGGGTCAGGCGTTCGAAGTTCGAGGCGCGGATCTTGTGCAACTCCTCGACCATCTCCGGCACCTGGTTGCCCTTGACCACCTTCTCTTCCAGGCGATCGAACAAGCGGTAGCGCTGCGGGTCGCGCATGCGGAACTCGAAGTAGGCCCGGGACAGGGCCTCCTTGTCCTTGTCCACATCGGCCGAGTGCAGCAGCTCGTTCAAATCGCGCTCGTAGTCGAGCATCAGGCGCAGGTAGATCTCCGCCTTGGATTTGAAATGTTTATAAATCGTGCCTTTGCCGATACCCACGGCATCCGCAATCATCTCGACGGTGACACTGTCTTCACCCTGGTCGAGGAACAACTTGAGCGCGGTGTCGAGAATTTCCTGCTCGCGGCGGCGAAACTCACGGACCTTACGGGGTTCTTTGTGCATAAGAAAAAGGTCTGAAGGGTCAAAATTCGAAGCCGGGTATTATGCCTAACTTACGCAAAAATGCACGGATCATCCGTTCTCGGCCACTGTTCTTCACAAAACCGTACACACCCGGCTCGCCGTTTCTCACGCCAATGCGCCGCGCCTGCGAGCTTTGGCGACAGTGAGAACTTATCCGAAGCGAGCGTATTCCAAATTTGTTTAAAAACCGCCCCGGCCAGACTGGACGGGTTGGCATACTGATCAATACTTGAACTGTCGGCGCGACATCTCCCCCAAGTGACGCGCTGATAAAGGTACCAACGGACCGCGTGCCTTTGTTTTACTCCTAATGGTCTTAACCCGGATTCACCCCCCAGAACCCGGGTTTTTTTTGCATGGAATTCAGGCTTGCGCCGGACGCACATGAGCCAGCGGAAACAATTGCTTAAAATTTTCCGTCGTCTGCTCGGCAAACCGCTCGTAGGACTCACCGCGCAGCATTGCCAGAAACTCCGCCACCTCCCGTACGTATTGCGGAAGGTTCGGCTTGCCACGATAGGGAATGGGCGCAAGGTAAGGCGAGTCGGTCTCCACCAACAGCCGATCAGCCGGCACTTTGCTGGCAACGTCGCGCAATGCATCGGCATTACGGAACGTGACAATCCCGGACAAGGAAATGTAATAGCCCATGTCCAGGGCGGCCTTGGCCATGTCCCAGTCTTCGGTGAAGCAATGCAGCACCCCGGCCTGGGGCAGCGCGGCGTCACGCAGCAAGGCCAGGGTGTCGGCCCGGGCGCCACGGGTGTGGATGATCACCGGCTTGCCGGTCTGCCGGGCGGCCTCCAGGTGCAGCCGGAACGACGCCTGCTGCACGTCGGCGGCTTCCGGTTCGTAGTGATAGTCCAAGCCGGTTTCGCCGATGGCGACTACCCGTGGATGGTCCAGCTCACGCAACAGCCAATCGAGCGCCGGCGCGGCGTCAGGCTGGACATCCAGCGGGTGAACACCGACCGAGCAATCGACATCGGCATAACGTTCGGCCAGGGCCTTGACGTCGGCGGCGTTGTCGACGCTGACGCCAATGCACAGGAAATGACCGACACCTCGTTCACGGGCCGCGTCCAGCGCAGCATCCAGGGAGCCGCCATGGGCAGCGAGGTCGAGACGGTCAAGGTGACAATGGGAATCTACAAGCATAAAAGGCCGGGCTACATCGTATGGGTGGGACGGTCGGACTTCAGGGAGCCGGCCAAGTGGGTTTCGATCTGATTGCGGGCGGAATTGTCGCCGTCGCTGAATTGCACGCCGACGCCGGCGGCCCGGTTGCCCTGGGCCCCTTTGGGCGTCATCCAGATTACCTTGCCGGCAACCGGGATCTTTTCCGCTTCATCCATCAGGCTCAAGAGCATGAACACTTCATCGCCCAAGCGATAATTCTTGTTGGTCGGAATGAACAGGCCGCCGTTCTTGATGAAGGGCATGTAGGCGGCGTAGAGCACCGACTTGTCCTTGATGGTCAGGGACAGGATGCCGTTGCGTGGCCCGGGACTGACAGGTTCGTTCATGCTGATCTCCGCTGCGATTGAGCTGAGTTTAGTGTCCTGTATCACAGGACACTAGGCCGTGTCTGTCAGTTTCGACCAGGCAAACTCGCCCACTGCACCAACAGCGCCTCGAGCAACAGCACCCGATTGAGGTTCGCTTTGCCCAGCACCTTCTGACGTTGGGCAAGAATCCAGTCCTGAATGTTCAAGATTTTATCCTGGCCGCTTTTTTGCGCCAGGTACTGGATCACCTTGCGCATGTCCGCCAACCCCAGGCCAGCCTCGTCCTCGGTCAATTGGTAACGCAGGATCAGGCTCGACCAGTCGCAGAACCAGTCAAACAGCAAGAGCAACGGGATCGCGTTCCAACCCTCGGCCAGTTGCGTGGGGGATTGCTGCTGCTTGAGCAGTTTCTTGACCCCGTCCACCACCAGGGCCCGCTGCTCCCGCACGCCCTGGGCCTGAAGGCTGACAGCCGCCAGGGGCGAGCCGGCCGCCAGGGTCAGCAACTCGACACGCTCTTCGTCGCTGCTGTCGGGCAAGGCCTGGGCCAGCCACTGCAAGCTCATCGCCTCGCTCGGCAGCGGGCAGGCCTGTTGCACGCAGCGACTCTTGATGGTCGGCAGCAAGCGACTCGGCTGGTGGCTGACCAGCAGCAACACGGTGTCGCCGGAAGGCTCTTCAAGACTTTTGAGCAAGGCGTTGGCGGCGTTGATGTTCATCGACTCGACCGGCTCGATCAGCACCACCTTGCGCCCGCCCATCTGCGAGGTCTGGACCACGAAGCTGACCAGGTCCCGAACCTGGTCGACCTTGATCGCCTTGTCCGCCTCTTCCGGTTCCAGCACGTAATTATCGGGATGGCTGCCCGCCTTGAGCAGCAGGCAGGACTTGCACTCGCCGCAGGCATTCGAGACACCCGGGCGCTGGCACAGCAGGCTGGCCATCAGGCGCTCGGCCAGCGCCCGCTTGCCGATGCCGGCCGGGCCATGCAACAGATAGGCGTGGGCATGCTGGGCACGACCGGCCAGTTGCTGCCAGAGGCCGTCTTGCCAGGGATAGGCTTCAGCCACGGACACGCTCCAGCAAACGCGGCAGCAAGCCGTCCAGGGACTGTTGGACCTGGGCCAGCGGTTGCGCGGCATCGATCAGCAGGTAACGCGCCGGATCGGCCTTGGCGCGACTCAGGAAAGCACTGCGCACGGCATTGAAGAAAGCCTGGCCCTCAAGCTCGAAACGATCCAGCCGACCACGGGCACTGGCGCGGGCCAGGCCGATTTCCACCGGCAGGTCGAACACCAGGGTCAGGTCTGGCCGCAGGTCACCTTGGACGAAGGTTTCCAACGCAGCGATGCGCTCCACGGACAAGCCCCGGCCGCCGCCCTGGTAAGCATAGGTCGAATCGGTAAAACGATCGCAGAGCACCACCGCGCCACGGGCCAGCGCCGGGCGAATCACCTCGGCCAAGTGCTGTGCCCTGGCCGCGAACACCAGCAACAGCTCGGTGTCGGGGTTCATGACCTCTTCAATGGGCGCCAGCAGCACCTCGCGAATTCGCTCGGCCAGCGGCGTACCGCCCGGCTCGCGGGTCAACACCACCTCGATGCCAGCCGCCCGCAGGCGTTCGGCCAGGTATTCGCGGTTAGTGCTCTTGCCGGCGCCTTCCGGGCCTTCCAGCGTTATAAACAAGCCAGTCACAGGCGATCCTTAATCAAAGTCATTGCGGGCTCGGCGGCTCGCTGGCATCCGGTTCGGGAGCAGGCACTTGGGGCGGCACCTGGGGTACAGCGTCGGGCGCCGTGTCGGGTGATGCCGCGGGAATGGGTGCCTGCTCGTCCGATGTTGCCGGGGCCGGGCTGGAGCGGTAATCGGCACGGCGCTTGAGTTGGAATTCGCGCACCGCGTTGTTGTGCGACTCCAGGTCATCGGAAAACACGTGGCTGCCGTCACCGCGCGCGACGAAGTAAAGGCTGTTGCCCGACACCGGGTTCAATGCCGCATGAATCGCTTCGCGCCCCACCATCGCAATCGGCGTCGGCGGCAAGCCCGGGATCATGTAGGTGTTATAGGGGTTTTCTTCTTTCAGATGGGCGCGGGTGAGCTTGCCGGTGTAGCGCTCGCCCAGACCATAGATCACCGTGGGGTCAGTCTGCAGCAGCATGCCCAGGCGCATGCGCCGCACAAAGACGCCGGCAATCTGCCCGCGCTCCTGGGGCACGCCGGTTTCCTTCTCCACCAACGACGCCATGATCAGCGCCTGATACGGCTGGGTATAAGGTACATCGGCGGCACGCTGTGCCCACTCCTTGGCGAGCACGTCTTCCAGGCGGTCGTAGGCTTTTTGCAGCAGGTCGACATCCGAGGTGCCACGCACGAAGCGATAGGTGTCCGGAAAGAATCGGCCTTCGGGGAATATCCCGGAGTGACCAAGACGGTCCATGACCTGGCTGTCGCTCAGGCCGGTGAGGGTCTGCTGGAGTTTTTCATCCTTGGCCAGTGCGGCGCGCACCTGGCGGAAGTTCCAACCCTCCACCAGCGTCACGCTGTACTGCACCACTTCGCCGCGCTTCCAGACACCGATCAGGCCTTCCATGGTCATGCCCGGCACCAGCCGATATTCACCGGAGTGCAACGGCTGGCCAGCGAGATTGAAGCGCCAATAGATCCGCAGCCAGAAGGCGTCCTTGATCAGGCCATCGGCTTCGAGGCGCTTGAGGGTTCCGGTCGGGGTAGTCCCGTTGGGCACGTCCAGCAATTCTTCCTGGGTGATGTTCAGCGGCTGTTGCAGCGCCGAATGAATCTTCCAGGCCGAAGCGCCCAACAACAGCCCTGCCAGAACCAGTCCGGTCTCCAGCAGCAGCAAGAATTTACGTCTCACGAATCAAACATCCAATAGCGCACGGGCAAGGGTTTGCAGTTTACGGGTGAGCGGGCCAACCGACCAGCGCGCCGAACCGCATCCGCGTACCGGCCACACGCCATAAACGCTGTTGCAGACGAAGACTTCATCAGCCTGGTGCAGCTGTTCGAGACTGATGTCCGTGATTTGCGTGGCGATGCCCAGGGACTTGGCTTGAAACAATAATTCTGCACGCATCACGCCGGCCACCCCGCAACGGCTCAGGTCCGCCGTGAACAACACGCCATCGCGCACCAGGAACAGGTTGCTGAACACACCTTCGATCACCCGTCCGGACGTATCCAGCATCAAGCCTTCGGCGTACTGCCCATCACTCCATTCGGCACGAGCCAGCACTTGTTCCAGGCGATTGAGATGCTTGAGGCCGGCGAGCAAGGGCTGCTCGGACAACCGCACGCTGCAAGGAAACAGAAGAACGCCTTGTTCGCCATGGGTGGCGGGGTAAGCGGCTGGCGGGCTCCCTTGCAGGATGCGCCGGGCCGGGGTCGAGGGATCAGCGGCATAACCGCGCAGACTGTCGCCACGGGTGACGATCAGCTTCAACACGCCGGCGCCCAGGCACCGAGCATAGGCACTGAGCTCAGCGCTCAACGCGCTCATGTCGACATTGAGCGCCAACCGCCGGCAACCGGTTTCCAGGCGTTGCAGGTGACGGTCCAGCAACACTGGCCCGCCAGCGTGCACGGCGAGGGTTTCGAACAACCCATCGCCGTAAGCCAGGCCGCGATCTTTCAGCGACAGGACGTCGGCCGGCTGACCGTCGACCCAGCTTTCCATCAACCGGCGAACCGGCGGAACACCAGCGAACCGTTGGTCCCGCCAAAGCCGAAGGAGTTGGACAGCACCACATCGATGTCCATGCTGCGGGCAGTGTGCGGCACGAAGTCCAGATCGCAGCCTTCGTCCGGCTCATCGAGGTTGATGGTCGGCGGCGCGGTCTGGCTGTTGATCGCCAGGACGCTGAAAATCGCTTCCACCGCCCCTGCCGCACCCAGCAGGTGACCGGTCATGGACTTGGTCGAGCTGACCGCCAGCTTGTAGGCGTGCTCGCCGAACACGGTCTTGATCGCCTGGGCTTCGGCCAGGTCGCCGGCCGGGGTCGAAGTGCCGTGGGCGTTGATGTACTGCACCTGCTCGCCGTTGAGCTTCGCATCACGCAAGGCGTTGGCGATGCAACGGGCGGCACCGGCGCCATCGGCTGGTGGCGACGTCATGTGGTACGCATCGCCACTGGTGCCAAAGCCGATCAGTTCGGCGTAGATGGTCGCGCCGCGCGCCTTGGCGTGCTCCAGTTCCTCGAGCACCAGCGCACCGGCACCGTCGGACAGCACGAAGCCATCGCGGCCCTTGTCCCACGGCCGGCTCGCGCGGGCGGGCTCGTCGTTGCGGGTCGACAGCGCACGGGAAGCGCCAAAGCCACCCATGCCCAGGCCGCAAGCCGCCATCTCGGCGCCGCCGGCAATCATCACGTCGGCTTCGTCGTACATGATGTTGCGCGCGGCCATGCCGATGCAGTGGGTACCGGTGGTGCACGCCGTGGCAATGGCGTAGTTGGGTCCCTGGGCACCCAGGTGGATGGACAGGAAACCGGAAATCATATTGATGATCGAGCCCGGCACGAAGAACGGAGAAATCCGTCGCGGCCCCGATTCGTGCAGCGTGCGGCTGGTTTCTTCGATATTGGTCAAGCCGCCAATACCCGAACCCATGGCCACGCCGATGCGTTCACGGTTGGCGTCGGTGACTTCCAGCCCGGCGTTGCGCACTGCCTGGAAACCGGCTGCCAAGCCGTATTGAATGAACAGGTCAAGCTTGCGAGCTTCCTTGACCGACAGGTATTCCTCGACATTGAAGCCCTTTACCGAGCCGCCAAAACGGGTGGAATAGGCAGAAAGGTCGGTGTGTTCGATCAGACCAATGCCACTGCGGCCAGCCAGAATGCCCTGCCAACTGCTCGGCACATCCGTGCCCAGTGGCGATAACATACCCATACCGGTGACTACGACGCGTCTACGCGACACAGCACTCTCCTTTTTCTAATGACGACTTTGCATCAGGCCTAAAGAAAAAACCGCACGCCGTGATGGCAGTGCGGTTTTTCCATGACAGCTAGCGACGACTAAAAACGATTACGCCTGGTGGCTGGTAACGTAGTCGATAGCAGCTTGTACAGTAGTGATCTTCTCAGCTTCTTCGTCAGGAATCTCGGTCTCGAATTCCTCTTCCAGAGCCATCACCAGCTCAACAGTGTCAAGGGAGTCGGCACCCAGGTCTTCAACGAAGGAAGCGGTGTTAACAACTTCTTCTTCTTTAACGCCCAGTTGCTCGGCAACGATTTTCTTGACGCGCTCTTCGATGGTGCTCATACCTTGTTTTCACTCCTAATGGACAAATTCAGGCAGCTGGCCGGTGGGTAAGTGTATAGAAGAACTTTTCGGTTTTTCAACCGAAAGCTTCACTCCTCAAACCCTGCGGCCCGCCGTCTATAAATTGATTGCAGCTTTATAACGGATTTTAGACAGCTCGTATGACATTTTTTTGAAGCAATCCGTCACATTTAACTCATGTACATCCCGCCGTTTACCGGGATTGTAGCCCCGGTCACGTATGCCGCACCGTCCGACGCAAGAAAAGCGACCACGGACGCGATTTCTTGAGCTTGCCCCAGACGACCCAGCGGAATCTGCGTCAACAAGGCTTCACGCTGTGCTTCTGGCAGTCCACGGGTCATGTCGGTGTCGATGAAACCCGGTGCAACCGAGTTTACCGTAATCGAGCGCGAACCCACTTCACGCGCCAGCGCACGGCTGAAACCTTCCAGACCGGCCTTCGCCGCAGCATAGTTTACTTGGCCTGCGTTGCCCATGGCACCCACAACCGAACCGATACTGATAATTCGACCCCAGCGAGCCTTGGTCATGCCACGCAAAACGCCCTTGGACAGCCGGTACAGACTGTTCAGGTTGGTGTCGATCACGTCGAACCATTCGTCATCTTTCATGCGCATCATCAGGTTATCGCGGGTGATACCGGCATTATTGACCAGGATCGCCGGCGCACCGAACTGCTCCTGAATGCCTGCCAGCACCGCCGCAACGGATTCGTCGCTGGTGACGTTCAGCTCCAGGCCGGTGCCTTGGATGCCATTTTCCTTCAGGGTCGCGGCGATACGCTCGGCGCCCGAAGCGGAAGTCGCGGTGCCGATAACGATGGCGCCTTGACGACCCAGTTCCAGGGCGATGGCCTGGCCGATGCCACGGCTTGCACCGGTCACCAGTGCAACTTTACCTTGCAGACTCATGCAAGCTTCTCCTGTTCAGGCCTGCGCTGCACGGGCGGCAGCGAAGGCGTCTGGGGTGTTGAGGTTGGAAGTCGACACGCCTTCGGCGCAGCGTTTGTTCAGGCCTGCCAGCACTTTGCCAGGGCCGCATTCGACCAGCTCGGTCGCGCCCTTGGCCGCCAGGGTCTGCACCGATTCGACCCAGCGAACCGGCTTGTAGAGTTGCTCCAGCAGATCACGCTTGAGGGTCTCGAGATCCGGCGCCACGTTGGCGCTGACGTTCTGCACCACGGGAATCTGCGGGGCCTGCCAGTCGATGGCGGCGATGGATTCGGCAAAGCGCTCGGCAGCCGGACGCATCAGTTCGCAGTGCGACGGCACGCTGACCGGCAGTGGCATGGCGCGCTTGGCGCCACGGACCTTGCAGCCCTCGATGGCGCGCTCGACAGCGGCCTTGGCACCGGCGATGACCACTTGGCCCGGGGAGTTGAAGTTCACCGCACTGACCACATCGCCTTGCGCCGCTTCGGCACAGGCGGCCAGCACATCGGCGTCTTCCAGACCGAGGATCGCGGCCATGCCGCCCTGCCCGGCCGGAACCGCTTCCTGCATCAACTGGCCACGACGCTCCACCAGCTTCACCGCGTCGCCCAGGCTCAGGCTGCCAGCGGCTACGAGGGCGCTGTATTCGCCCAGGCTGTGACCGGCGACGAATGCCGGGCGCGCGCCGCCTTCAGCCAGCCACAGGCGCCACAATGCGATCGAGGCGGTCAGGATGGCTGGTTGGGTTTTATCGGTTTGATTGAGGCGCTCTTCCGGCCCTTGCTGGGTCAGTGCCCAGAGGTCATAGCCGAGCGCATCGGAAGCTTCTTTGAATGTTTCGAGGATCAGCGGGTATTGCGCGCCCAGCTCGGCCAGCATGCCGAGGGACTGCGAGCCCTGTCCTGGAAAGACGAATGCGAGGGAAGCAGACATGAAAACAAAGCCCCTAATGATCTTGTCGTCAAAAATTGACGCCCCTGGGGGCGTTAGCAAACTGAAAGTTGGATGGCGGCTTGAACCGACCGGTCACATTTAAGCATTGTCGGACGAAAACGCCTAAGTTAACAAATCCTCGAGGCGACCATGCAGGCGCTCCGGCAGGTTTTCCTGGATCTCGATCACCGCTCGGTTGATCGCACTCTGGAAACCCTGCACGCCCGCCGAACCATGGCTCTTGATCACGATACCCTGCAACCCGAGAAAACTCGCACCGTTGTGCCGCGCCGGCGCCAGGTCGGCCTGCAACCGGCGCATCAACGGCAACGCCAGGGCGCCGACCACCCGCGAGGCCAGGCTCTGCTTGAACAAGGTCTCGATACGCTGGCCGATCATGGTCGCCAGGCCTTCGCTGGACTTGAGCAGGATATTGCCGACGAAGCCATCACATACCACCACATCGGCCTCGCCACGGTACAAGCCATCGCCTTCGACAAAGCCGATGTAGTTGATGCCCCGCGCGCCCTGCAGCAGCGTGGCCGCCAGCTTGACCTGCTGGTTGCCCTTGATGTCTTCGGTGCCGATGTTCAGCAACGCCACACGAGGGCGCACGATGCCCAGGGTTTCTGCCGCGACCGAGCCCATCACCGCAAATTGCAGCAAATGCTCGGCACTGCAATCGACGTTGGCCCCCAGGTCGAGCAACTGACAAAATCCGCGCTGGGTCGGAATCGCCGCCACCATCGCGGGCCGGTCGATACCCGGCAAGGTCTTGAGCACGTAGCGCGACAGCGCCATCAGCGCACCGGTATTGCCAGCGCTGACGCAGGCCTGGACCTTGCCATCGCGCAGCAGCTCAAGGGCTACCCGCATCGAGGCGTCAGGCTTGCCGCGCAGGGCCTGGGCCGGCTTTTCGTCCATGGTGATGATTTCGGACGCCGGGGTGATAGTCAGGCGCGCGCGATCGACAGCCGATTGGCCGCTGAGCATTTCTTCCAGGAGGGAGGGTTGACCGACGAGGGTCAGGTGCAGCGAGGGTGTAGCATTCAGACAAGCAAGGCTGGCCTGAACAATGCTGCGGGGACCGAAGTCCCCGCCCATTGCGTCAATCGCGATGACTTGAGCGGACAAGTGATTACTCGTCAGCGCCCTTGTCGATCACTTTACGGCCACGGTATACGCCTTCTGGCGATACGTGGTGACGCAGGTGAACTTCACCAGTGGTTTTTTCTACGGACAGGGTGCTAGCCTCGAGAGCGTCGTGCGAACGGCGCATGTCACGGGCAGAGCGGGATTTTTTGTTCTGCTGAACAGCCATAATTGATTAACTCCTAAACGTTTGGGTCACGCTTTAACTGCGCCAATACACTGAACGGGTTGGACCGCGTTACCTCGTCCTCGCTCGGTTCGGGCTCATCTGCTCCCGCCGGCTGCTGGCATTCTTCCGGATGATGAGCAGGCACAATGGGCAAGGCGAGCAGAAGCTCCTCCTCGATCAGTGACTGCAGATCCAATGGATCTTCGCCCAGTTCCAGCACGTCATAACCTTTCGGCAACGACTGGGTATTCGCACCCTCCTTCACCACGGCGTAACTGCATTCGCTGTGGATCGGCAGGGTGACCAGCTCAAGACAACGCTGGCAAACCATTTTGACTTCAGTGTCGATAAAGCTGTGGATAACCACAGATTTACGTTCATCTCGTTCAAAAACGAATTTGGCCTGGACCGTACCGACATCGTCGGAAAGCGGGTCGCAGAGTCTCTTCAAATCGGCCAGCAGCAGTTCACCTTGAAGGGTGGTGCCACGGTCAGCCAATTTGCGCGGGTCAACGTGAGGTGGAATCGGGTCATTCAACATAGGCGCAGCATTATAGGGATGCCCCCGGCCATGTCAAAGGAAATTCAGCCCTGTCCGTCACTTGCGCGCCTCGCTAGAATTCAGCCCTGCCTTTTGGAGCCGCCCATGCTGCCTTTATTACTTGCCTCAAGCTCGGTCTATCGCCGGGAATTGCTTGCCCGCCTGGGACTACCGTTCGTCTGCTGCTCACCCGACATCGACGAAAGCCATCGCCCCGGCGAGCCCGCCCTTGATCTGGTCAAGCGCCTGGCCCGGGAAAAAGCCCTGGCACTGGCCGACAGCCACCCGGCGCACCTGATCATCGGTTCAGACCAGGTCGCCGTGCTCGGCGAACGCATCCTGGGCAAGCCTCACACCTTCGAGAACGCTCGCGAGCAACTGCTGGCTGCCAGCGGCGCCAAGGTCACGTTCCTGACCGGCCTGGCACTGCTCAACAGCCAGACCGGCGCCTGCCAGGTCGACTGCATTCCGTTTACCGTTACCATGCGCACCCTGGACCCAGAGCGCGTCGAACGCTACCTGCGGGCCGAGCAACCCTACGACTGCGCCGGCAGCTTCAAGGCCGAAGGACTTGGCGTGAGCCTGTTCCAGAGCACCGAAGGGCCGGACGCCACCAGCCTGGTCGGGCTGCCACTGATTCGTCTTGTGGATATGTTGCTGGCCGAGGGTCTGCAGGTACCCTGAGAAGCGACGCCTGAGTACAGCAGACTCAACATGCAACTTGTGACAAGGGGATTTATCCCCTCGCCACAGAGGATCGCGCGAGCCAACAAGCTAGCGCAGTGCGGGCCCCTGGAACCCCATCCACATCGCCAGACGCTCGGCAATGCTGGCGCCCAGTTTTTTCGAGAAGCGGTCGATCGGCGATTCTTCGATGGTGAAATCCACCAACTCCTTTTCACCAATCACGTCCCGAGCCACCGAACTGGCGCTGCCCAGGCCATCGATCAAGCCCAGTGGCAACGCTTGCTCGCCCGACCAGACCAGCCCGGAGAACAGCTCCGGATGCTCCTTGTCTTTCAGCCGCTCGCCCCGCCCCTTCTTGACGCTGGCGATGAACTGTTTATGGGTGGTGTCGAGCACGCCCTGCCAGAACACCGTCTCCTCGGGCTTTTGCGGCTGGAACGGATCAAGGAAGGACTTGTGCTCGCCCGCGGTATAGACCCGGCGCTCCACCCCAAGCTTGCCCAGCGTCTCGACGAAGCCATAACCGGCCGCCGTCACGCCAATGGAGCCCACCAGGCTGGCCTTGTCGGCATAGATCTGGTCCGCCGCACTGGCAATGTAATAGGCACCAGAGGCGCCGAGATCGGAAATCACCGCGTAGACCTTGATATCCGGATGCGCCGCACGCAAGCGGACGATTTCGTCATAGACGTAGCCAGCCTGCACCGGGCTGCCACCCGGACTGTTGATGCGCAGCACCACGCCTTTGACCTTCGAATCTTCGAACGCGGCCCGCAGACTGCCGATGATATTGTCCGCGCTGGCCGCTTCCTTGTCGGCAATCATGCCCTCGATGTCGATGACCGCCGTATAGGCCGCACCACCTCCCGGACTCTTCTTCCCATCAAGCGCCTGGAAGATCATCGCCAAGCCGAAAAACAGATAGATGAAGACCAGGCACTTGAAGAAGATCCCCCAGCGGCGCGCACGACGCTGTTCCTCCACCCCAGCCAGCAGGGTCTTTTCCAGCAGTTTCCAGCTTTTATCATCACCGTTGTCAGCGCTCGCCTTGGCCGGTGCCTTCCATTCATCGGTCATACATGCATCCTCAACAGACTTTAATCGGCGCGCTGGCTCAGCCAGGCGTGCAATTCAGGAAAATGGTCAATCGCCAGTCGCGGCTCGAACGCCTTGAGTGCCTCGATGGACTGCGCACCATAGCTGACAGCCACCGACCCCATGCCGGCATTGCGGGCCATCTGCAGGTCGAACGAAGAATCCCCCACCATCAACGCCTGCGCAGGCCGCATTTCACAATGAGCCAGTATCTGCTCGAGCATCAGAGGATGCGGCTTGCTGGCTGTCTCATCGGCGGCACGGGTGATTTCGAAGTAATTGTCCCAACCATGGGCCTTCAATACTCGATCCAACCCACGGCGAGCCTTGCCGGTCGCGACCGCCAAGCGATAACCCTCGCCTTTCAAGGTTTCAAGGGTATGAACCACGCCCTCGAACAACGGTGAAGGCTCGGCCTCCAGCGCAATGTAGTGATCGGCATAGTGCTGGCGAAAAACCACCAGCTCATCATCGTCAATGTCCGGATACAAACTGCGAATCGCTTCCGGCAACCCCAGGCCGATGATGCCCTTCACCGCGAAATCGTCGCACCGGGCAAAACCCGAGCGATCCGACGCGACATGCATCGACTCCACGATCCGACCGATGGAATCGGCAAGAGTGCCATCCCAATCGAAGATCAGCAGTTTGTAGTCAGGATGCACTCAACCGCTCCACGGTCTTGGCCCACATGTCATCCACCGGGGCCTGCAATTTCAGCTCGCCACCATCGGGCAGCGGCACGGTCAGCATGTAAGCGTGGAGAAATAGGCGCTTGCCGCCCAGATCGCGGATTTCCTTGGTGAAATCATCATCGCCGTATTTGCTGTCACCGGCAATGCAATGCCCGGCATGCAAGGTGTGAACACGGATCTGGTGAGTACGCCCGGTCACGGGCTTGGCCTCGATCAGGGTGGCGAAGTCGTCGAAACGGCGCAATACCTTGAACACCGTCAGCGCCTCCTTGCCTTCCTCATTGACTTCGACCATGCGCTCGCCGGAACGCAGGTTGCTCTTGAGCAACGGCGCACGGACTTGCTTGATGGAGGTTTCCCAGCGACCACGCACCAGCGCCATGTAGCGCTTGTCGACGCCGTCGCCGCGCAATTGCTCGTGCAGGTGGCGCAACATGCTGCGTTTCTTGGCAATCATCAGCAGGCCGGAAGTGTCGCGGTCGAGGCGATGGACCAGCTCCAGCTCCTTGGCGTCCGGACGCAACTGACGAAAGGCTTCGATCACACCGAAATTCAGGCCGCTGCCACCGTGAACCGCAATGCCCGCGGGCTTGTTGATCACGATCAGGGCTTTGTCTTCATAGATAATCGAGGCTTCAAGGCGCTGCAGCAGCCCCTGGGCCAGGGGCACCGGCTCATCGCGCTCGGGCACGCGAACCGGCGGCACGCGCACGATGTCACCAGCCTGGAGTTTGTACTCGGGCTTGATCCGACCTTTGTTCACCCGCACTTCGCCTTTGCGCAAAATGCGGTAGATCAAGGTCTTGGGCACGCCTTTGAGCCGGGCCAGCAGGAAGTTATCGATTCGTTGGCCGGCATATTCCGGCGAGACCTCGAGCAGTTGAACGGCTGGGGTCGAAGGGGCAGTAGTTGTCATGGCGGCGATCATAACAATTTTTTATGGAATTGAAGCACTTAATCATTGCTGCTATAGTCGCGAACGCCGCCAAAAGTGGCTGGACAGTGGACTAACGGTCAAAAACCGGCCCTGACCAACGCAATTCACGAGGACGAGAGGCCGTCCTACGGGGCTTTCGCTACGTAACGGTAGAGTTTTCAGGTGTAACGAGCGCAGGTGACATGAGGCCTGAAATACGCCGCAAAGCAGAGTTTTGACTCGCCTTGCGCGCCACATTCACGGCCAGTTCACAAAGTGCAGTCAGCTGCGGACGACCCCGAGCGAATGTTTCGGAAACAACGCCTAAATTAGCCATGATGCGTGACCTCCCCTTCCGGAGCTCACGGTAAATGCCAACCCGCTGCGGATTCTGCGCGCGGCAGCACCCGAATTATCAGGGATACGTGTAGGGTGGAGATGTACAACCGTCGGACTGTGTAGCACTAGGCTTATATTTAGACGCTTCATCTCGTCCACAGGCGCCGGTTGATTCCTCCTCCTGACTGAGTGCTTGAGTACCAGCAAGCAGGACGCGTCCGTCGCGACTTCGCCATCATTGGGTCGAACTCGCTGGACACTGGAGTGGCCTTGCCATCTCCAGGACGCACCTGACACCGACCGTGAGAAGTCGTGTGTGCCGAACGCCGTTTCCGGCAGCCCGGAAACCGACGGTACTACATGAAAAGAATGCTGATTAACGCAACTCAACCCGAAGAGTTGCGTGTTGCACTGGTAGACGGCCAGCGCCTCTACGACCTGGATATCGAATCCGGTGCACGCGAGCAGAAGAAGGCCAACATCTATAAAGGCCGGATTACTCGCATCGAACCAAGCCTTGAGGCTGCCTTTGTCGATTTCGGCTCCGAGCGCCACGGCTTCCTGCCCCTCAAAGAAATCTCCCGCGAATACTTCAAGAAGGCCCCTGAAGGCCGCGTCAACATCAAGGACGTCCTGAGCGAAGGCCAGGAAGTCATCGTTCAGGTCGAAAAAGAAGAACGTGGCAACAAGGGCGCCGCCCTGACCACCTTCATCAGCCTGGCCGGCCGTTACCTGGTCCTGATGCCGAACAACCCTCGCGCCGGTGGCATCTCCCGCCGCATCGAAGGCGAAGAGCGCAACGAACTGCGTGAAGCCTTGAACGGCCTGGTTGCCCCGGCTGACATGGGCCTGATCGTGCGCACTGCTGGCCTTGGCCGCAGCAGCGAAGAAATGCAGTGGGACCTCGACTACCTGCTGCAACTGTGGACCGCCATCAAAGAAGCCTCGCTGGATCGCTCCGCGCCGTTCCTGATCTACCAGGAAAGCAACGTGATCATCCGCGCCATCCGCGATTACCTGCGCCAGGACATCGGTGAAGTGCTGATCGACAGCGTCGAAGCCCAGGACGAAGCCCTGACCTTCATTCGCCAGGTGATGCCGCAGTACGCCAGCAAGATCAAGCTCTACGAAGACAGCGTTCCGCTGTTCAACCGTTTCCAGATCGAAAGCCAGATCGAGACCGCCTTCCAGCGCGTCGTCGAACTGCCGTCCGGCGGCTCCATCGTCATCGACCCGACCGAAGCCCTGGTGTCCATCGACATCAACTCGGCCCGCGCCACCAAAGGCAGCGACATCGAAGAAACCGCCCTGCAGACCAACCTTGAAGCGGCCGAGGAAATCGCCCGTCAGTTGCGCCTGCGCGACATCGGCGGCCTGATCGTCATCGACTTCATCGACATGACCCCGGCCAAGAACCAGCGCGCCGTGGAAGAAAAGGTCCGTGAATGCCTGGAAGCCGACCGCGCCCGCGTACAGGTCGGTCGCATCTCGCGCTTCGGCCTGCTGGAAATGTCCCGTCAGCGCCTGCGTCCGTCCCTGGGCGAAAGCAGCGGCATCGTTTGCCCGCGTTGCAACGGCACTGGCATCATCCGTGACGTCGAGTCGCTGTCCCTGGCGATCCTGCGCCTGATCGAAGAAGAAGCCCTGAAAGACCGCACCGCCGAAGTTCGCGCCCAGGTGCCGATCCCGGTGGCAGCGTTCCTGCTCAACGAAAAACGCAACTCGATCACCAAGATCGAACTGCGCACCCGTGCCCGTATCGTCATCCTGCCGAACGATCACCTCGAGACGCCGCACTTCGAAGTGCAGCGCCTGCGCGATGACAGCCCGGAAGCCCACACCAACCAGTCCAGCTACGAAATCGCTGCTGCCGCTGCCGAAGTGGAAGAAGTCCAGCCGGCCGCCGCCACTCGCACCCTGGTTCGCCAGGAAGCCGCGGTCAAGACCGCTCCGGCCCGCGCCAACGCTCCGGTTCCGACCGAAGTGGCCGCTCCGGTTGCCGCCCCGGCCGCCGCACCAGAACCAAGCCTGTTCAAAGGCCTGGTGAAGTCGCTGGTCAGCCTGTTCGCCACCAAGGAAGAACCAGCGGCCCCGGCCGTCGTCGCCAAGCCTGCCACGACCGAGCGTCCTGCCCGCAACGAAGAACGCCGTAACGGTCGCCAGCAGACCCGCAACCGCAACGGTCGTCGTGACGAAGAACGCAAGCCTCGCGAAGAGCGTGCACCGCGTGAAGAACGTGCGCCACGTGAGCCGCGTGAAGAGCGTCAGCCGCGCGAAGTTCGTGAGGAAGCGCCAGCCGTAGCCCGCGAAGAGCGTGCACCACGTCCGCCGCGTGAAGAACGCCAGCCGCGCGCACCGCGTGAAGATCGCAAGCCACGTGGCGAGCGTGAAGAACGTGTTCGCGAACTGCGCGAGCCACTGGATGCCGCCCCGGCTGCTGCCGCCGCCACCGCTGAAGAGCGTCCGGCTCGCCAGCCTCGTGAAGAACGTGCACCGCGTCCGCCACGTGAAGAGCGCCAGCCACGCGCCGAGCAGGCAGCCGCCGCTGCCAGCGAAGAAGAAGTACTGAACACCGAAGAGCAGTTGCAGGAAGACGGCCAGGACACCGCCGAAGGCGATCGTCCACGCCGCCGCTCCCGTGGCCAGCGTCGTCGCAGCAACCGTCGTGAGCGTCAGCGCGACGCCAACGGCAACGTGATCGAAGGTTCGGAAGAGTCCGAGTCCACCGAGAACGCTGAAGCGCCAAGCGCTGCCGACCTGGCTGCCGGCCTTGCCGTGACTGCCGCCGTTGCCAGCAGCGCGATCAGCGCCCCGGCCGAAGCCGAGGCTCACGAACAAGCCGAACGCGCTACCGCTGCCGTGGAAAGCTCGCCGGTTGAAGCGCCTGTGGTCGAAGCCACTACTCCGGTGGAAGCCACTGCTTCGCCAGAAGTGGAAGTCGCCCCGGTCCGTGAAGCCCAGGTTGCTGAAACTGAAGTGGTCGCCGAGCCTGCACCGGTCGTCGAGCAGCCAGTGGTAGCCGCTGAGCCGGCCTTCGAAGCACCGGCCGAGGAAAAGGCCCCAGAGCCTGCCCGCGAGGAGCAGACTGCGTTCAACTGGACCGCCGAGCCAGTTGCACCGGCACCTGTTGTCGAGCCTGAACCGACACCAGAGCCCGTGAAAGCGGTCGAGCCAGAAGTAGTCGAGCCTGCTCCAGTGGTCGAAGCACCCGTGGTTGTCGAAGCTCCTGCCCCGGTTGAAGAGCCAGCACCTGCCAGCGCCCTGACCGCGAATGGCCGCGCGCCGAACGATCCGCGCGAAGTGCGTCGTCGCAAGCGTGAAGCCGAGCGTCTGCAGAAGGAAGCCGAACAAGCTGCCGCTGCTGCCGCTCAAGCGCCTGCTGCCGAGCCAGCTCCAGTCGTGGAAGAAGTCGCCGAGGCAGCCCCTGCCCCGGTCGCCGAGACCCCGGCTGAATCGGCTCCGACGTTCGACGAACCTCAGCACACCGCTGAAGAAGTCGTACCGCGTCACACTGAAGCCCTGGAAAAAGAGCACGAGCCTAAACCTCACGCCTGATTCCACCGCCCAGTAAAAAGCCCCGCCTGGTCATGCCAGGCGGGGCTTTTTTATGCCTTCATACTTCTCCACAGTGGGTCTGGGGCCAGGCACAAAATTTATGCCCACTGAAAATCCAATGTGGGAGCYGAGCTTGCTCGCGATGGCGTMGGSTCAGCTTGCATCAATGSTGAATGCCAGTCCGCTATCGCGAGCAGGCTCGCTCCCACAGGGGGCCCGGGGTCGGGCACAAGACTTATATCCACTGAAAATCCAATGTGGGAGCCGAGCTTGCTCGCGATGGCGTMGGSTCAGCTTGCATCAATGCTGAATGTCAGCTCGTTCCCACACGGTTCTGCGTCGTCTGTTATTTGAAGGCCAGCGCCTCTGGCACATCGACATCCCATGTCACACCAGGGTCATCCACCGGCACTTCGACCACTTGCGCCCCGGCAAACAATACCTTGGCCCCCCGATCGCCGGTCAATGTCATCAGTTTCGGTCCAAACCCACGACCGAACCCCACCGGATGCCCGTACTCACCTGCCAGGACCGGCACGCTGATGCCGTCCGCACGGATCCCCGCCACCACCTGTTCGATGCTCGACGGCAGGATAAAAGGCATGTCGCCCAGCACCATCAGCCAGCCATCAAGGTCCGGGCAGGCCTGGACGCCTGCAGCAATGCTGTCGCCCAGGCCGGGCGAGTCCAGTTCCACGAAATCACAGCCATAGGCCTGGGCCATGCGAACGGCTTGCGGCCGCTCCCTACTCGTCACCAGCACGCGCTTTTCCAGGGCGGCAGGCAGATTCACCAGCACCTGTTCGATCACCGACCGCACGGCGCCGTCACGCCCGGTGCAATCAGCCAGCAATTTATCCTTGTCCGGGCCTGCAATCCGGCGGAAACGGCTGCCTGATCCGGCCGCCAGAATGATCACGCCAATCGACTCGCTCATACGCCCTCCTTGCCCACGGCTTACAGCGGCTTTTTCTGCCGCAGTTCAACGCCATTCTTGATGGCCACGATTTCGGCCAGCAGCGACAAGGCGATTTCCGCCGGGGTGTGGCTGCCGATGTGCAAGCCGATGGGTCCATGCAAACGTTCAATGGCCTCTGCTGACAAGCCTAGCTGAGCCAGGTTATCCCGGCGCTTCTGGCTGTTGACTCGCGAGCCCAGGGCGCCGACATAAAAAGCCTTGGAGTCCAGGGCCGTAAGCAGCGCCATGTCGTCCAGGCGTGGGTCATGGGTCAAGGCCACAATGGCGGTGCGCTCGTCGGTCTGGATGCTCAACACCGCTTCGTCGGGCATTCCCGAGACGAAGCGGCCATGCTGCTCTTCCCAACCGTAGACAAACTCCTTGCGCGGATCGCAAATCAGCACTTCAAAGTCCAGCAGCCGGGCCATTTCCGCCACGTAGCGCGACAGTTGCCCTGCGCCAATCAGCAGCAGCCGCCAACGCGGACCGTATATGGCCCGCAGGACCTGCCCATCGAACACCAGGGCGTCGGTCTTGCTGGCCGGGGTCAGGACCACGTTGCCGCTGGCGACTGTCAGCTCACGGGCGACAATCTCATGGGCTTCGCAACGTTCCAGCAACTGCGCGACCCAGTGTGGATCGCCCACCCGCTCTTCGGTCAGGCGCAGGGTGCCACCGCACGGCAGGCCGAAGCGCGCCGCTTCTTCGCGGGTGACGCCATAGGTGATCAGTTGCACCGGCGGACCGTCCGCCGGAATGCGACCGTCGTGCAGCCGGGCGATCAGGTCATCCTCGACACAACCGCCCGACACCGAACCAATCACCACGCCATCTTCGCGCAGGGCCAGCATCGCCCCCGGCGGTCTTGGCGCGGTGCCCCAGGTCTGGACCACGGTGAACAACACCACCCGCTGCCCGGCGCGACGCCACTCAAGCACACTGCGCAGGACATTCAGATCAACGCTGTCCATCAGGCCTTCGCCTGCTGCCAGCCTTGCAGCTGATAGCGCACGGGCAGGCTACGAATACGCTTGCCGGTGGCAGCGAAAATCGCGTTGCACAGCGCTGGCGCAATCGGCGGCACGCCCGGCTCGCCGACACCGCCCAACGGCACCTCGCCCGGCGGCGTGACCAGATGCACCGCCACTTCCTTGGGTGCCAGGGACATGCGCGCCACTTCGTACATATGGAAATTGTCCTGCTGCACCTTGCCGTCCTTGAAGCTGATTTCCCCCACCATGGCATTGCCCAGGCCCATGACGCAGGCGCCCTCGAACTGGGAACGGATGCGCTCGGGGTTGATCTGCGGACCGCAATCCACGGCGATGTCCGCCTTGTGCACGATCACCGTGCCATCGTCCTTGACCTCCACCTCGATCACCGCCGCCACGTAAGTGACGAAACTGTAATGCACCGCCAACCCCAGGCCACGGCCCTTGGGCAGCTCCCGGCCCCAACCGGCGGCCTTCGCAGCGGTTTCCAGCACCGTGCGAATCCGCGCCGTATCAATCGGATAACGCTCGGGGGATTCGCCATAGTTCCATTCTTCGCTCAAGGTACGCGGATCGATCTTACGGTCCGGCCCGAGCAATTTGACCTGGTACTTCAGCGGATCCTGGCCGGCCTTGTGGGCCAATTCGTCGATGAAACTCTGGATCGCGAAACCATGGGGGATGTTCGACACCGAACGGTACCAGCCCACCCGGGTGTGAGCCGTGGCTTCGGGGTTCTCCAGGCGCAGGTTCGGGATGGCGTAGGCCATGTTGGTCACGCCCATGCCTATTTCGAACGGCGCCTCGTGGGTCATGCCCGGCGCAAACAGTGCGGTGATGCTCGGGGCCACGGTGCGGTGCAACCAGCCGGACGGCATGCCGTCCTGGTTCAGGCCGGCCTTGAGGTATTCGGCCGACACGGTGTGGAAATACGAATGATGGATATCGTCCTCGCGGGTCCATTGCACCCGTATCGGCTGGCCTGGAAACTCCTTGGCAAGCACCGCTGCTTCGACGACGAAATCGGGTTTGGACTTGCGCCCGAAACCACCACCGAGCAACGTGATGTTCACCGTGACCTTCTCGAAAGGGATGCCCAGGCGCTCAGCGACACGTTCACGGGTCACCTGCGGCGCCTGGCTCGGTGCCCAGGCTTCGCACTGGCCATCCTTGAAACGGGCAACGGCAACCATCGGCTCCATCGGTGATTGAGACAGGTGAGGCAGGTAATACGCAGCTTCCAGGGTCGAGTCGGCCTTGGCCAGCGCATCGTCGAGGTCGCCGCTGCTGCGCACGACTTTTCCGGGCTTGAGGGCCGCCGCTTCCAGCTCCTTGCGGTAGGCAATGGAGTCATAACCGGCATTCGGGCCATCGTCCCACTGGATTTTCAACGCTTCGCGGCCCTTGATCGCCGCCCAGGTGTTCTTCGCCACCACCGCCACGCCGCCCAACGGCTGGAATTCCGAGGGCAGCGGGCGCCCTTCGATCTGCACCACCTTGACCACGCCAGGCACTTTCAGCGCCGCGCTGCTGTCCACGCTCTTGACCTTGCCACCATAGACCGGCGGACGCGCGATGACGGCATAGAGCATGCCGTCGAAATGCACATCGGCGCCAAACACGGCACGACCATTGACGATGTCCGCGCCATCGATGGCCCGGCTCGCCTCCTTGCCGATGTAGCGGAACTCCGATGGCTGCTTGAGGCGCAGGCTGTCACGCCCCGGCACCGCCAGGGCACTGGCGGCAGCGGCCAATTCGCCATAACCCAGTTCACGCCCCGAAGGCTGGTGCAGCACTTTGTGCAGTTGGGCATGGCATTCACCCACCGGTACCTTCCACTGCGCGGCGGCGGCCTGTTCCAGCATGGTCCGGGCGGCGGCCCCGCAACGGCGCATCGGCTCGTACCAATGACGCATGCTGCGTGAACCGTCGGTGTCCTGGTTGCCGAAGCGCGCCTCATCGGCCGGCGCCTGTTGCACCTTCACACGCGCCCAGTCGGCCTCCAGCTCATCGGCCACGACCATGCTCAGGCTGGTGCGCACACCCTGGCCCATTTCCGAACGGTTGCAGATCACAGTCACGCTGCCATCAGCGGCAATGCTGACGTACACCTTCGGGTCGTCGACCGCCCCATGGGGCATGCCCTCGGCGCCGAATTTCTTTTCCTCGGCAAAGGCCTCCGGCAGGCCCCAGGTGGCCGCCAGCACCAGTACACCGGTGGCGCTCGCGCCTTTGAGGAAGCCGCGACGGCTGAGGTTGCTCAGGACAAAATCATCGGGCAAGCGGCTCATGCCTTGGCCTCCTTCAGGTGGGTAGAGGCCTGGCGGATCGCGGTCTTGATCCGGTTGTAGGTGCCACAGCGGCAGAGGTTGCCGACCATGGCTGCTTCGATCTGCTCATCGCTCGGGTTGGGGTTGGTCTTGAGCAAAGCGGTGGCGGACATGATCTGCCCGCCCTGGCAGTAACCGCACTGGGCGACGGCGGTCTCGAGCCAGGCCTTCTGGACGACCTGCCCGACCGGGTCAGTGTGCAGCCCGTCGATGGTGCTGATGTTCTGCCCCTTCACCGAGCCGATGGGTGTGATGCAACTGCGCGCCGGGGCGCCGTCGATGTGGATGGTGCAGGCGCCGCACAGGCCCATGCCGCAGCCGAATTTGGTGCCGTTGTAACCGGCCACATCCCGGATAGCCCACAGCAGCGGCATGTCCTCGGTCACATCCAGTTGATGGTCTTTTCCATTGAGTTTCAGGGTAATCATGGGCACGCCCGCATAGTTATCGAGTTATGGGGTCGAGCAATCTGCCGTTTGGGTGACGGTTCGGTTGTCGCAGACTGGCTCAGGCTGATCGGGCTCTCTTATGCCGACGCACGCAGGCGTCTGCTTCGGGCCTTTAGGATGCGATGGTCGCATCGTTAGGGAGCTAAATTAACCCAGGATCACGCAAAACGCCCTGCACAATCCTGCACAAATGCTTGTGTGCAGGGTGTGCAGGGCGTTTTTCAGGCGCTTGCGTAAAAGTCGCTCAGTACCGATTAGGTTCCATTTCCAGCTCGACCTGGAAACGTTCAGCAATGTCTTTCTGGATGCGCAGGGCCAGGTCCAGCAGTTGCGGGCCCGTGGCGTTGCCGTAGTTGACCAGCACCAACGCCTGCAACTTGTGCACCCCGGCATCGCCCTCGCGAAAGCCCTTCCAGCCGGCCCGTTCGATCAGCCAGCCGGCAGCGATTTTCATCTGCCCTTCAGACTGTGGATAAGCCACCAGGTCAGGGTATTGCAGTTTTAAGTGCGCCACATGCGTGGCCGGCACCAGCGGGTTCTTGAAGAAGCTGCCGGCATTGCCCAACACGGCCGGGTCCGGGAGTTTTTCGCTGCGGATACTGCAGATGGCCCGGCTCACATCGGTGGGTGTTGCCTGCTCGATGCCCTGCTCGGTCAATCGCTGACGCACCGGGCCGTATTCCAGATGCAAGTGCGCGGCGCGGCTGAGGGCAAAACGCACCCGCAGGATCAACCAGCGACCCGCTTGCTGTTTGAACAGGCTGTCACGATAAGCGAACCGACAGTCTTCAAGGCCGAAATCGCGCAGCTCGCCAGTCTGACGATCGAGCGCGGTGAGGCCGGCGAAGACATCCTTGATCTCCACGCCGTAGGCGCCGATGTTTTGCATCGGTGCCGCGCCCACGGTGCCGGGGATCAGGCTGAGGTTTTCCAATCCCGCCCAACCTTGCGCCAGGGTGTGCTGGACGAAAGGATGCCACGGCTCCCCTGCTTCGGCTTCGACCACCACCCTTTCGCCGTCATCGCTGAGCAGGCGAATGCCGTGGCTGGCCATGCGCAGCACCAATGCATCGATGTCGCCGGTCAGCAGCAGGTTGCTGCCGCCGCCGATGACCAGCAATGGCACGGCTTGCTCGGTGGCATAAGCCAACGCCTGGCGAACATCGTCATCGCTGTGGGCTTCGGCGAACAACCGGGCAGTGACGTCCACGCCGAAACTGTTGAAGGGCTTGAGGCTGACGCCCGCCCGAACCTGCAAGGTCATAACCGCCCCTTCAATTCGATCACCAGGCGATCGGTAGCGCGTTCGATCAGGTCCAGCACTTGTTCGAAGCCTTGTTCGCCGTCGTAGTACGGGTCCGGCACCTCGTCGAGCTCGGCTTCGTAGCGCCGCAGGAACAGGTCCAGCTCGGCCCTGCCATTGGCCGGTTGCAGGGCCTTGAGGTTGCGCAGGTTGCTGCTGTCCATCGCCAGGATCAGGTCATAGGCGGCGAAGTCGGCGCGGGTCACCTGTTGCGCGCGTTGGGCCGACAAGTCGTAGCCACGCTTCAGGGCCGCCGCCTGACTGCGCTTGTCCGGGGCCTTGCCGACGTGCCAGTCACCGGTGCCGGCGGAAGCGACTTCCACCTGCCCGGCCAGCCCGGCCTCACGCAACTTGTGGCGCAGGATGCCTTCGGCGGTGGGCGAGCGGCAGATATTGCCAAGACAGACGAACAGGACCCGCATCAAGCCTCCAGCAGGCGACGAACGCGCTCGAGGTCTTCGGCGGTGTCGACACCGGTCGGTGGGGCGATCAGCGCATCGGCGACGTGGATTCGCACGCCGTGCCACAGGGCACGCAGCTGTTCCAGGGATTCAGTGTTTTCCAGCCAGCATGGGCCCCAGGCGACGAAGTCCTGGAGAAAGCCGGCGCGGTAGGCATAGATGCCGATGTGGCGGCGGTATGGCACACCTTCCGGCATCACGTCACGGCTTTGGGCGAATGCGTCCCGCGCCCAGGGCAACGTCGCGCGGCTGAAGGTCAACGCCAGGCCATTGAGGTCACTGACCACCTTGACCACATTGGGGTTGAACAGGGTCTGCACATCCTCGATCGGCTCGGCCAGGGTGGCCATGCGCGCCTCGGTGTGGGCCGCGAGGTTGGCGGCGACCTGATCGATCACGCTCGGCGGGATCAACGGTTCGTCACCTTGCACATTGACCACGATAGCGTCGGCGGCAAGACCGAGTTTCGCCGCGACCTCCGCCAGGCGGTCAGTGCCGGAATTATGGTCTTCGCGGGTCAGCACGACCTCGGCGCCAAAGCCTTTGCAGGCCTCTACGATGCGCGCATCGTCAGTCGCCACCACCACACGCTGGGCGCTGCTTTTGCAGGCCTGCTCCCAGACATGCTGGATCATCGGCTTGCCGGCAATCGACAGCAACGGCTTGCCGGGCAGGCGCGTCGAAGCGAAACGCGACGGAATGACAACGGTAAAGGCTGCAGTCATTTATCCAGGCGCTCGTCGGTGGTCAGGGTGCGGGCTTCGCTTTCGAGCATCACCGGGATGCCGTCGCGAATCGGGTAGGCCAGGCCGGCGCCCTTGCTGATCAGTTCGGTCTTGTCGGCGCTGAGCTTGAGCGGGCCTTTGCAGACCGGGCAGGCCAGAATGTCGAGCAGTTTGGTGTCCATGGAATTCCCCTGGATAAAAGGTTTTAAGGCAAAAGCCGATCCGGCAACAGGCGCATCAACTGCGTATCGAACCAGGCCGCGAAGGCCGGCGACGGCGCGGCGTCTACCGCCAGGTACCACCAGTCGGGTGCGGCGAAGGCACGGCATTTGACTGCGTCCTTTTCCGTCATGACCACCGGCAGCGATGGCGTGAAACTCAAGGCCTGGACGCTGTATTCGGCGTGGTCGGCAAACCCATGCGGTATTGGCCGCCAGTGTAGCGTTTCGAGGGTCTTGAAGAAACGTTGGGGATTGCCGATGCCGGCCACGGCATGCAGGGCCTGGCCGGGTGGAAAATGGGCAAGGGAGCACCGCTCGCCGCTGGCCAGGTTTACCAGCGCGGTGGGGCGCAATTGGAAGGCGAAACCGTCTTCGCGGTCGGCACTGGCGCCGTTGTACAGCACGGCGTCGACCGATTGCAGGCGCTCGACCGGCTCGCGCAACGGCCCGGCAGGCAGGCAACGGCGGTTGCCCAGGCCGCGGGCGTTGTCGATCAACACCAGCTCGAGGTCGCGGGCCATCCGATAATGCTGCATGCCGTCGTCGGACAGGATCAGGTCCAGCGGTTCGGCCTCCAGCAGCGCCTGGATCGCGCGACTGCGATCGGGGTCGATCATCAACGGCACACCGGTGCGCTGGACGATCAACAGCGGCTCATCACCCGCGACGTCGGCGCCCTGCTCGGCCGCGACGCGCCAGGGCAGTTGCGGCGGCTTGGCGCCGTAACCCCGACTGACCACGCCGACCCGCAGGCCACTGCGCTGGCAGTGCTGGATCATCCACAGGATCAACGGCGTCTTGCCGGTGCCGCCAACGGTGATATTGCCCACCACGACCAACGGCACGGGGGGCTGGTAGATCTGGCCTTCACCCGCCAGGAAACGCTCGCGCTTGCCCACCACCACCCGTCGGTACAACCACTCCAGCGGCCGTAGCAGGGTCAGGGCCGGGTGACCTTCGTACCACGCGGCAAGCAATCGATCGGACATGGCCATCAGGGTGCGGGGGCCGCCTCGACCGTGGTCATGCGCAGATGGCTGAAACCGAGTTTGCCGGCCGCGTCCATGGCGGTGATCACCGATTGATGAGGGGTCTTGCCATCGGCGCTGATGGACAGCGGAAGGTTGGTGTCGCCGCCAGACTCTTTCTGCAGGGCCTCGATCAGGCTCGCCAGGTCGCTCTTGGGCAGCAATTGGTTGTTCACCGAAAACGCCCCTTCGGCGCTGATGGTGATTTCCAGGTTCTTCAGTTGCTGGTCTTCGGCCGGCGAGCCGCTGACGGCCTGCGGCAATTCAACCTTGAGCTGGGTTTCCCGGGTGAAGGTGGTGGTCACGACGAAAAACAGCAGCAGGATGAACACCACGTCGATCAGCGACGCGAGGTTGATCTCGATGTTTTCCCGTGGCTTGCGGCGGAATTTCACTTCTTGCCCCCAGCCAGGTCCACGTCACGGTCCCCCTGCACCACCTCGACCAGCTTGATCGCTTCCTGCTCCATGCCGACCACCAATTCGTCGACGCGGCGTTGCAGGAACCGATGGAAGAACACGGCCGGAATACCCACCATCAGGCCGGCGGCGGTGGTGATCAAGGCTTTGGAAATGCCCCCCGCCAGTACCGCGGCGTTGGTGGTCATGCCGGAGCCGGTAAACGCACTGAAGATGTCGATCATGCCCAGCACCGTACCCAGCAGGCCCAACAGTGGGGACATGGCGGCGATGGTCCCGAGGGTGCTGATATAGCGTTCCAGTTCATGGATGACCCGGGCGGCGGCTTCCTCGATGCACTCCTTCATGATCTCGCGACCATGCTTGGAGTTCGCCAGGCCGGCGGCGAGGACTTCCCCCAGCGGTGAACTGGCACGCAGCTCCTTGAGCTTGTCCTTGTTCAGCTGCTTGTCCTTGATCCAGACCCAGACCTGTCCGAGCAGATGCTCCGGGGTCACGCGGCTGGCCCGCAGGGTCCACAGACGTTCGGCAACGATACCCAGTGCCGCGATGGAACTCAGAATGATCGGCAACATCATCCAGCCGCCGGATTTGACCAATTCCCACACAGTGACTGCCCCCTCGAAAAAGTGCGCCACTTTATCACACAGACTCGCCTTGCAGACCCGCCCCACCGATAAGCGCATCACCCGGTTGCGCTGGATCAATATTGCCCCGGTGGCCCGACGGCTGGCGGATCGCGCCAGTAGCGGCGGCGCCCGGCCTCGGTGCGCGGCCCCTCGAAAGCACCCAGTTGCAGACGAATGGCGCCCTGCTCGGCGCTGTCGTAGACCGCCAGGCCCGAGCGTCGATACCGGGCCATCACCTGGGGATGAGGGTGGCCGAACGCGTTGCCCTGCCCCCGGGAGATCAATACCGAATGCGGCATGAGACGTGACAGCAACGCCATCGACGACGAACTGCGGCTGCCGTGATGCGGCGCGGCCAGCCACTGGATCGGCGCCGCCAGGGACTCGTCGAGCAAGGCCCGTTCGGCAGGGGTGTCGATATCGCCGGTCAGCAGCAGGCGTTCGCCGCCGGCCTCCACCCGCAGGACGCAGGACTTCTGGTTGCTTTCAACGGCAGAGGCCCACCGCCACAGCTCGAACCTGACCCCGTCCCATTCCCAACGCCTACCGCTTTCACAAGGGCCGGCCAGCAGCTCGGCGGGCAGCGCGTCGGAATCGCCGCTGATCACTTCCCGCGTCGGCAGCCCATTGCGCACGGCGCGGGCACCGCCAGCGTGATCGGCGTCGGCATGGCTGAGCAGCATCAGGTCCAAGCCGCGCACACCCAGTTTGCGCAAGGTCGGCAGGACGACCCGTTCGCCCGCGTCAGCCTCGCCAAAGCGCGGCCCGGCATCGTAAAGCAGGCTGTGATGCTGGGTCCGCACCAGCACCGCCAGCCCTTGGCCCACGTCCAATTGCCAGATCTCGGCTTGCCCTTGGGGCAGGTGTTCTTGCGGAGGAAAAACCATCAGCAACATCATCGGCCACCCCAGCACACGCAGCGGCACACCTTTGGGCAACAGCAGCAAAAAAGCACCGACGGCGGCGATACCCAAGGCCCACGGCGGGACTGCGGCAGGGACCCAGGCCGGCATTCGTCCGGCAACCAGCGTCAGCCCCTTGAACAGCAGATCGAGCAGCCCGCCGGCGATCCACAGCAGGCCTTCGCCCATGAGCGGCACCGGCAACAACGCCGTGCCGAGCAACGCTGGCGGCAAGACCAACAGGCTGATCCAAGGCACCGCGAGCAGGTTCACCAGCGGCCCGCTGAGGCTGACCGGCAAGCCCACGATCAACAGCAACGGACACAGGCCGAGCGCAACCAGCCACTGGGCACGGGTCCAGGTTTGCCACCAGCGCCACGGCCCCAGGCGAGCGCCAAAGGTGAACATCAAGATGGCCACGGCTGCAAACGACAACCAGAACCCCGGCCGCAAGCTGGCAAGCGGGTCGAACACCAGCACCCCGACGAAGGCCAGCAGCCAGGCCCACCACGGATCTGGCTGTTTGAAACGCAAGCGCCACAGCAACACCAGGCCGATCATTGCGCAGGCCCGCCGCACCGGCACCTCGAAGCCGGCGAGCAGGCCGTAGCCCAGGGCGGCACAGAAGGCCAGCCCACAGGCCCACGGCAACCAGGCCAGCCCCTCCGGCCACAGGCCATAACGCGCCGCACCGGCCACCAACAAGTACACCAGGCCGGCGAGCAGGCCGATGTGTTGCCCGGAGATCACCAGCAAATGGACGGTGCCGGTGTCTTGCAGCACCTGCCAATCCTCGCGACTCAGCCCGCCGCCGTCGCCCAGGACCAACGCCGCCAGCGCTCCGGAGCGGCCGTGGGCATCGACCTGTGCCAGCGCCTGGCGCACCTCGTCGCGCCAGGCCCCCCGGGCCGCTTGCAGGAGATGGCCATCCTTGATCGTGCCGGTCGCGCCGATACCGCGGCTCAGCAACCAGGCGGCATAGTCGAAGCCGTGCGGGTTCCGCAGCCCGCTGGGCCGCTTGAGCTTCACCGCCAATCGCCATCGTTCGCCGCTGTTGACCGGCGGACCACCAAACCAGGCGAGACGCATCGCCGTCGGTAGGCGGGTACGGCGTGAATGGACATCGGCCAGTTCGAAGCGCACCACGCCTTCGCCCTGTTGCGGCAAACCGACCACGCGACCCTCGACCCAGCGGGTTTCGCCGTCAAGCGCGATGGGTAACCGGTCGTCCAACGCAAACTGCGCCGACAGGCAGGCCCAGGCCAGCCCGAACAGGAAAAAACCCAGAGGGTAGGTTCGAAACGGCAACGCCATCAGCGCGAGCATCGGCATGGCTGCAATCAGCCACAACGACGGCAGTGCCGGCAAAAAAATCGGGGCCAACAGCCCCAGTGCAAGCGCGACTAATCCTGTGCGCATGACCCGTCCTTGAGAGTGCCCTCTTCAGGCATAGACGGTCCGCGGCACCGCTGGCGTTATCAATTGTCACAAAGTCTGAATCTGTCAGCCGTAGAATCCAGACATACTTGCGGCCTTACTGCGTTGAACCGACCGAGAAGCCTTATGCCCCGGCGCCTATTCAAACGTTACATGCCAGACCCAGAGAGCATTCGGGAACATAAATCCTTACGTTTTCTCGGTACCCTGCTGCACGATCCCAACCTTTGGCACCTCAATCGGCACTCTGTGGCCCGGGCGATGGCTGTTGGCCTGTTTGCCGCATTCTTGCCGATCCCGTTGCAAATGTTGCTGGCCGCCGCATTGGCCGTCACGGTGCGCGGCAACATGCCGATCGCGGTGAGCCTGGTGTGGCTGACCAACCCGATCACCATGCCGGCGGTGTTCTTCTGCACTTACCAGACCGGCGCCTGGCTGATGGACGTGCCCGCCCGGACGCTGCCCGAAGAGCTGACCTGGGAATGGATCAGCGGCCAGTTGTCCACTTTGTGGCAGCCGTTCCTGCTCGGCTCGGTGGTGACCGGCCTGGTACTCGGCGCCCTCGCCTACTTCGTCACCATGAGTTACTGGCGCTGGTGGGTGGCCCGACAGTGGAAGCGGCGCAAGAAAAGCCGGATGTGAAATGCAAAAAGGCCTCCTGGGATGGAGGCCCTTTTTTTGGAGTTCGGACTGACGCCATCGCGAGCAGGCTCGCTCCCACAAGGGAATGCACTCAATGTGGGAGCGAGCCTGCTCGCGATAGCGATATATCAGTCAACACACTGCTGGATCAGGTACGCATCCCGCGCCCGCTGACCAGCAACCGCGCACAACCGAGGTAAAGCACCACGGTCGCCACCAGCATGAAGGTAATGGCGATGCTGATCTTGATGTCCGACACCCCGAGGATGCCGTAGCGAAAGGCGTTGACCATGTGCAGCACCGGGTTGGCCAGGGACACGGTCTGCCAGAACGGCGGCAGCAGGGAAATCGAGTAGAACACCCCGCCCAGGTAGGTCAGCGGCGTGAGCACGAACGTCGGGATGATGGAGATGTCATCGAAGTTGCGCGCAAACACGGCATTGATGAAACCCAGCAGCGAAAAGATCGTGGCCGTGAGCACCACCACCAATACCGTCACCCCCAGGTGATGCACCTGCAAATCGGTGAAGAACAACGACAGCAGGGTCACGATCAGGCCCACCGCCAGGCCGCGCAACACGCCACCCAGGGTGTAGCCAATGAGGATCGTATGGGGCGATACCGGCGAGACCATCAGTTCTTCGATCGAACGCTGGAACTTGCTGCCGAAGAAACTCGACACCACGTTGCCATAGGAGTTGGTGATCACCGACATCATGATCAGCCCCGGCACGATGTAGTCCATGTACGTGAAGCCGCCCATGTCGCCGATCTGCCGGCCGATCAGGTTACCGAAGATCACGAAGTACAAGACCATGGTGATGGCCGGCGGCAGCAGCGTCTGCGGCCAGATCCGCATGAAACGCCGAACCTCACGGTAAACGATGGTATTGAGGGCGATGAGGTTGGGGCGCAGTTCGGAACTCATGCTCATACCGCCACCTTCGCCAGATTTTTCTCCACCAGGGACACGAACAACTCCTCGAGGCGATTGGTTTTGTTGCGCAGGCTCTGCACTTCAATGTTTTGCAGGGCCAGTTGGGCGAACAACCCGGTGATACCCACGGCTTTGTCCACCTGGACTTCCAGGGTGTGGCTGTCCACCAGGCGGGCCGGATAGCCAATGAGCTGAGGGGCCAACTGCAGATCATTTTTCAGGTCCAGCAGGAAGGTTTCCACATGCAATTGGCTGAGCAACTGACGCATGCTGGTGTTCTCGACGATGGTGCCGTGGTCGATGATGCCGATGTTGCGGCACAACTGCTCAGCCTCTTCCAGATAGTGGGTGGTGAGGATGATGGTGATGCCTTTCTGGTTCAGCTCGGTGAGGAAGCTCCACATCGAACGACGCAGTTCGATGTCCACGCCGGCAGTCGGTTCGTCGAGGATCAACAGGCGCGGCTCATGCACCAGCGCGCGGGCAATCATCAGGCGCCGCTTCATGCCGCCGGACAATGAACGGGACGGCACGTCGCGCTTGTCCCACAGGCCCAGTTGGGTCAGGTACTGCTCGGCGCGCTCGTTGGCGATCTTCGGCGGGATGCCGTAGTAACCGGCCTGGGTCACGACGATGTCGAACGTCTTCTCGAACTGGTTGAAGTTGAATTCCTGGGGCACCACGCCAATGCAGCGCTTGAGGGCGGCGGGCTCGCGGTCCAGGTCATGACCAAAGACGCTCACCGTGCCGCTGGTCTTGTTCACCAACGTGGAAAGAATGCCGATGGTGGTGGATTTGCCGGCACCGTTGGGGCCGAGCAAAGCGAAAAAGTCACCTTCGGCGACGTCCAGATCGATACCACTCAAGGCCTGGAAACCGTTGCCGTAGGTTTTGGTTAGCTGCCGGATGGACAGAGCGGAACTCATATCGGATTACGCACCAAGAAGGGAGGGAGGAAAAGAATAGATAAGGGCGGGCGGCGAGCAATACAACCACGGCGCACGAAGGCAATGGTGCTTGGCGTCGCCGCACAAGTACAGTCAAGTGTGTCGATAGTAAGTATTAAGTCAACGCGGTCATGACAGCCTTGCGGTAGGCCGCACGCTCCTGCAACCGCGCGTACCAGGCCCGCACGCCAGGTAGCTCGGCACGCTGGATGGGCATCTCGAACCAGGCATAAATGAAACTGCCCAGGGGAATGTCGCCCATGCCGATTTCAGCACCCGACAGGTAGGGCTGCTCACTCAGGGTCTGCTCGACCATCGCCAGCAAGTCGTCGCACTCTTTGATCGCCGCGTTGATGGCCGCCCAGTCCTGTTGCTCGGCCGGGGTGCGCAAGACGCCCCAGAACACCGTGCGAAACGGTGCGGCAAAGCTGGAGGTGGTCCAGTCCATCCATTTTTCAGCCTGGGCCCGTGCCTGTATGTCTGCGGGATACCAGGTCGAACCCGACGCATGGCGAGCAGCCAGGTAACGCACGATGGTGTTGGATTCCCAGAGCACGAAGCCGTCGTCTTCGATCATCGGCACCCGACCATTGGGGTTTTTCGCACGGTACTCGGGCGTGTCCACCACACCGAATGCCCCGCCCGCATCAATGGCCTCGTAGGCCAGCCCCAACTCTTCGGCGCACCACAACGCCTTGCGCACATTCGATGAATTTTTCCGGCCCCATATTTTCAGCATCACGGCGTCCTCGATGGATAAATGCCGCAGCAGCATACGCCGGATCAGGTACGACTCAAATCGCCCTGCATGTCGCCGAGCAAGAGTGGCACCTGCTCGCCGAACAGGTGCGGGTAGCATTTTTCCAGGTGTTCGAAGAAGAACGCTTCGGGCACATCGGCGAACTGGCCGTGGTCGGTGACATATTCCATCAGCTTCGCCCCTTGCCGATTGAACGGGTGGAAAACGCTGTCGTGGCGACCGTCGAATTCCAGCGGGGCCACGTCGAACAATTCGCACAGCCCCTGGTTGAATGCCGGCGTGGCCTTGACCCAGCGGTCGTTCAGGTACAGCTCGGTATAACCGTGCATGGCGAACACGTCGCTCCTGAGCAATTCCAGCAAGCGCGGTGTGGACAAGTGATTGCGGACATCCGCCAGGCCAATGCGCGCCGGGATACCGCAATGCCGGGCGCAGCCGGCCAGCAAGGTGGCCTTGGGCACGCAATAGCTTTCGCCCGCAGCCAGCGCGTAACTGCCGCGCAGGGTCGCCGGGTCGCGACTGAAGGTGTAGGGGTTGTAGCGCACCGCCTCGCGCACGGCGTAATACAGGTTGACCACTTGGGCCAGCGGGTCGCGTTCGGCACCGCGGTGAGTTTCGGTGAAGTCGACGACTGCGGGGTGATCGCTGTCGATGAAGGGGCCGGGGTTCAGGTATTGCTGCATAAAAGGAATACCTCTCAAAAAACATCACCGCCTGTAGGAGCTGTGTAGGAGCTGTCGAGTGCAACGAGGCTGTGATCTTTCCCCAGACAATTGCATCCTGAGCGAAAGACCGACAGAGCAAGATCAAAAGATCGCAGCCTTCGGCAGCTCCTACGGGGCTTGCCTCGAGTTTATCCACAGCCCCCAGCCAGCGATAACGGCATTCCGGCCAAACAATGGCGCTTTCTCACCTTGTTAACGAACGATTTCCCACGGCTGTTGCCAACCAGACTGGCGCAATGCACCCAGGGTTTCCCACGAAATCAATCACATCGCGCTGACTGCCGGTTTTGCAGATGCCGTCTAAGCTCTGAAGGTCGGTTTTGCCTTGGTTCACGGAGGATTACATATGCTGTTGTTGTGGATACTGGTCCTGGTCGTCGGGATCGCCTGGCTGGCGCACCGGCGCATCGACCCGCTGCCCGCGCTGGGTATCGTCGCGGTCTATCTGTTGGCCATGGGTATTTTCAGCCATGCGCCCGGCTGGCTGCTGCTGATCCTCTGGGTGGTACTCGCCGCTGTCGCGGCCCCGCTGCTGCTACCGGACCTGCGCCGTCGGTATTTCAGTGCGCCAATGTTCGACTGGTTCCAGAAAACCCTGCCGCCCATGTCCGAGACCGAGCGCGACGCCATCGATGCCGGCACGGTGTGGTGGGATGGCGAACTGTTCAGCGGTCGCCCGGATTGGGACTTGCTGCTGGCCTACCCCAAGGTGCAACTGACCGAGGAAGAGCAGGCGTTCCTCGACGGCCCCACCGAAGCCCTCTGCGCAATGGTCAGCGACTGGCAGATCGGCCAGGCCATGGACCTGCCGCCTGAAGCCTGGGCCCATATCAAGGAGCACGGGTTCTTCGCGCTGATCATTCCCAAGGAATACGGCGGCAAAGGCTTTTCTGCCTATGCCCACTCCCAGGTGGCGATGAAACTGGCCACGCGCAGCGGCGACCTGGCCTCCACCGTGATGGTCCCCAACTCCCTCGGCCCGGCAGAACTGCTGTTGCATTACGGCACCGATGAACAACGCGACCATTACCTGCCGCGACTGGCCCGTGGCGACGACATTCCCTGCTTCGCCCTGACCGGGCCGCTGGCCGGCTCCGACGCCGGAGCGATGCCCGACACCGGCATCATCTGCAAGGGTGAATGGGAAGGCCAGGAAACATTGGGCCTGCGCCTGAACTGGGAAAAGCGCTACATCACCCTCGGCCCGGTAGCCACCCTCCTGGGCCTGGCCTTCAAGGCGTATGACCCCGACCACCTGCTGGGTGACGAAGAAGATCTGGGCATCAGCCTCGCCTTGATTCCCACCGGCACTCCTGGCGTGCATATCGGCCGCCGTCACCTGCCCCTTGGCGCCGCGTTCATGAATGGGCCGAACTGGGGCAAGGACGTATTCATCCCGCTGGACTTCCTCATTGGCGGCCAGGACATGCTCGGCAAGGGCTGGATGATGCTGATGAACTGCCTGTCGGTCGGGCGCTCGATTTCCCTGCCGGCGGTGGGCACCGGTGCTGCGAAGTTCACCAGCCTGGTAACGGGCCAGTACGCCCAGGTGCGCGAGCAATTCAACGTACCGTTGTCGGCATTCGAAGGTATCCAGGAAGCCATGGCGCGCATCGGTGGCAACGCCTGGATGATGGATGCTGCGCGCATGCTGACCGCCAACGCCGTGGACCTGGGGGAAAAGCCTTCGGTGCTGTCGGCCATTCTCAAGTACCACCTGACCGAACGCGGCCGCGAGTGCATCAGCCACGCCATGGACGTGCATGGCGGCAAGGGCATCATCATGGGCCCGAACAATTACCTGGGTCGCAGCTGGCAAGGTGCGCCGATCTTCATCACGGTCGAAGGCGCGAACATCCTGTCGCGCAACCTGATGATCTTTGGCCAGGGCGCCATTCGCTGCCATCCGTTCGTGCTCAAGGAAATGGCCCTGGCAAGCCGTGAAGACAAGGACCAGGCACTGGTCGAGTTCGACGCCTTGTTGCTCAAGCACATTGGTTTTGCCGTGAGTAACGCCGCCAGCACCCTGGTGCTAAACCTGGGCCTGGGGCATTTCGAGAAGGCCCCCGGCAATGCCTTGAGCCAGGGATATTTCCGCGCCCTCAACCGGCAGGCAGCGGCATTCGCCCTGCTGGCGGACCTGAGCATGATGCTGCTGGGAGGTGAGCTCAAGCGCCGGGAACGCTTGTCGGCCCGCCTGGGCGACGTATTGAGCAATCTGTACCTGGCGTCCGCCGCACTCAAGCGCTATCACGACCTGGACTCGCCGGACCACATGAAGCCGCTGTTCACCTGGGCCATGGAGGAAAGCCTGGGCCAGTCGGAGCGTGCGCTGGATGAACTGCTGAGCAACTTTCCGAACCGGGTGCTGGGTTGCCTGTTGCGCCTGGTGGTGTTCCCCTTCGGTCGTCGTCACAAGGGCCCGAGCGACAGGCTCGACGCCGAGGTAGCGGCGGTCATCGGTCGGCCCAAGGGTGACCCGACCCTCGAAGAGTTGCTGCAGGGCTGCTATCGCCCGCAATCGACCGACGATCCGGTGGGCGCCCTGCAACACGCCGCTGACCTGCTGGCCGCCGCCCATCCGCTGCACAAGAAACTGCACGTCGCGCTCAAGCAGGGTCAGCTCAACCCGGCGCCGGGCGAACCTCTCATCGACGCAGCCCTGGAAGCGGGTGTGCTGCAAGCCGGTGAAGCGCAGACCTTGCGCGCGGCCGAGGCGGCGCGGCGTAAGGTCATCGATGTGGATGACTTCGATAAGGAGGAGTTGACGCTAGCGCAATACAAGGTCCGTTGATACTGACGGCCAGTACGCTCGTCACCTATAGCTCTTCACCTACAAAAGCAGGCGCAAGGGCTTTATACTCCTGCGCCCGTTTTGCTCTTGAGGACTTATCTCGTGTCCAATGTCGTTGCCGATCACCTTGTCTTGCTTGACCACTTGCGCAGCATCCTGGTCGCCGTGGGTGAGGCCGAACAGGTGCCCGAAGAAAGCCATGCCCTCTTTCTGGAGCGCTTCGACGAGTTGCGCGCGCAACTGCCCGTCGACCCGATCGAAAGCCAGTACCTGGGCCAGGACCTCCTCTGCCAGGTGATCGTCCGTTATCCACAGATCGCCCACCTGGTGCCTCGCGACCTGCTCTGGTACTTCGCCGGCGACTGCCTGCACTACATGCCCGACGAAGAAATCGCCCTGTACCAGGCCCTGGAGGAACGTCGTTTCGAAGCCGAGCAAAACGACGAGCCTTTCGACTGGAACCAGGAAAAGCAATTGCTGGCGATGTCGGAGCAGGACAGCAAGCACTGATTGCGATCCGTCATGCAAAGGCCCGCACGGTTAACCCGGCGGGCTTTTTTTTGCCTAGCCAACGTGTGTTGCCTGGACAGGCCTCATCGCGAGCAAGCTCGCTCCCACACTGGTTTGCGGTTGATCATAAAATTCATGTGCACAACAGACCTCCTGTGGGAGCGGGCTTGCTCGCGAAAGCGGTGGGTCAGCTTGCTGCGATGCTGCCCGTACCATCGCCATCGCGAGCAGGCTCGCTCCCACACTGGTTTGTGGTTGCTCATAAAATTCATCTGCACTGCAGATCCTGTGGGAGCGAGCCTGCTCGCGATGGGGCCGGTCAAAATAACCCATCACTCTCCGGCAACTCATAACCCGTCGCGACCTTGCTGGGGCCACTCCCGTCGCCCACCGTGCTCAAGGTCGGCTCTTTCTCCAGGCACGCCACCAGATAATCAATGAACACCCGCAGCTTGGGCGGCAGGTAGCGGGTCGGCGAATGCAGCAACCACAAGCCACCGTGGTAGGACGCCAGGAACGTCCAGTCGGCCAATACCTGCACGATCAAGCCTTGCTCCAAGGCATGACGGGCGGTGAAGTACGGCAGGCTGCCAATGCCGATGTGCTGCAAGACGGCCCCCAACCGCACGCCCGTGTGATTGGCCGCGTAGCGCCCGTGCACGCCGACGGTGACGGACTTGCTGCCTTTCTTGAACTTCCACCGCGCATCGTTCGGGGTTGCCCCCAGGTAAATGCAGCTGTGTTCCAACAGGTCGTGAGGATGCGTGGGCGTACCGTGTTCCGCCAGGTACTGCGGCGTGGCGCAGAGCAGGTGATCGATGGTCAGCAACTGACGCCCCACCAGCCCGACCGGAGGTTGATCGGTAATCCGGATGGCCAGGTCGACATGATCGTCGATCAGGTCAACCTGTCGATCCTCCAGGAACAGCTCCACATCGACCTTCGGATAACGACGCAAGAATTCGGGCATGTGCGGATGAATCACGAAACGCCCCACCGCCTTGGGCACGCTGACACGGATACGGCCTTCAGCCTCCTGGGTGAACTGCCCACTGATTTCCATCACCGACCGAGCGGCGGCGACCATTTCCTGACAGCGCTTGAACACCTCCTCCCCGCCATCGCTCAAACGCAACTTGCGGGTGGTGCGTTGCAACAAACGGGTCGCCAGGGCTTTCTCCAGGCGAGAAATACTGCGGCTGATGGCCGACGGCGATGAACCTGACTGGCGGGCCGCCTCGGAGAAACTGCCGGTCTCCACGACCTTGACGAAGATGGCCATTTCGGCCAGCAACGGCAACGGTAGATTTGTGCTCATGGCGCAACAGTCCTTTGAAATTTGAACGGATTATCACCCTTTTACGCCCTACCTATAATCCCATCACAATTTCTGATGTGGATATGGCACATGACGCTTCGCCTCTTTTTCCATAGCGATGACCTCAAGGCCAACGTTGAAGTCCTGGATTGCAGCCCCCGGGAGCATGAATTTGCCGTGGTGCTGCACGCCACACTGTTCCATCCCCAGGGTGGTGGTCAGCCCTGCGACACCGGATGGATCGGTGAAAGCCAGGTGCTGCGCGTGGTCCAGGAAGGGCCGCAGATCGTCCATTACGTCGACAGTCCGGTGGCCTTGGGCACGGCGGCGATCAGCGTGGATGCGCAGCGCCGACAGTTGAATGCGCGCCTGCACTCGGCTGGGCACCTGATCGGCCATTTCGCCGAGACCCGTGGCTGGACGCCGATCAAGGCCCATCACTGGCCCGGTGAAAGCCGCGTGCAGTTCCAGCCAGGGGAAAATCCTCAGGAACTGGACATCTCAATGATTCAGCAAGGCATTGACGAATGGATTGCCGATGACCTGCCGCGCCTGATCACGTTGCGCGAAGGCCTGCGCGAAGTCGGTTTCGGTGAACTGACCGCCTACGGTTGTGGCGGTACTCACGTGCAGCGCCTACAGGAACTGGGAACAGTCACCATCGCCTCGCTTTCGCAAAAGAAAGGAACACTGTCAGTGCACTACCACGTGGCCTGATAGCCGCCAGCCCCTGCGACCAGGAGTGGCTCGCAGGCCTCGCCTCCCACTGCCAGATCTGCCCCTGCGAACAGTGCCTCTCAACACAAAAAGACGGATTATTGACGCCTGTTTGAGCGAGACTTTCCCTTCCGTCACTTTTTAGTCATTTTTTTGATTCAGGGCGTGGCGCTTTGCCATGCTTGAACTACCGTCAAACAGAAGCAAGGACGGGGTCGGTAAAACGCTCCTGAAGCGACCTGATCGACACCGTCACTGCCTTCGAAAATCCCGGAGATCCCGGGTACCGAAACGTTGTTTGCAAGCAGCCTGTCGTTCAGTCAGGCCGGTGAAATGCGCCCGTTTGCTTATAGCGACGAGGCCTGAAACCGGCATCAATGAACGGTCAGGCGAGATGGAAAGGGGCAGCCCGGGCCTCTTAAGTGATCCGAGGCAAATAGTTAAGCCTAGGGATGGTCTCTTCATCGAGGATCACTTCATGACCCAGCGCACTGCACCCGTTTTAAAACATTTCATTCATGGCCTGTTCTGGATGGGTCTTGGCTTGGAGGCGGCCCAGGCCGCAGCGGCAAATTGTTCGCAACTGGACAATTTGCCGGCGACCTTCGAGGTCGGCCAAGGGCACCAGAGCGAACTGCGCATCCTCGCCCCCGTGACGAAGTTGGCGGTCGGCGATCCGAAAATTGCCGATGTGCAGCCCAGTGGCAACGATGCCTTCATCCTCACAGGCCTGGCGCCCGGCGCCACCAGCCTGATGGTCTGGACCGACTGTTCGAAGATACCGCGCCAGAGCATGGTCTTTGTCAAAGGCCGGGCCACCGAGGCGCTGACCAGCGCTGCGAGCATCCCCTCCGAAGACCCTATGCTGCTCGCCCAGGTGCAGACCGACATTCGTTTCGTTGAGGTCAGCCGGACCAAACTCAAGGAAGCCTCGACGTCGATTTTCGGCAGCCGTGGCAACTTCCTGTTCGGTTCGCCGAGGACCTTGCCCACCATCGGCGGAGTTGTCCGGCCTTCGTTGCCGGCCAACAACGACATGTTCAACCTGTCTTTCGCCACCGGCCAAACCCTGTTGATGATCAACGCGTTGGAAGGCAGTGGTTTCGCCTATACCCTGGCGCGGCCAAGCCTGGTGGCCCTCAGCGGGCAGAGCGCAAGCTTCCTGGCCGGCGGCGAAGTGCCGATCCCGGTGCCCAGTGCCGGCAGCGACAACGTGTCCATCGAGTACAAGGAGTTCGGTATTCGCCTGACCCTGACCCCCACCGTCATCGGCAAGAATCGCATCGTGCTGAAGGTGGCACCGGAAGTCAGTGAGCTGGACTTCACCAACGCGGTGAACATCGCCGGGACACTGGTGCCAGCACTCACAGTGCGCCGTACCGATACCAGCATCGCCCTGGCCGATGGCGAAAGTTTTGTCATCAGTGGCCTGATCAGCACCCGCAACAGCTCACAGGTGAACAAGTTTCCGGGGCTTGGCGATGTGCCGATCCTCGGCGCGTTCTTTCGCGACAACGCCATCAACCGCGAAGAGCGCGAGCTGCTGATGATCGTCACCCCGCACCTGGTCCAACCGTTGGCTGCCGACGCGCAACTGCCAACATTGCCGGGTGAGCAACTGCGCAATTACGACCCGAATTTCTACCGCATGTACTTCCTCGAAAGTGGCGAGTTTGACAACCGCAGCGGGCTTTCCAAATGAGCCGGCGACTGATGTGCAAGGCATCCGTTCTCCAACGGGTTGCCAAGGGGCATTCAATGAAAACAGTGATCGCATTAGCGGCAACCTTGATGCTCGCCGGTTGTGCCAGCAATGGCGTGGTGGCTTCACGCTCGGCCGATTGCGCCAAGCCAGGATCCGACCAGGAATTGGCCCTGAACATGGCTGAAGACATGGCCAACGAGGGCCGTTTGTACGCCAGCCTGGCAAACCTCGAACGCTTGCCCGAGGACTTGGTCCAGGTCCGCCTGCGCAAGGCCCGGGTGCTGCGCCTGATGGGGCGCAACGAGGCCGCACCGTTGTACCAAAGCCTGCTCGGGACATGCCTGGCCGCTGATGGCGAACATGGTCTTGGCCAGTTGGCGGTCGCCAAAAATGACAATGCGACCGCTACGCAATACCTCGAACGCGCAGCAAAAATGGCCCCGACCGACGGCAAGATCCGCAATGACCTGGGGGTCGTCTACCTCAATCAACGACGCATTTCAGAAGCCCGCTTCGAGTTCATGACCGCCATGGAGCTCCAGCAGTCTGACACGCTGGCCGCGCTCAACATGGTGACCCTGCTGATCTACCAGGACAACTGGAAGCAGGCCGCCGAGCTCGCGAACATGGCCAAGCTGAGCCCCCAGCAAGTGGCGGATGCCCAGGCCCGTGCGGAAAAGATCAGGGGCTCGGCCCCTCAGGCAGTGACGTCACCCCCCAACCGCCTGACCGAAGTTGTCGATGCTTCAACCGGCGCGGTCAAGTAGAGCGTTACGAGGAGTCCAGAAAATGATGACCAAACAATTGATGATCGTGTGCATGGTGGGCCTGTCCAGCAGCGCCTGGGCCATTGAGCCTGGCCCCTCTTCGCCAGCACAGCAAGGCACCGAGAGCTGGATGCAACTGCAGATTCGCGGCGTGGTGGCCTCCACCAACCTGCAAACCGCCTCGTCCGCCGAACGCGAGATGGCCATGCAGCGTTGGCTCAACAGCTTCAACTACCCGATCCCGGAGTTCTTTGACCAGGACTCGGCAGGAGAAATCACCAGCAGCAAATGAAGCACGCTGGAAACGAAAAGACCGCAGCCCTCGACAGCGCCTACATTTGATCCGATGTAGGAACTGCCAAGGGCTGCGGTCTTTTGACTGACCGCCGGAAAAACCTGGGGCCCCCAACACTCATGTAACTGACCCACCGCTATCGCGAGCAGGCTCGCTCCCACATTAATTGGATCGGGGTACGACTGGGAGAGTCAGGTCGGCTGTCAGGCCGCCTCGCCGAGCAAGCTTTGCTCCCACAGGTCCTGCTCAAACAGATCTGATGGGTGCACGACCGGGAGAACCAGGCCGGCTGTCAGGCCGCCTCGCGAGCAAGCTTTGCTCCCACAGGTCCTGCTCANCTCAAACAGATCTGATGGATGTACGACTGGGAGAGTCAGGTCGGCTGTCAGGCCGCCTCGCGAGCAAGCTTTGCTCCCACAGGTCCTGCTCAAACAGATCTGATGGGTGCACGACCGGGAGAACCAGGCCGGCTGTCAGGCCGCCTCGCGAGCAAGCTTTGCTCCCACAGGTCCTGCTCAAACAGATCTGATGGGTGTACGACCGGGAGAGTCAGGTCGGCTGTCAGGCCGCCTCGCGAGCAAGCCTTGCTCCCACAGGTCCTGCTCAAACAGATCTGATGGGTGTACGACCGGGCGAGCCAGGCCGGCTGTCAGGCCGCCTCGCGAGCAAGCTTTGCTCCCACAGGTCCTGCTCAAACAGATCTGAGGGGTGCACGACCGGGAGAGCCAGGTCGGCTACTAGGCCGCCTCGCGGTGGACGTTGATCTCGGCGCCCCGTTAACCACGATGGCCGAACGCAGGCATTGCGCAGTGGGCATCCCGGCATGGATGCCGGGATAGCTGCGCGGGGCCATGGATGGCCCTTCGCGGCGGCCCACGGAGCAATGCCTTCGTTCGGGCATGCCGAGCCTAAGCGAGGCACCGAGTGGTGGGCCATGAAGCGTTTTGCTTACTTTTGACTGGGCCGGCTCCCGGGCTTCTCAAAAGTGAGTCGCCGTCAGGGCGAAACCCTAAGCAGCCGTTACCGCAGGAATGGATATGTACCCGGTCAACAAGAGCAAGGCCAGCCGTCAGGCCGCCTTCGCGAGCAAGCTCGCACACAATGGGACTGTGGTAAACACAAGACTCATGAATACCCACCGATCTACATATTCCCAAAGGCCCTGAACACACCGATCATGGCCGGACCAATGGCAACCAGGAAAAAGCTCGGCCACAGGCAGAAAATCAGCGGAAAGATCAGCTTGGTGCCAATCTTGGCCCCCATTTCTTCCGCAGCCTGGGTACGCCGGTCGCGAAACTCATCGGCGTAGATCCGCAGGGTATCGGCCACGCTGGTGCCGAATCGGATACTTTGCGCCAGCAGGCTGACCAGGCCCTGGATATCCTCCAGGCCAGTACGCACGGCCAGTTGCTTGAGGGCCTCGGTGCTGGTGATGCCCGCCCGGATCTGCGCATTGACCAGCGCCAGTTCCTCGGCCAGTTCGACCTGGCTGACCGACATCTCTTCAGCCACCCGCTCGATCGTCGTAGGTAGCGCCAGGCCCGACTCGACGCAAACCACCATCAGGTCCAGCGCATCCGGGAACGCGGCGCGCAGCCGGCCTTGGCGTGCCTGCTTGCGCTTGCCGACGTAGATCGCCGGCAGCAACCAACCGATGCCCGCCACGAGAGTCACCCCCAGCAAGCCGATGGCCACTGAAACCTTGACCATCGGCAATAGCAACAACGCAACGCCGACCAGCAACAGCGGCAGCATCAGGCGCACGGCCCAATACATCTGCACCGCCGAGGCAGACCGGTAACCGGCGTGGGTCAGTAAGGTCTGGGTGGCCGACGTGTGGGCCTGGTCGGTCGAGGCAAAGCGCTGGCCAACCCGCTCCAGCAAGAGCTGCAGGTTACCGGGTGCCTCCTGCCCTGCGATGTTGCCAGCGTAACCGCGCTTGATCAGCGCCAGGCGCCGCTGCACCGGATCCTGCAGGCCCAACATCAACAGCAGGAGCGCGACGGCCGCCAGCACCGCGCTGAGGCCAATCGCGGCAATGAACAATAGGCGTGCCAGTTCTTCGTTACCGGTAAACCGACTCAACAATCCGAGCAAAAAGTCCATGACTGAAACCTCTCGGCGCGACAGCGCTTAAACCTGGATCCGGATGATCTTTCTTATCCAGAAAATCCCGATCAACATGGCGCAGAACGCGCCGATGATCAGCTTGTGCCCTATGGGGTCATTGATCAGCACCGGCATGTAGCTGGGGCTGGTGAGCACGATGGCGATCGCCAGCACGAACGGGATCGCCACCAGCACCCAGGCCGACATGCGCCCTTCCGCCGACAGCGTCCTGATCTTGCGCTGGAAACGAAACCGCCCACGAATCAAGCGACTCAGGCGTTCCAGCACTTCGGTCAGGTTGCCGCCGGTCTCGCGGTGGATGAGGATCGAAGTCACCAGCATCATCACCGTCATGCTCGGCATGCGCTCCAGCAGGCCGAGCATGGCCCGGCGCACATCGTTGCCATAGTTGATGTCGGAAAACGTCATGCCGAATTCCTGGGCGACCGGCCCTTTGTGCTCCTCGGCGACCAGGCGCAGGGTTTCGTTGAACGGGTGCCCGGCGCGCAAGGCACGGCACATGGCGTCCAGTGCATCCGGCAAACCTTCCTCGAAGGCGGCGAAACGCTTGTTGCGGTCACGCAGGATTTTCAGCACCGGTAGCCAGGTCGCGACGAACGTCGCCAGCAGCGCCAGCCACCAGATCGGCGAGACCATCAGCACCAAGGCACCCGCCGCCGCCCCCAGGGCCAGACCGAGCAGCATGACCCGATAAGCGCGGTATTCATGCCCGGCCTGTTCGATCAGTTGGGTCAGGTTGGCCATGAACGGCAGCTGTTCCAGGCGCGCTTCCAAGGGGGACAGGCGCGTCAGGTATTTCTGCCGCAACACGGTCTGCATGTTGGGCAAGTGGTTGGCTTTCTCCAGTACATGCAGGCGCCCGCGAATGCGCTTGCGCATCCTGCCGGCCTCGCCGAACACCGGCACCACCACGCCCTGGGACAGCAGGAATACGGCGATGAACACCATGCCAAGGAACATCAGGATGAATTCACTGGGGATATTGTTCATGACGTCCGGCCCTCCATCCACTCAGGACGAAACAAGGTCAGCGGCAGTTCGATGCCACGCTTGGCCAGCACATCGCGGAAGGCCGGGATCATGCCACTGGGCCGATACTCCCCGAGCACCTCGCCATGTTCACCGATGCCCTGGCGCACGAAGGAGAAAATTTCGGTCATGGTGATGATCTCTCCTTCCATCCCGTTGATCTCTTGCATGCTCACCACGCGTCGCTTGCCGTCTTCTTGACGCTCCAGTTGGATCACCACATCGATGGCCGAGGCAATTTGTTGACGCATGGCCTTGATCGGAAAAGTCGCCCCAGTCATCGACACCATGTTCTCGACTCGCCCCAACGCATCCCGTGCCGTGTTCGCGTGGATGGTGGTCAAGGAGCCGTCGTGGCCGGTGTTCATCGCCGTGAGCATGTCCATCGCCTCGGCGCCGCGCACCTCGCCAATGACAATGCGGTCCGGACGCATCCGCAGGCTGTTGCGCACCAACTCCCGCTGGCTCACCTCGCCGCGCCCCTCGATGTTCGACGGGCGGGTTTCCAGGCGTACCACGTGGGGTTGCTGCAGTTGCAACTCGGCCGAATCCTCAATGGTGACGATGCGTTCGTTGTGGGGAATGAAACTGGACAGCACGTTGAGCATGGTGGTCTTGCCGCTGCCGGTGCCGCCGGAGATCAGCACGTTCAGGCGCCCGCGAACGATGGCCTTGAGCAGCAAGGCAATGGCCGGGGTCATGGTGCCGACCTGGATCAGGCTGTCGGTGTTGAGCAGGTCCACGGCGAAGCGCCGGATCGACATGCTCGGACCGTCGATGGCCAGCGGTGGAATGATCGCGTTGACCCGCGAACCGTCCTTGAGCCGGGCGTCCACCAAGGGCGAGGACTCGTCGATACGTCGCCCCAAGCTGGAAACGATGCGGTCGATGATGTTCAGCAAATGCTGGTCGTCGCGAAAACGCACGTCGGTGCGTTGCAACTTGCCGAAGCGTTCGACGTAGACCGAGGCAAAGCCGTTGACCAGGATGTCGGACACGCTATGGTCGGCCAACAACGGTTCCAGCGGCCCGAGGCCGAGCACTTCATCGGTGATCTGCTTGATGATCAATTGCCGGCTGGCCGTACTCACCGGTGCCGAATGTTCCTCGAGCAGACGTTGGCAGATATCGCGTATCTGCCGCGCGGCCTCGACTTGTTCCAGGGTATCGAGCAACGACAGGTCCATGACCTTGAGCAGTTGCTGGTAGATCTTTTCCCGCCACTCGGCCTCCACCGGCGTGACCTGGCTGCGGGTTTCGTACAGCACGTCGGGGATAGCTTGCTCCCAGGCCATCAACGCGTCTGTCGGGTCCGGCAGGCCGTCGCCGGGTTGGGCGCCCGCTGAAGTGCCAGGTTTGGCGGGCTGTTTGCGCAAGCGGTTACGAAAGTCGCTGATCATGGGTCATCCCCCGAAAAAACGGTTGAAGGCGCGTTTAAGCAGGCCCTTGTCTGTGGCCATCTGGTGACCGACCAGGTCTTCGGTCAAATCGCGCAGGGCGGCGGTGATTGCCGCCTTCGGCGCATGCAGCCCCAACGGCACGCCAGTGTTCTGACTCTGGCTGACCAGGTTGAAGTCATTGGGCAATTTCGACAGGTTCGGGCAACGCAGGGCCTCGCCGATGTCCTTGAGGCTGACGGCGGCGTTTTTGTCATAGCGGTTGATCACGATCTGCAACTGATCCCCGCGCACGCCCAGGTCTTCGCGAAGGATGCGCACCAGGGCACTGGCATCGCGCAGGTGGCTGACGCTCTGTTGCACCACCACATACACCCGGTCCACCTGCTCCAGCACCGAGCCGGTGAGGTGATCGATCTGCCGCGGCAGGTCCACCACCACCCAGTCATAACTGGCGCGGGCCAGTTGCAACAGGGCGTCGAGCTGTTCCGGTTGGGCATCCTGGGGCAGGCACAACTCACCAGCCCGGCCACCCAGTACGTGCAGGGTCGGGCTGAAGTGGCTGCAAAAGCCCCGCAGCGCGACGCTGTCCATGTCGTCGACCTGTTGCAGTACTTCCAGATGACTGTGGGACTGCGCCACGTCCAGGTAATGGGTCACGCTGCCAAATTGCAGGTCCATGTCCAGCAGCAAGGTATTGCCTGCCCGGGCGCTGAGCTGCTGGGCCAGGTTGCACGCCACCAGGGTCCCGCCGGAGCCACCCTTGGCGCTGATCACGGCGACCAGCTTGCCCTCGTTGCCACTGCCCAGGCGCACATCCGCGACCAGACGATTCAACGCCGCCACCAATTCGGTATCGGCGATGGGTTCGGGCAGCACGTCCCGGGCGCCGGCCTGCATCGCCAGGCGCATGCCCTCCTGCTCACCCAAGGGACCACACACCAGCATCGGCGGACGTTCATGGGCCGGACGCTGCAGCAAGGCTGACAACTCTTCGCGCCACAGGTGGCTGACGCGTAGCAGCAGCAGGTCGGGCATGCGGTCCAGACCGTAGAGCGGGTCCACATGGCCGTTGCTGACCAGGCGTGTGCTCACCTCCAGGCCAGGCATGCGCTGGCAGACGCATTGCAGGTCACGCAGGGACGTGGCATCGCGGCTGCTGATCAGTATCCGCAGCCCGGCTCTGCCAGTCGCGGTCGAAAGCGGAGTTTCCCTAGTGTTCAGCATGGTGTGATCTCCCCGGAATCGGAATGACGCCCAAGGCTTTCGCGTGGCAAGGTTGCCCGGAACGCGGGCAAGGTAATGGGCACGCCTAACCCGGGAATGAACAGGTTGAAAACGAAGTTCTGCACGCTCAGCCGAACATAGCGGATGGCACGAAAGCCGGTGGCGCCGGACGTGTCGGCGGGGTTCGCTACCACGGCGCCATTGACGTCCAGGTAGGTCAGCGCCAGGTTCGAGGTCGCCAGGTTGCTGATCAGTTGACTGGTGCCGGCGTCCGTCGCGGCGTTGAAGATGGCCCGGCGCAACACCACCGGGTCGCTGATATTGCACACTGCCGCCAGGCGCACACCGCGCCGCGCCGCTTCATCCAGCGCGTTGACCGTAAAGTACAGCCGGCCCATTTCCACCACGCCGAACAGCAGGATGAACACCAGCAAGCCCACGAAGGAGAACTCCACGATGTAAGTGCCGCGCATGTGTTTGTTATTCATCACAGCGCCCTCATGACAGTGGTTGCGACCAACTGGATGCCCAGCGGAATGGCATTGCCGAAAAACCCTGGGATCGAACCCGTGCAGTTGCCCGCACCAATCACCGGGCAGAAGGGGTAGGTGATGGTGACGCGCACATGATCGATGCCCTCAGCGGCGACCTGCACGTGAGCCGTGGTCAACCCTGACACCACGGCGGTGCCGGTAGCACTGGGCACGCCATACACCGCAACGTTTTTTGTCTGGGTCAGCAACGTGTTGTTCAGCGTGATGCTGCCCAGGGTGGTGTTCCACGCCTGACTGGCGACGAAGCGGTCGGCATCGCGACTGGCCTGCAACAGCACGTTGTACTGGTAGAGCATGCGACCGAACTCACCGAAGGCCAGCAGCAACAACAGCAGCAACGGCAGCACCAGGGTGAACTCCACCAGCGCCACGCCTTGTTGGGCTTGTGCTGGTTTGAAATGAGAAAGTCCCATGACGCCTCCTACGAGTCGGTGCTCGGAGTGCCGCTGCCGTTGAGATAGGTTTTGTAGAGCTGAATGATCTGTGGGCCGGAATCAGTGGACGGCGTCGGGCCGGGTACGTTGTCGCCCTCGCACTCCTGGACGAACTGGCCAAAGATGATCGACTCCGAACCACCACCGTTCACCGGCTGCAGGACGAAATAGCAGCCGAACCCCAAGACCGGAATCGACGTCGAGCCGCTCAGTTTCCCGGCGCAATCGCCAATCACGATCTTCAGCATCCGACGCTCGAAAACCCCGTTGCTTTCACAACCGCTGGCGCCCCCCGCCACACAGGCGGCGACCTGGGCCCGCCAGTCGTTGTAGTCCTGTATCGCCTCGCCGCCTGCCGAGAGATCGCCGTTGCTCGAGGTGATGGACTGACCTTTGTATTGCGCCTGGGAGAGCGAATCGTTGTAGGTGATCGCCGGGGTGCCTGAGGACGTGACCAGGTCCGGTGGGTAGTCCGAAGAACTGACCGGGCCGTTGTAGATACCGAAGCGCGTATTCAAACCTTGGGAAGTTGGGCCGGCTTTATTACCTGGCGCAGTCTGGACGTTGTCGCCGACACTGCGGCAAACCGAGCCACCACCGGCCAGATCCTCCCGGACTGCGCTGCCGCCTGAGCCGAAATCGAGCAATTGGAAGTTGCCCGGGCCGATGGGCGAGGTGTTCCCTGCTGCCGTTTTCAAGACTTCCAGGTCGCCAAACTGATACCCCCAGAAGTTGCCGGCGGCCGGGTTGTATTGAGTGGGATCGCCACAGACCATCAACGGCGCCAGGTCACAAGGAGAGGTGGGGCTGGGACCGGCAGTGGCAATCGCCGCCACGCGCTTGTTGCCCAAGCCGGCGCTGCCCATCGTTTGCACGAAGCTCCAGAAAAAGCCGTTCAATTGATAGCTGGACACCGACACCCGTACGTATTTGGCATCGCTAGGTCCTGGGTAGGAGAACGGGCCGTAGACGCTGCTGGAGAGTTCCACCTCGGCAAACGCACCCGGGTTGCCGGCGATTGCGGTGGCCAACTCGGTGTTGCCGACGGCGTTGGCATTTCTGTTGAGCGTGTCCAGGGCCGCCGCGCGGGTGGTGCTGGCCATGTTGATGCCGCCAGTCACCTGGCTCAGGGTCTTGGCCCCGCCCAGGGCCGCGGCATCCACCGCATTTTGCAGGCGCGTCTTGTTCAACAGCATGTGCCCACCATCCAGGGCCAACGCCGCCATCATGGAAATCGCTACCAGCGCGATCACCATCAGTACACTTACCGCCCCTCCCTGGCGCCGGATATTGGCATTCATCATCGAGCCCTCATTACAACGTTTGAGGATCGGCATCGCCACGGCCCGCAAGGGCCTGGCATAGGAGGCGTTACTCAGCGGACATTGATCACACTGCTTTCAACTCCGCGGATCAGCGTGATCGCCCCGCCTTGCGGTTTGGCACTGCGCTGCACCGCGGGTTTTGGCAGTGGAGCGGCCATCGCCATGACTGGCGCCGGGGCTGGCGGCGCAACGGCCACGGCCTTTTTCTCCAGGTTCAACGGGTTGCGCAAGGCCAATTGCAGCTTGCCCTCGGTCTGCGCAGTGACCAGCAATTCCGCTTCGGTGGCGGACATTTCCAGCGTCACGGCCCGCACCACTACGGGTTGGGTCTTGTCCGTGCCTGCGGTCTGGTCCACGGCCAGCACCCGCAGGTTTTCCAGGATGGTCCGGGATGTCGCGCTGTTGCTGCCGGCGCTGGTGGTCTTGGTCGCCAGGACATCGACCCGGTTGCCCGGCAAGAGGAAGCCACCCACGCCGACCACATCATCCACTCGTACCGAAATGGCCCGTTTGTCCGGTGCGATCAGCGAAGCCAGGGTGCTGCCTCCCAAGTGCTCGCTCAGGCGCGCGCCCCGCACGATGTCGCCGCGCAGGATGTCGAAGGTGGCGATCTTGCCTACAGCCTGCTCGCTGGCATCGAAGGCGTCGTCCGGGATCGTGTCCATGGGCATGCGCACGGTCGTGACTTGCTGGGCCTCGACCATTTGCCCGAAGGGGATTTCCACCGTGGCGACCACCACGCTTCGCAAGTGGTCATCGGGGGTCGCGTTGAGTCGTGCGCTCAGCCAGGAGTCGGCCATCCATGCGGCACCAAGGCCCATTACCAGGGAAACGCCTATCAGGGGAAGCGTACGAGAGCTCATGTCGGTATCTCCAGATCAAAGGAAGTCGAGCTGAACGAAGTAGTTGTGCCAGGCCCATTCCAGCTCTTGCGGCGACAGGGGCCCGGAACCGCCCAGGTAACGCTGGCGGTCGAGCGCCATGTTCAACAGGTCACGGGGATGGCAAGGCACCAGCGGCATGCCTTCGCCGGCATACAGCCGCTGCAGGACATAGCGCACCAACAGCGGGTCATAGGGGATGCCCAGGCGTTCGCACTCCTGGCGCCAGATTTGTTCGTATTCCTCAGGCTTGAGGTAGCCGAACTGCACCTTGTAGCCAATGCGCCGCAGGAAGGCCTCGTCGGCCAATTCAAGGGGATTGAGGTTGGTGGAAAACACCAGCACCAGGTCGAACGGCAATTCGCAATGCCGGCCGCCGCCCAGGTTGATGAAGTCGCGCTTCTCCTCCATGGGCACGATCCAGCGGTTGAGCAACTCGGCTGGGGCCATGCGCTGGCGGCCCATGTCATCGATGATGAACAGACCGTTGCTGGCCTTGAGCTGCAACGCCGCCTGGTATTGCCGGGTGAAAGGGTCGTAGCGCACGTCCAGCTGTTCCATGCTCAGCTCGCCGCCGGTAATGACGATCGGGCGTTTGCAGCACAGCAGCCGGCGGTCGATGCCTTCGTTGAGCATCAGGTTGTTCGATTGGCCGTTGTCATCCAGGCGCTGGTGCACCTGCGGGTCGTAGATCTCGATCACCGATTCGTTGATAACGATGGCATGGGGCACCCAGATCGCCTCGGCGAACAGCCGGATCAATCGGCTGCTGACATAGGTTTTGCCCGTGCCCGCCGGGCCGTAGATCATGATCGCCCGCCCGGAATTCAGGGCCACGCCCAACTGGTCGAGCATGCCCTGGCTCAGCACCAGGCCGGCCAGCGCCTGATGCATGTCCTTGGCGGTGATGCGGCCATGGTGAATGGTCTGGATCTTGATCAGCGAGCGATAGGTGCTCACCGGGAATGGCGCCGCGCCGATGTAGCCGCTACGGGACAGGGCGTCACGCGCCGAACTGCGGCCGCGCTCGGTCAGGCCATAACGCAGCGTCTGCCCGCCCGATTGTCCCAACTGGCCCAGCACTTCGACGCGACCGTCCTTGCGCAGGAACGCCAGGACTTCTTCCAGTACCGCGCCGGTCAGGGCCAGGCGCTCCACCAGCCGCGACATGTCCAGCACACCGGCGTCGTGCAGGTGCTTGCACACCAGTTCACCCAGGAAGCTGTCGCTCAGGCCGGTGTCGCGAATGGTGCATGGCTGTGGCGCCAGGCGCTGGACCGCTTCCCGTTCGCTGGGGTAGGCATCGCTATCGTTGATGACGTGCATGACTAGACTCCCCAGCCGCCGGCAACCAGTTGCCAGTAGACGCTGTTCAAAGTGCCGATCAGGATCGCAATCGAATAAGGAAAGGGTTTGCCGGCCACTTCATCGGAAGTCGGCGCCAGATAGGACTGGGCTCGCACAATCAGCCAGTAACGCCCCAGGGTCTGGAGCAGTTGGCCCCGGGCCAGGACGATCAGGAAACCGCACACACCGCCGGCGATCAGGCTGAACAGCGCCGCCCACAGTGCGTAATGAAAAGGCAGGAAGCTGCCGACCATGGTCATCAGCTTGACGTCACCGGCGGCCATGCCACCGACCGCATACATGGGCAGGAACAACCCGAAACAGATCAGCATGCCCAACAGGCTGTCGCCCAGGCCGCCGAGCCCACCAGTATAAACCTGGCCGGCCAACCCCAGGGCAAGGCCCAACAGGACCAGCGTGTTGGGGATGCGGTGGCGACGCAGATCGCTCACCACCGCCACACCCAGCAGTCCTACCAGCAGTACCGTCGACACCAGCAATTCCATGGACATGATGCGTCTCCCTAGTTTGGTTATTGTTAGCAGGCGACGTTGCCATTGGCGGCTTGGCACAACGCACGGATCTTGGTATCCACCACACCGCCCAGAAGGACGAATGCCGCTGCCACCAACACCGTGATCAAGCCACCCGCCACCGCGTATTCAACAATGGTCAGGCCGTCTTCATCTTTGGCGAACTTGCTGATCGAAGTTCTTATTGTCTGGAAAGTCATTTCATGAACCTCACGCTGATAAGAAGTACTGCTAAAAACTTGGGTAGAGGGGACAGCGCAAAGTCCATTTGATTGATTCGTTGTACTCACTGCAAAAGAGTCGCAAGCGTTATTCCTTGAAAGGTACCGTGTCCCCGTCGCTGCAAGTTGCCGCGGTCAGCAGGCAACGTTGCCGTTGACCGCCTGGCACAGTGCACGGATCTTGGTATTCACGGCGCCGCCCAGAAGAACAAACGCGGCGGCCACCAATACGGTGATCAACCCGCCGGCCACTGCATATTCCACAATGGTCAGGCCATCTTCATCTTTGGCGAACTTCAGTACCGAAGCCTTGATAGTTTGAAGAGTCATTTCGCACACCTCATCGGGGTTGTTTTTTCAAGGGGCAGTACATTGCGAACTGCCTGATGCAACCCTAGTCAGCAGGTGGTCATAGCCGTTAGGAGGATTTTGCACATCGCTAGGATTTTTTTGCGGGGATGGAAAAGGCGCCAGGGGGCGGGAAATCCATCCGTGCCGCAGCGCAAAGGGGCGCTCGCCAGCATCCCGTGACGGGGGTGGCGCTAAAAGATCGAATTTTTATAAAAAATTATTCGGCGAAGTGATAGCACAGTGACAATACTGCTAGCTAAAGGGCAGAAAGAACCTCTGGGTAGTCGTCCTATGACGTCACATCTGACTGGCAAGCCAAAGCTGTTATGGTTCGATCTGACTCATGATCGGTCCACCAAGGAACTCATTTCCCAGTTCCTGGACACGTGCGATTGCACATTGGCAAAAAACGCCATGCTGCCCAGCGGGGAACAGGTCGACATGATCTGCATCCACTTCGATCGCCCGGACACGCCGGGCCTGCGGCGCCTGTTGGAGATCAAGCGGACCGTTCCGGCCATCCCCATCACCATGTTCACCGTGCAGCACTCCGAAGAACTGGCGGTGTGGGCCATGCGCTCCAGCGTCTGGGAATACATGGTGGTGCCCCTGTCTACCGCCGAGAGAAAGCGCTACCTGACGGCCGTGGTGCAACTGTGCGAGTTGCGTCGCAATACCAATGGCCGGGGCAAGACCTCGCAGATCGACCACTCCCCGACCCTGCCGGACAGTATCCGCCTGACCTCCGGGCACCAGAAACACCAGGCCCTCAGCCACATCATGCTGTACATCGACCAGCATTTTCGCGAAAGCATCGATCAGCGCGATCTGGCCAAGCGCTGCGGCATGACCACGTTTCGCTTCAGCAGGGTGTTCAAGGAAGCCAACGGGCTCGGCTTCACCGACTACGTGCTGAACAAACGCATGAGCTTTGCCAAGGAGCTGCTCGATAACAGCCAGATGCCCATCACCAGCATCGGCTACGAGGCAGGTTTCAAGGACCCTTCCTACTTCGCCCGCGCCTTCAAGCAATACGCCAGTTGCACCCCCAGTGAGTACCGTCTTGCGTACCAGATGCGCAGCGCAAGTCCCGCACCGGCGCCTGCGGATGAGGCAGCTCTGGAAGCGATTGAAAACCTGGTGCACAGCCTTGAGGGGTGAGCCATGTTTGTTCAGCAGAGCACGTAGTCAGTGCGCAGCACCCAGGCTCATGGGGCGAGCTTTCTTCTCTCGATAGGAATGGACAGGACAATGCTGGTGCGCGTCTCTCCGTAGGCGTTGATTTTCGCAATGATGTCCTCGATCTCAGCCATGGATCTGGCGTAGATCCGGATCAGATAGGAGTCGTTTCCGGTGATGTGCAGGCACTCGACGACTTCGGGTATGTCGGTGAGCGTTGCTATTAATTTGGACTTCGCCGGCTTGAGAGTGGTGATGCCGACGACAGCTGATATGCCATACCCCAGTTTGGTTGGATCTAACTGAGCGTAATAGCCCTTGATCACCCCTGAGTCTTCAAGTTTACGCAACCTGTCATTGGTGGCAGGAATAGAAAGACCTGCGTGCTTGGAAAGCTCTGTGATGGAAATGCGACCACAGTCCTGTACCTTACCCAGGATTTTGACGTCTATACGATCCATGTGCGTTTTCCCCGGTTAAAAGTATAAATTTTAATGAAAAGCCCGCGTTTTTCATTAAAAAAAGCATGCACCAAAATAAAGCAGAGCGCTAGTCTATTTCCAGCCTGAAAGCCTGAGGGCAATCAATAGCCCTGCTCTTTAGCGTGACGCACTCATAATAAAATATTCTCTCCAGGGATGGTGTTCGCATGGAAGATGAAAAGATAAAGTGTGGAAAAAAGTCATACTCTTTCACCCAGCACATTGGCACGCAAGTGCTAAATCTGCGGCGTTTCAAGAAGGACCAGATCCTGATGTACTTGACGGGTGTCGGTCTCTTTTCGCTGGGCGCCAAGTGCTTCATCATCAGTCAACTGGGTACCGACCCACTAGACGTCTTGATCATCTCGATCGATAAAATACTTATGCTGGGCATGGGCATTTGTTCGGCTATCGTGTCCCTCTTCTTCCTGACATGGTGGATGCTCTGGAACAAAAAATACCCGCCGATAAGTCCCTTTATTACAACAACACTGACCGGTCTGCTGATTGATCTCTGGTCATGGCTGGGGCTCGGAGAGTATTTGATCGCGAGAATGAATGAGTACACGTTATTGGCGACGGGGCTGATGTTATGTGCCTACTCCTCCGCATTGATCATCATGAGCGGTATTGGAATCAGAATCATGGACCTCGTGGTACTGACCATGGTCTCCAAGTGGGGCTGGTCATTCACCAAAGCCAAAATGATCATTGAAATCGGCATCTTTTCGAGCGGATGGCTTTTAGGCGGCCCGTTCGGCGTGGGAACGATTGCATTCCTGTTAGTGATCGGCCCGCTTATTCAACCCTTCATGAACATGAATGCCAAGCGCTTTTCCCTCAAGAACCATGGATTAATTCGCGCTTCATCCGCTTACTAATACCTATAAAGATGGCTGCCATTCATGGCGGCGGGATTGTTTCGCCTTGATTTTTTCAACCGATGATATTGATAGCAACTTCCGTGATGAGGAGTGAGAGATGGACACTACAAAAAATAAAAACTGGACCTTGGAAAGCAGCCCGGCAAAACTGGAAGAAATACTTCCGGGGGGCGCCGTCAAGTGTCATCTTTCCCCACGAAACTGTGTCATACAGGAGGGCAAGGTAGGTTTTTGCAAAGTGCGCGGAAACCGCGGCGGCAGACTCGTTACATTGAACTACGGCAAAGGCGTTCACAGCACGGAAGAAACCATTGAGACCGAAGCCGTTTTCCACTTTGCCCCTGGAGAGCGGATCTTGTCCCTGGGCAATATCGGCTGCATGCTCAACTGCGGTTATTGCCACAACTGGAAGACCTCGCAAGCCAAGTACGTCACCGACAAAGACGTTTACTACTACACCCCTGAACAAGTTGTGGAAACCGCACTCAAGCACGGAATACGCGTCATTTCCTGGACGTATAACGATCCCGTTGTCTGGCACGAATTCATCCTCGACACGGCAAAGCTGGCCAAGGAAGCGGGCCTGATCAACCTGTATAAATCGGCGTTCTTTATCAGTGAAGAAGCCATTGATGAACTATTGCCGGTCATCGATATTTTCTCGATTTCGCTGAAATCCATTTCCCCGGAATACTACCGCAAGGTCACGACCGGCTGGGTAGAACCGGTCCTGGCCGGCATCAAGAAGGTCTATGACGCCGGTAAATATGTCGAGGTCAGTACCTTGATGGTGACCGACATCAGCGACGACGAGGAAACGGCCCGGAAAATCAGCCAGTGGGTATTGGATGAGCTAGGCCCGAATGTGCCGCTGCACTTCGTCAGGTTCCACCCCGATTACAAAATGAGCAACAGCATCCGTACCCCTGTGGACCGGTTGCTGAAGGCTCGGGACGTTGCTCGCAGCATGGGCGTTGAGCACGTCTACCTGGGCAACGTGAATGACGTCGAGGGAACCAACACCAGCTGCAACAACTGTAACGCCCTGCTCGTCACCCGCTATGGCTTGAACGCTGAAATCATCGGACTCGACAGCAAGGGTTGCTGCTCTCAATGCGGGCATGACGCGCATTTCAAATTACTCGGCGAGCATCAGGCGAACGCCCCTGTCGAGTTGCGAGAGGACGCGCTGAGCGCTTACGAGAAACGCAAGTTCGAGTGGCATGGGGATATCGTGTCGCTGCACGCCCAAGTGCTGAATACCGAAGATTTCGAACAGACCGTCTACCTGCGGCGCAACTATACGGACGGGCACAACAGCGATTGGAAGTCACTGACACTGCGGCCGCATGAAAGCTATCGATTCATTATTGCCAAGGCACGCATCGATGAAACCGGCCCTGAGGTCTGGCTCCCCAACGGGGTGAACTCGAACCTTCATGAAGTATTCGACAGGGCTCACTTCCCCACGGAGTCGATTGAAGAGATTGGTATTTCGCAAAACGACATTACCCCGACCATTGGCTACGAGGGCAAGCAGAACATGTATGAACAGGTCATCAAACTGGTCAGCCAAGCATGAAAGTGTCCACTGAAATACTTCATATCAAGGTCGATGACCGGGATGCGCGTCCTTCGGTAACGCCTATTTATCAGTGCAGCGCCTTCAGCGCTGACTCGGCCTTCTTCTACTCAAGGAAGGCCAATCCCAATGTGAGTGAATTGGAACAGGTTGTCGCGTCCCTGGAGGGCAGCGAATATGCCCTGGCCTACAGCACCGGGATGAGCGCCATCTACATGGTGTTGGAACTGTTGAAACCGGGTGCTTCGCTGGTCATCAACAAATACATCTACGGCTGCTCTTATAAATTGTTCCAGCGGTATGCGGCACGCATCGGCGCACACCTGACGATTCTGGATCTCACCACACAAGACGGGTTGAATACCTTGCCGGCGAACGTCGACATGGTCATTTTCGAAACACCGACCAACCCGTTCCTGAAAGACATCGATATTCATGCGGTCAGCCGGGCCGTCAAGCAAAACAACCCGCAAGCACTGGTGGTGGTTGACAACACCTGGGCCACGCCGATATTTCAGAAACCGTTGAATTTTGGCGCCGACATTTCACTGTACAGCGCAACCAAATACTTCTCCGGACATAGCGATGTCATGGGCGGCCTGGTTCTGGTCAACAGTGAAATGATTTACAACCGCCTGCTTGAGGGTCGCTTTTATTCAGGCACGATATTAACGCCCAATAGCGCATGGTTGCTTCGCAGAAGCATGCAGACGTTCAACCTGCGCATGGAAAAGCACAGCCAGACGACAGCAAGCATGCTCAACTATCTGCGCGAGCTGCCCTTTATTGAGCATGTCTATTACCCACGCGTCGATGGCAAGCAACTGACCGGTTATGGCGGCATTGTGTTTGTTGATATCCGGCCCGACCTGGTTCCCTTCTACAAAACGTTCACCAGCGCGCTCAAATGGTTTGGCACGGGCACTGGAATGGCCTGCGTGACATCAATGGTTGCCCAGCCCTTCAGTGGCAGCCATGCCTCGATGACAGATCAGGAAAAAGCGGACATGGGCATCGAAAAAGGCCTGGTTCGATTGTGCTTTGGCCTGGAGGACCTGGATGACCTCAAGGACGACCTGCTGCAGGCATTCGAAGCCACGCAGAGGCAGGTCGATCAAGAGCGCTCACTCGATCCTGCGTAGCGGGTGTTGATCATGAGCAACGGGCCTTCAATGGCTCGTTGCTTTTTTATGGAGAAGCGAAAGTGTCCAGCGCATTCGAAAGCACGATATTCGACGACCCCATCCTGAACGTCATCCACTTACTGAACTCCATTGCCCAAGAGAACCCGGAGGCCATTTCACTGGCCTCCGGTCGACCCGATGATGAGCAGTGCGACCCTTCGCTCATCGACAGCGGCCTGGCCCAATACAAAGATCACGTTGCCGGCACCGAACAGTCACTTGCGACGCTGCTCTGCCAATATGGGAAAACCTCTGGAATCATCAATGAAATAATCGCCAGCCATTTGCAGGCGGATGAAGCGATCAACGTTTCCAACCCTGAAAGCATTGTGGTGTGCATGGGCTTTCAAGAAGCCTGCACCTTGACGCTCCTGTCCCTTTTTGAAGAAGGTGGGGTTTTATTGGTACCTGACCCGGTGTTTTCCGGGATCACAGGGATCGCCAAACTGCTGGGTATAAAAATAGTCCCCGTCCCCATGACGGTCTTTCTTGATCCGATCGCCCTGCGCAGGCTCATTGAAGCGCTGGAATCCAGAGGTGAAAGAATCAAGGCGCTTTATGCGATTCCTGACTTCAGCAATCCTACCGCCGACAGCCTTTCCCATGACGACAGGAGAGCCATGCTCTCCCTCGCCGATGAAAAGAACTTTTTCATCCTCGAAGACACTGCCTACCGTTACTTCAGGTACGAAGGCGATGCCATTGCGTCCATGAAGTCCATCGACAGCCGCCGGGTGTTCTTGCTGGGCTCGTTTGCCAAATCGATTTTCCCGGGCTTGCGCATGGGCTATGTGGTCGCCCCAGAGGGCACTGGGGTCACGTCCTTCAGCAGCCGATTGTGCAAGGCCAAAAGCCTGATCACGGTGAATACCCCTGCCTTGTGCCAAGCGGTAGTCGCAGGCTTGCTGATCGAGCACAACTACTCGTTGAAAGGGCTGAACCAACCCAGGGTGCTGTCTTATACAAAGAAAAGAAATCACATGCTTGAATGCCTTGAGCGCGAATTTCCATTCAGGATCGGCGCTCAAAGAGCGGTCAGCTGGAATCATCCGGCAGGCGGCTTCTTCATTAATGTGCAGCTGCCTTTCGTCTTTGGATATTCTGAAATGCGCGAATGCGCCAGGCTATTCAAGGTGATTGTATTTCCCACCACCTTGTTTTCGCTGATGGATGAGGCCACCACCCAGGTCAGGCTGTCGTTCAGCAATGCAACTGCCTCGCAAATCACCCAGGCGATAGGCCGTTTCAGGGCATACGTCGAGTTCAGACTGCAATAAAACGTCCCCATGCACGCAGGGGAGAAACCAGGCTTATGCCTCGCTCAGCGAGGCATAAGCTCCAGGTCAGGTTCCCGTGGCGAGCATGACGCCTGTGGCAACCTGGTAGGCCCCCAGGATGGTGATGGTTGCCCCTGAAAAGTAGTTGATCAGCCTGAGCTTTGATTCGGCAATCCGCGCCTTGAAAATGGAGGAGAACCCACTTAACCCCAGCCACCAGGCAGCCGAGCCCAGGAAGATACCGGTCACCATCGGCAGCAAGGCGTGCTGGCCGCCTTGGTCACTGGCCATGCCGTCACTCAAGGCGGCAAATATCGCGATAAACGACAAGATGGTCATGGGGTTGGACAGCGTCAGGAACAGCGTGGTCGAGTAGGCTTTGAACATGTTGGCACGCTCACCCGCCATGGCCGTCGCACCGCCCTTCGATCGTATTGTCTGATAGCCAATGTAGGCGAGGAACAACCCACCAAAAATACACAACCAGGGTTTGAAGCTGATGAGCGTCGCAATGATGGCCGTGACACCCAGGGCACCGATGAATCCATAGATCGAATCGGCTGTGGCCGCGCCCAATCCCGTCGCGAAACCAGCTCTCCACCCAAGCATCAGGCTTCGCTGTATGCACAACAGCCCAATGGGTCCTACAGGGGCTGCAATGCACAGCCCAATGACCATCGATTTAACGAAAATCAGCATAAATGCATCTCCAGAATGGGTACTGGAAGGTTAGGAGAAGTGCATTTTTTTAGGAATGAACTATTAATCTTCCTAGGCGTTTTCCCTTAAATTTTGCAGGAAGTACTCGCACCTCCCCTTCAATATTAAGGAAAATCGTCGCCATCCCCCTCAGACAACGCAAACCGCTCGTTAAAGGCCTCTTAGCGCCGGATCCATAACCTTGGGCATTGAAATGGCTTTTTTACGCGCATAAAAAAACGCCGCTCAAATGAGCGGCGTTTTTTTGAATTTGGAGCGGGAAACGAGACTCGAACTCGCGACCCCGACCTTGGCAAGGTCGTGCTCTACCAACTGAGCTATTCCCGCAAATGGCGTCCCCTAGGGGACTCGAACCCCTGTTACCGCCGTGAAAGGGCGGTGTCCTAGGCCACTAGACGAAGGGGACACGCTGCCCGGAACACATGGTGTGTGTTCCAGTGCCCAGACCCGCCTCCGAAGACTTGGTTCTGGTTTCACTCAGCCCTGCCCGAAAGCAACGCTGTTTAAAATTGGAGCGGGAAACGAGACTCGAACTCGCGACCCCGACCTTGGCAAGGTCGTGCTCTACCAACTGAGCTATTCCCGCATTGGCGTCCCCTAGGGGACTCGAACCCCTGTTACCGCCGTGAAAGGGCGGTGTCCTAGGCCACTAGACGAAGGGGACACACGTACAACATTCACTCCTTATAGCGTTTGGCTGAGTGCTTTACGCTGTAAGTGGCGCGCATTCTATGGATGGATTGAAGGGTCGTCAACCCCCAGATATAAATTTATTTAAATCAATGACTTCGCCCGGTTTGGAGGCGATCCGGACATTTTGCCCGCCCGGTCTCTGACGCCTATATTCTGTCACCCGCCGAGACGCTATAGTCGCACCCGGCAAATGATGGCAATGTGCATCTACCCGGTTATGCTTCCTATAAACAGCACGACGCCCGTCTAATCGCGTCGCTCGGGCCTATGCGCTTAAAAGCCAAGCCACTACACTCATGACATGCGTACCACAATAAAGAGGTCTTACCGGTGACACCACTCATGATCACCCTGCTCGTCGTAGCCGGGATCGCCCTGTTGATCGCCATTGGCTACATGAACCACGTGGTGGAAAACAACAAGCTGGAAAAGGCCCGCACCAAGGTAGAACTCAACGACCGCATGCGTCGCTGTGGCGAGCTCACCGAAACCTTCCCCGGGCAGTTGATGACCCCTGCCCTGAAGTTGTTGATGACGCGCCTTGAGATGAACGTCTGCCAGCGCTTGCTGAACCTGGAGAAGACCAATTCCGCGGTCAAGGCACGCCTGGACGAATTGAGCGCACTGGCCGCGCAGGGTGAATCGATCCCGGTGAACAATCCACCGGCACCGATCCAGACCGAAGCCAAGGCCAAGGACGTACGGTTTCTGCTCGAGGCCTTGCACGGCCAGATCACCCGCGCTGCCCAGGACGGTTTCCTGCCGCCTAACGAAGCCAAGCGCTGGATTCGCGAAGTGCGGCACATCCTGGTGCTGCTGCACATCGAGTTCTTCAACAACCTCGGCCAGCAAGCCCTGCAGCAAGAACAACCCGGACAGGCCCGCCTGGCCTTCGAGCGCGGTGTGCAATACCTGCGCAAGCAACAGGAACCCCAGGTCTACGCCGAACAACTGGCCTACCTGGAGAAACTCCTGGCCCGCGCCAATGCCCAGGTCCTGGCCAGCACCCAGCCGGTCGAAGGCGAGGTCAACCAGTTGACCGAAGGGCTGAAGGACGCCGAAGTCAACGACGAGTGGAAGAAGAAGAAGGTCTACGACTGATACTTGGGCAAGGCTATTAAACCTTCCTCTTTGTGGTAAGCGGCCCCACCTGTAGGAGCTGACGAGTGCAACGAGGCTGCGATCTTTCCGGTCACGCTTGAGTCTCAACCGAAAGTCAAAAGATCGCAGCCTCGTTGCACTCGTCAGCTCCTACAGCTCAGCCACCAGGATCTCCGTCGTTTTGGTCACAACTTGAAATGCCCCACCATCCCTTTCAGCTCAACCCCCAACTGCGCCAGCTCGATGCTGGAAGCGGCATTGCCGCGCATCGCCAGGGAGGATTGATCGGCGCTGGCGCGAATGCTGGTGACACTGCGATTGATCTCCTCGGCCACCGAACTCTGCTGCTCGGCCGCCGCCGCGATCTGTTGGTTCATCTGTTGGATCAGTGATACCGCCGCCGCAATACTGCCCAAGGCGCTTTCGGTTTGCAGTGCATCGCTGACCGCCATCTTCACCAACTCGCCGCTGCTCTGGATCTGCTGCACGGAAGCCTGGGCCGCTGACCGCAGGGCGCTCACCAGTCGCTCGATCTCCTCGGTGGACTGTTGCGTGCGCCTGGCCAACGCCCGCACCTCATCGGCCACGACCGCAAAGCCCCGGCCCTGCTCCCCGGCCCGGGCCGCCTCGATAGCGGCATTGAGCGCCAACAGGTTGGTTTGCTCGGCCACGCTCTTGATCACACTCAGCACCGTGCCGATGTTCTGGATCTCGGCGCTGAGGCTTTCGATGCTGGAGCTGGCCGACGTGGCCGAATCGGCCAACTGCTCGATGCGCACCATGCTCTGACGCACCACCTGTTGGCCGCTTTCGACCTTGTCGTCGGCAGTCTGGGCCGCTTGTGCGGCTTCTTCGGCGTTGCGCGCCACATCATGCACGGTCGCCGTCATCTGGTTCATCGCCGTGGCGACCTGCTCGGTTTCCTCTTTCTGGCTGCTGACTTCCAGGTTGGTCTGTTCAGTCACGGCCGACAGCGACTGGGCCGAATTGGCCAACTGCTCGATACCGGCCTGCAGGCCGCTGACGATACTGCTCAGCCCCGCGCCCATCTGTTGCATCGCCTGCATCAACTGACCAATTTCATCCCGGCGCGTCACTTCGACCGTGGCGCTCAAGTCACCCGCCGCAATCTGCTGGGCCACGCGAATGACACTGCGCAGCGGCGTCACGATCAGCCGGGTTATGACCCACGCCGCGATCAATCCCACCAGCAACGCCAAGGCCGACGAACCGATGATCAGCAGCGAATTTTTCTTCAGTTCGGTCTGCATGGCATGGTCTTCGGCACTGAAGGCCTGGTCGACCCTCGCCACCACTTGATCGGCCCGCTCGTGCAGCTGCTGGTAGACGACTTTTTCCTTCGCCAGCAGGCCGGTGTATTCGGCCAATTGTTCATTGAACCCGGCGATATGCCCGGCCACTTCATTCAGCACGGTCTGGTAACCCGGGTCCTTGACGGTGGTCTTGAGCACGTCGGCCTGTTTCATCGCCTGCTCGGCCTGTTCGATGTTGCCTTCTCCGGCACCCTCGACATTGCCTTTGCGGCTCTGGTCCAGGCGGACCCGGGCTTCGTTCATCGCCTGCAACATCAACCGCGATACTTCGCTGACCTGGTTGGCCTGCTCGATGAACTCGGCCCCTTCCTTGCCCTCGGAATCTTTCAAGGTATAGGCGCCGTCATCCGCCAGCCCGGCCTGCAACACGTCCAGGTTATTGGCGACGCTGGACACCGACCAACTGGCCATTTCCAGCGCCAGGTCCTTGCTCTGGCTCAACCCGACAAATTCGTCGAACGCCTTGCGATACGCAGCCAGCGCCTGCTCCACGTCGGTCATCACCGGCACGTTGGCAGCCGACTGCACCTTGAGTTCGTTCGCCTGGGCCACCAGCCCATCGACGCCCTGGCGCAAAGCATCGGCCGTCTTGGGATCGGAGCGCGAGGCGTATTCCTGCTCCAGCAGCCTGACCTTGAGCAACCCGCTGTTGAGGGAGGACATCTGTTTCAAGCCATCGAAGCGATAGCTGATGGTCTGCAGGGACCAGACACCGATGGCCGCGACCACGGCGGTCAGCAACAGCACCAGGACAAATCCGATACCCAGTTTCTTTGCCATACCCAGGTTGGCAAAACGTCCTTGCACGGCCGAAATCATTGCGCTCAGTCCTCTGCCAGTGTGTGTTGATTGCAGATTCGCAACGAGACGCCCTGCAACACAAGATGCTGGCGTCGGAATAATGGCAAAAAGCTACAGCCGCGTCGTTTTCAGGACACTAGAGGTCGATCCAGAGCCGCGGCCCGGAAGAACGCCAGCGCCCTGGGGTCACGGGCATACGCCACGTTGATCCGTAGCCAGTCGCTGTCGGTGCCCGAAGGACTGAATGCGCTACGCGAAGACAGCAGCACGCCGAACCGCCTGGCCAGACCTTGTACTCCAGCGTAGTCACACAATGGCGGTCTTGCCCAGATGAAAAGTCCGCCGGCCGGTTTGCCAAAGACCTCCCAGTCGGCGTCTTCCAGTACCTGCAACAGCACCGCCATATCGGCACCCAGGCGCTGCCGCTGGCGCTGGACCAGCTTGCGATAGGCGCCATTGGCCAGGAGGCAGGCAAGGACCGACTCACAGAACCGCGACCCACCCATGCTGGTAATGCCCTTGACCTCGCTCAGGCGCGCGATGATGGAGGGCCCGGCCACCACGAAACCGACGCGCAACGAACTGCTCAGGGTTTTCGAGAAGCTGCCCACGTAGACCACCTCGGGGTCCAGTGCCGCCAGCCGGGTCCGTGCCGAGCTCTGGAAATCGCCATAGGCATCGTCTTCGATCACCAGTACGCCGTGTTCCTTCGTCAATTGCAGCAGCCGTTGAGCGACGGCCGGAGCCAGGCTGCTGCCAGTCGGGTTATGGCAGGCGCTGTTGACGAACAGCGCAGTGGGCCGGTGCGTCGCCAACAGGTCTTGCAGCGCATCGACGTCCGGGCCGCGCGGGGTCCTGGGCAGTTCGATCATGTCGATGTCGTGCAACCTGAGCAGGTCGAACAGGCTTGAATAGCCGGGGCTCTCCACGACCACGCAGGAACCCGACGGCAGCAGAGTCCGTACGATCAGGTCCAGCCCGTGGGTCGCCCCGGTGGTGGTCAGGATCAGGTCTTTATCGGCCTCGATATTGAGTTGTTTCAGGCGCCTGGACAGTTGTTCACGCAGGGCGGGCAGCCCCAACGACGTGCTGTAGTTGAACAATCCCGCCATGTCGGTGCGAGTGACCTGACGAATCGCATAGCCCAGGTCATCGCTTTCACGCCAGCTCTCGGGCAGCCCGCCACACCCCAGCTTCAATTCCCATTGCGAGCTGTCCCCCCCGTCAACGAGCGTGTCCTGCTGTCGCTTCTGATCGTTGGGCTCGGGCCCGAGGGACGGAGGGGGTGCGACAAAAAAGCTGGAACCATGGCGGGACGCCAACAGGCCCTGGGCGACCAGGCGCTCGCACGCTTCATTGACGCTGGACTGGCTGAGCAGGTTCTCCCGCGCCAGTTGACGGACGGATGGCAGCCGAGTCCCCGGTTGCACCGCATCCTGTCGGATCCAGCCGGTCAGCGCGTCGACGATTTGCTGCACGACAGGCACCAGGGCCTGTCGGTCGATTCTCAACTCCATGAGTAACCAAGCTCCTAAGCGTTTGTTTTATTTCCGGAAACAGTTAAGCACAGGCCGCTACGGGACGATGTACGACAACGTCGCCAAAACCGTCGATTCTCATCCTTTGAAACACATTGAGGGCCGTTCCGAGGTTTTTTCTGCCCCACACGAAAAAGCCCGCAACCAGTGCGGGCTTCGTCCTACAAGCTGAGGGGGCACGTCCTCAGAACGCCGTGACGCCGCCGTCCACTGCCAGGGAATGGCCCGTGGTGAAAGCCGCCCCGTCGCTGCACAAATACAGCACGGCGCTGGCGATTTCCTCGACTTTGCCGATACGTCCCACCGGGTGCATGGCATTGGCGAACTCGCCTTTTTTCGGGTCCGCTTCATAGGCACGACGGAACATGTCGGTGTCGATCACCGCCGGACAGACTGCGTTGACGCGGATTTTCTTCTTGGCGTATTCGATGGCGGCCGATTTGGTCAGGCCGATCACGGCATGCTTGGACGCCGCATAGATGCTCATCTTCGGCGCCGCCCCCAGGCCCGCCACCGAGGCCGTGTTGACGATCGCGCCGCCGCCCTGGGCCAGCAGCAATGGCAGTTGGTACTTCATGCACAGCCAGACGCCCTTCACATTGACCCCCATGATCGCGTCGAACTCATCCAGGGTACCGTCGGCCAACTTGCCCTTCTCGATCTCGATCCCGGCGTTGTTGAAGGCGTAGTCAAGGCGGCCGTAGGTCTTGATCACTTCGTCCATCAGCTGCTGCACATCGTTTTCCAGCGTCACGTTGCAGCGCACGAACACCGCTTCGCCGCCCGAATCACGAATCGACTGCACCGTGCCCTCGCCGCCCGCCACGTCCAGGTCGGCCACCACCACTTTCAGGCCCTCTGCCGCGAACGCCAAGGCAGTGGCCCGGCCGATGCCAGCGGCGGCGCCGGTAACCACGGCGACCTGTCCGGAAAACGTCATGCTCATTGTCTGTTCCTCGAAGAATGCGGGAGATGCCGCCAGTCTAGTCACAGGTCCCGAGGACGCGGCAGCACTATCCAATTGCCGTTTAAGCATTCATGGGCGCCAGTGATAAAGCCACTGGGCGAACTATCACTGTGTTGGATCGAACTGCATTCGCTGTATCAGCAAACCTTGCGACAAATGCTTCGAAGGTCTATCAACAAGGCTTCATTCATCTTGAGTGCCCGCCATGACTGCCCAGACCAATCGCCAATTCCTGCTCGCCAAACGCCCGGTAGGTGCGGCGACCCGCGAGACTTTCACCTATCAGCAAGTACCGGTCGGCGAACCGGCAGCCGGCCAGATCCTGGTGAAAAACGAATACCTGTCCCTGGACCCGGCCATGCGCGGCTGGATGAACGAGGGCAAGTCCTATATCCCACCCGTCGGCATCGGCGACGTGATGCGGGCATTGGGTGTCGGCCAAGTGATTGCCTCGAACAACCCGGGGTTCGCGGTCGGGGACTACGTAAACGGTGCGTTGGGGGTGCAGGATTATTTCCTCGGCGAGCCAAGAGGTTTCTACAAGGTCGATCCGAAACTGGCACCGCTGCCACGTTATTTGTCCGCCCTGGGCATGACGGGCATGACCGCCTATTTCGCCCTGCTGGACGTCGGCGCGCCCAAGGCTGGCGAGACCGTGGTGCTCTCAGGGGCCGCCGGTGCGGTGGGCAGCATCGCCGGGCAGATCGCCAAGATCAAAGGCTGTCGCGTGGTGGGCATCGCCGGTGGAGCCGACAAATGCAAGTTCCTGGTCGATGAACTGGGTTTCGACGGCGCCATCGACTACAAGAACGAAGACGTCCACACCGGCCTCAAGCGCGAATGCCCCAAGGGCGTGGATGTGTATTTCGATAACGTCGGTGGCGACATCCTGGATGCCGTGCTCAGCCGCTTGAACCTCAAGGCCCGCGTGGTGATCTGCGGCGCCATCAGCCAGTACAACAACAAGGACGCGGTGAAGGGCCCCGCCAACTACCTGTCGCTGCTGGTCAACCGGGCGCGCATGGAAGGCTTCGTGGTCATGGACTACGCCGCGCAGTTCGCCGCCGCCGGGCAGGAAATGGCCGGCTGGATGGCCAAGGGGCAGCTCAAGAGCAAGGAAGACATTGTCGAAGGGCTGGAGACATTCCCCGAGACGCTGACCAAATTGTTCAGTGGGGAGAACTTCGGGAAGTTGGTATTGAAGGTCTGACACAAAACAACTGTGGGAGCGAGCTTGCTCGCGATGGGGCCGTGTCAGTCAACATTGATATTGACTGACATACCGCTATCGCGAGCAAGCTCGCTCCCACATTGGGGATTATCAGTGTTTGGTCAGGCCAGCTCGGCCACGACCGCCGCCAGCGCCTTGGCCGGATCGGCGGCCTGGCTGATCGGGCGACCGATCACCAGGTAATCGGCACCGGCGTCCAGCGCCTGGCGTGGGGTCAGGATGCGACGCTGGTCGTCCTGGGCACTGCCCGCCGGACGAATCCCCGGGGTCACCAGTTGCAGCGACGGGTGAGCCGCTTTCAGGGCGCTGGCCTCCAGGGCCGAACAGACCAGACCGTCCAGGCCGGCCTTCTGCGCCAGCGCCGCCAACCGCAGCACCTGCTCCTGGGGCTCGACGTCCAGGCCGATCCCGGCCAAGTCCTCGCGCTCCATGCTGGTCAGCACGGTCACGCCGATCAGCAACGGTTTCGGGCCGCTGCGCTGATCCAGCACTTCACGGCAGGCCGCCATCATGCGCAGGCCACCGGAGCAATGCACGTTGACCATCCACACGCCCATCTCCGCAGCCGCCTTGACGGCCATGGCGGTGGTGTTGGGGATATCGTGGAACTTCAGGTCCAGGAACACTTCGAAACCCTTGTCACGCAGGGTCCCGACAATTTCCGAAGCGCAACTGGTGAACAGTTCCTTGCCGACTTTGACCCGGCAAAGCTTGGGGTCCAACTGGTCGGCCAGCTTCAGGGCGGCGTCACGGGTGGGGAAATCCAGGGCGACGATGATGGGCGTCTGGCAGGCGGACATGAGCGGGCTCTCAGGCAAGTCGAAATCGGCGCGCATTGTAGCGGAACGAGCGCCCGTGCGGGACCCGATGATCGGTAATTCTCATCGTCCCCCTGCAGCATGGACGATACCGGCCTTTGTGTCGAAGCCGATACATTCATGACATGCGTACAACATGTCGACACGCTACCGTCCGCCGCCGCAACCCGTCCTTTCAGCGCTTCACGCCTCACGGCACGAGGCCTATGCTGAGGGCTCAACCTCGCCGCCTTCTTTGCGGTTGGCAGCCTACCTGGCAGATGATGCATCCATGCAGAACACCCCTGTTGCAAATTCTGACGATCAAAAAGTGCCCGACGATGACAAGCGCTGGAACACCCGCGCGCTGATCGTCGATGACGACGTGCCGATCCGCGAGCTGCTGATCGATTACCTGGCCCGCTTCAGCATACGCGCCAGCGGCGTGACCGATGGCGCGGCCATGCGCCAGGCGATGCAGGCCGAGCACTTCGACGTGGTCGTGCTCGACCTGATGCTGCCGGGTGAAGATGGCTTGCAACTGTGCCGCTGGCTGCGCGCCGAATCGGACATCCCGATCCTGATGCTCACCGCCCGCTGCGAGCCCACTGACCGCATCATCGGCCTGGAGCTGGGCGCCGATGACTACATGGCCAAGCCATTCGAACCCAGGGAGCTGGTGGCGCGCATCCAGACCATCCTGCGCCGGGTGCGCGACGACCGCAGTGAGCAGCGGGCCAATATCCGTTTCGACAACTGGCGGCTCAACAGCGTACTGCGCCAACTGATCTCGGGAGACGGGCTGGTGGTGCCGTTGTCCAATGCCGAGTTCCGCCTGCTGTGGGTCTTCATCGAACGGCCGCGCCGAGTGCTCAGCCGCGAACAACTGCTGGACGCCGCTCGCGGACGCTCCATCGAGGCCTTCGACCGCAGCATCGACCTGCTGGTATCACGCCTGCGCCAGAAGCTGGGCGACGACCCCAAGGCCCCGCAACTGATCAAGACCGTGCGCGGTGAGGGCTACTTGTTCGACGCGCGGGACATCGGTTGATGCAACTGCGCCTCGACTCCCTGTTCGGCCGCCTGTTTGGTGTGCTGTTGCTGGCGATTGTCCTGGCGCATATGTTGGCCTTTGCCTGGTTTTTCCACTACGACCAGCCCCCACCTCCCGGGCCGCCGCGTGAAATGGCCCGACAAGGCGAAGCCCCCCCGCGCTTCGGCCCGCCCCCCAACCGCCCTCCGCGCCCCTGGTTCGGCGGCCCGGTGGTACCGCTGACCTTTCAATTCGTGTTCCTGATCGTCGCAGCGTGGTACGGCGCCAAGCTCCTGACCCGACCCATCCAGCGCCTGAGCGATGCCGCCGAGCGCCTGAGCGAAAACCTCGACAGCCCGCCGCTGGATGAAAACGGCCCCCGCGAAGCGCGACAGGCGGCCCATACGTTCAACCTGATGCAGCAACGGATTCGCGAGCAGGTGCAGCAGCGCTCGCGCATGCTCGGCGCGGTGTCCCATGACCTGCGCACGCCGCTTTCGCGGCTCAAGCTGCGCCTGGAGCAGATCGATGACATCAAGCTGCAAGGCCAGATGCGCCAGGACCTGGACGACATGATCGGCATGCTCGATGCCACCCTCACCTACTTGCACGAACAGCGCACCAGTGAAGCGCTGCAATGGATGGATGTGCAGGCCTTGGTGGAATCGTTGAGCGAAAACGCCCAGGACCAGGGCGCCGATGTGCAGGTCAGCGGTACCTGCGCGCCGCTGCAGGTGCAACCGATGGCGCTGCGTTCGTGCCTCAACAACCTCATCGACAATGCCCTGCGCTACGCCGGTCACGCCTTGATTAGCCTGGAAGACCAACATAAGCAGGTGCTGATTCGAGTCATCGACCATGGTCCCGGTATCTCGGCGGACAAACGCGAGGCGGTGTTCGAACCGTTCTTTCGCCTGGAAGGCTCGCGCAACCGCAACTCCGGCGGCATCGGCCTGGGCATGACCATCGCCCGGGAAGCCACCGAACGCCTGGGCGGGCAATTGACCCTGGAAGAGACGCCAGGGGGCGGGTTGACGGCGGTGATCAGCCTGCCTCGTCTCTAAGCCCTCTTATCCATCCTGTGGGAGCGAACGCTGTGTATTTCTCTCGGTACAAACTCCACACACCCACGACAACTGCCCCGCCGAGGCTGCATAAGCCGGTGCACCCACCGGCTACCCCAGCCCAAGGAGAGCGCCCATGATTGGTAGCGTCAGCAGTTACTCGACCTATACCAGCACCAGCAGTACCGCAACCAGCAGTGCCCGCAGCCAGCAGTTTCAAAAGGAACTGCTGAGCAAGCTCGACAGTGACGGCGACGGTTCGGTCAATCAGGAAGAGTTGAGCACCGCCCTGTCGCAAAAAAGCGACGATGGCATCCTGGTCAGCCTGAGCGACAATTTCGGTGACCTGGACAGTGACGGCAGCGGTGACCTGAGCAGCGAGGAAATGGCCGCAATGGCGCCGCCACCTCCGCCGCCACGGGACCAGGCGCCAAATACCGAACTGGCCGATGCGCTGCTCAGCGTCCTGGACACCGACGGTGATGGCGTGGTCAGCAGCGATGAGTTGAGCAACGGCCTGGCCAGCACGGACAGCGATGCCGACAGCCAGCAAGTGTTCTCGGCATTGGACAAGAATGAAGACGGCACTGTCAGCCTCGACGAACTCGCCGCCAGCCTTGCGCCACCGCCACCACCGCAACAGGCCTCCAGTGAAGAGCTGTTCAGCCAGCTCGATGCCGATGGCGACGCCACCGTAACCGCCAGCGAACTGAGCAGCGCCTTGCAGGCCAGCAACGGTACGTCCACGAGCACCGACACCAGCGCGATGCTGATGGAAGCACTCGACAGCGACAGCAGCGGTGGCGTCAGCAGCGACGAATTCAACAGCGCCTTGCAGGCCGGTCGCCGCAGCGACAGCTCCACCGAACAGGCCAATGTCAGCGAAGCGTTGAACAGAATGATCGCCAACCTCAGCCGGCAATACTCGCTGGATAACGTCGCCACTGTAGGGAAACACCTGAACGTGGCGACCTGATTCACCGAGGCTGCACCTGTAGGAGCTGCCGAAGGCTGCGATCTTTTGATCTTTTGATCTTTGATCTTTCGCTTGAGATTCAAGTGTTAGGGGAAAGATCGCAGCCTCGTTGCACTCGACAGCTCCTACATAGCTTCTACATAGCTCCTACGCCCCAGCGGGAGCAAGTGTTCGGGCAACAGGTGCTCGGCATTCAAGCTACCGCGCCTGGCTTTTGCTCCAGTCCGTCAACAGGCTATACGCCACCGCCAGCAGGGTCGGGCCGATGAACAGGCCGATGAAACCGAAGGCAATCAACCCGCCGAACACCCCCAGCAGCACGATGACCAGGGGCAGGTTTCCGCCACGGCTGATCAGGTACGGCTTGAGCACGTTGTCCACGCCGCTGATGATGAACGTGCCCCAGATGCCAAGAAACACCGCCATCCCGTACTCACCCTTCCACGCCAGCCACGCCGTGGCGGGGATCCACACCAGTGGTGGCCCCATGGGGATCAGGCTCAACAGGAACGTGACGATACCCAGCACCAGCGCCCCCGGCACCCCGGCGATCAGGAAGCCGATCAGCGCCAGCACGGCCTGGGCCGCCGCTGTGCCGATCACGCCGTTGACCACCCGTTGCACCGTACCGGCCACCAGCTCGATGTAGTAACCGGCGCGGTCGCCGATCAGACGCTCCAGCAACCCGTGGACGAACACCGCCAGGCGCGGGCCGTCGCGATAGAAAAAAAACACGAACACGATGCTCAGGGTCAGCTCGAGAATGCCGCCGCCAATCTGCGCACTGCGGGCCAGCAGCCAGTTGCCGACTTGCCCCAGGTAAGGCTTGATCGACACCATCATTGCCGCGCCCTGCTGGTCGATGCTGTTCCAGATGCCGACCAGTCGCCCGCCCACCAGCGGCACCCCGGCCAGCCAGTCGGGCGCTTCGGGCAGGCCGTCGACCTGCACGTCCTTGATGAACGCCGTGGCATCACGCACATGGTCGGCCAGGTTGAAACCCAGCCACACCAGCGGCACCGCCACCAACAACATCCAGCCTACTGTCAGCAACGCCGCCGCCAGGGATTCGCGGCCATTGACCCAGCGGGTCAGCAGGCGCATCAGCGGCCAACTGGCGAACGCCAGCACCGCGCCCCAGAACAGCGCCGACCAGAACGGCGCCATGACCCAGAGGCTTGCGCCGAACAACACCAGGAGCAGGATCTGCACCAACAGCCGATCGTTATTAAGCATGTAGGGTCTCGAAAAAATGAACAGGTGCGAGGCAACGGCGTGAAAGCCGCTGCCCCGAGACAGCTTAGCGCAGCAACTCCAGGTGCAATCCCGCCGCCTCGCCGCTGGCGGCCTCCATGCGCGCCGCCCGGACGCCCTGGCCCGCCAGAGCCTCAAGCCAATCCTCGGCCCGGGGCCCGGCGATACTGACCCGCAAGCCCGTGTCCAGGTTCAGCGCCCGGGACAACAGGCGCAACCAGATGTCGTCCGGCTCACCGGCAAGACGCGGCAAATCCAGGACCCCAGTGTCCTTGAGCTGGCGCAGCAGCGTGGCCGACGTCGGCAACAGGTCGCCCAGCGCTGCGCTCGCCTCGAACTGCTCGACATGCAGGTAGGCCTTGCGATTGCCACGGGTGATGGCATACAGCGCAATCAGTGTGTTGTCCGTCGGTGGTGCCAGGCGCAGCAGCAGGAAGGCCTGGCCGTTGTCGGCACCATAGAGCTTGGAGTTGCCGAAAACGTCGTTGGCCCACAGGCTGCTTTCGCCGCAATCGCGGGCCTGGCACCAGAACAACAGCTCGGCGCCCTGCTTCTGCAACGCTTCGCGCGCTGCGGTAAAGGCCTGGGTGGCGGAATGTTCCGGCGGCAGTTCATAGGTGACCGACGTGACGTTCCCACGGGCATCGACCTGGCCATCGAAGCGCAGTTGGCCGCTGATCTTGCGGATCGAGCCCATGGGGTAGACGCGCTCCAGGTCGCTGGTTTGCCGGTAATCGACAATCTGCGCGTCGGGCATGCGCGGCACACGCTCCAGGTCGCGACTGCCCGGCACATCGACGGCGAACGACGCCGGGCTGAAGCAGGCCAGCACCAGCAGGACGAGTGAGTGAACGGATAATTTCATCGGGTCGGCTTGGCCTGGGACGCGTGGACGCAACGGGCGTCGTCAATGCACCGCGAGGCTGATAAACAGAGGTCTGTCATGGTTGTCTCCCTTTCAACCCGCCCAGCCTCGACAGTTGCCCGCCGCAAGTCAAGGAACGGTGAAGAACCGATTGAAACAGTCTGCTACAAGCGTGGCACCGACCTCGTCGTTCAGGTGTAGATGATGGCCGCCGGGCAACTGCTCATGACTGAAGGGTAGACGCTCCAGCAACTCCGGGTGCTGGGCCAGCATGCCGTCGGCCGCCACCACCAGATGCGCCGGACAAGCGACTCGCGCCACGAACGCCATGGCCTGTTCATCGGTCAGGCGCAAAGGCGATGGCAAGGTCAGGCGGTTGTCAGTGCGCCAGGTATAGCCCCCGGGCACCGGCATCAGGCCGCGCTGGGCCAGCAATTCGGCGGCCTCGCGACTGACCGCCACCAGCCCCTTCATCCGCGCTTCGATGGCTCGCTCCAGGGTTTTGTAGACCGGCTTGCGTTTTTGCTGCAGATCCAACTGGGCTTGCAGGGCCATGCCCATGCGCTCGGCCGCGTTATCGCCTTTGGCTGTCGGAGGAATCACCCCGTCGATCAACCCCAGGTGCGTCACCCGCTCCGGCAGGGAGCCGGCCAGCACCAGCGAGACAATGGCCCCCATGGAGTGCCCCAGCAGGGCGAAACGCTTCAAGCCCAGTTGTTCGGCGACTTGCAGCACATCGTGGGCATAGTCCCAGAGGGCATAACCGGCACCGGGCGGCCGATGCCCGGAGTGACCGTGGCCGGCCATGTCCAGGGCAATCACCCGCAGGCCCTCGAGCCTGGGCGCCAGGCGGGCGAAGCTGTTGGCGTTGTCCAGCCAACCGTGCAAGGCAATCACCGGCAACCCATCTTCCGGGCCGAACAGGTGGGCCGCCAGTTCGATGTGCGGCAGGCTCAGGCGGACCTCCTCGACCACACTCATGCGCTGCGCCCTTCCCAACGCTGGAACAGGTTCTTGAGCAGGTTGGCCGTGTCCTGTGGACGTTCGAGGGGGAACATATGGCCGCCGGGCATGCTCAGGGATTCGCCATGGAGCATGCGCCCCACCGAACGGGTGTGATGCCGCATCACCACACGACTCTGCCGGCCGCGCACCACGGCCAGCGGCACCTTGAGCTTGCGGGGCCGCCCAGGGCTGGTGTGCGGCACGCCGCGGTAAATGCTGATTTCCGTGGCCGGGTCGAAGCGCAGTCGCAGCCGGTCGCCGACTTGTTGCAGGCCGTGTTGCAGGTAGGCGTCGAAGCAATCCGGGTCAAAGCCGCGGAACAGGGTCTTGCCGGCAAAATACTGCCGGGCCGACGCCAGGTCAGCGAACTCCTCACGCCGCCCCAGGGTCCGGCCCGCGGGTGTCAGGCGGTCGATGAAGCCCAGGCGCTTGGCGGCCAGGATCACCCACTGGTCGGTACGGGTCAGCACCGGCGAATCGAGCATGACCACGCCGCGATACAACTCGGGGCAGCGCAACGCCGCGTGCAGGTGCAGCACGCCGCCCAGGGAGTGACCGACGCCCCACACCGGCGCCGGTTGCTGCTCCAGGTGATGGATCAGTTCGTCCACCAGGTTGTGCCAGTTATCGTCCACCGGGAAACGCGGGTCATGACCGTGCAACTCCAGATGCGCGACCTGGTACTGCGGCGCCAGCGCGGCGAACAGCTTGCCGTAGGTGGCCGAGGGAAAACCGTTGGCGTGGGCGAAGAAAATCTGTTGCGACATGACAGCCGATCCATTGGGGGAACTGGGGCAGATTGTCCGCAGAACCCGACGGCACGGCAATGACCGTAACTGACAGGAATGATGACAGTCGGGCTTGGGCTATGGGGTCATGAAACTGTAAGCACTGCCCGATGTGGCGAGGGGATTTTGTGGGAGCAAGGCTTGCCCGCGATACAGGCGACTCGATTTTTGAAAGACCGCATCGCCGCCATCGCGGGCAAGCCTTGCTCCCACAGAGAATCCCCTCGCCACAGGGGCTGGGGTCAACCCCGTCTCAACGCGCCGGCGGTTGCTCGCCCAGCGGCACCACGGCCATGGTCAGGCGCGACACGCAGTTGACCTTGCCCTCGTCATTGACCAGGCGAATGTCCCAGACCTGGGTGGTGCGGCCCAAGTGGACCATCCGGGCCGTGGCGGTCACCCGTCCGCTGCGCACGCCGCGCAGATGGTTGGCGTTGATCTCCAGGCCCACGCAATAGAACTTGCTGGCATCGACACAGAGATAGGCCGCCATGGACCCGACCGTTTCGGCCAGTACCACCGAAGCACCGCCATGCAACAGGCCGAACGGTTGGTGGGTGCGATGATCGACCACCATGCTGGCGGTCAGGGATTCGTCGTCGAACGACTCGAAACGAATGTCCAGCACTTCACTGATGGTGTTTTTACCGGCGGCGTTCAGTTGCTCGATGTTGGGGGTGGTGCGCCACAGACTCATCGTTGCCCTTCCTGTGTGATTATTGTTTTGCCCAGTTCTGCAACCGACCGGTTCAGGGGTGCCTGATCCCTTTGAGCTTCATCGCCCCGGCCAGCGGCATGTCGCCTTCCAGCTCGGCCAGGCCGGCGGTTTGCACTTGCTCGGGGCGTTGCAGATGGCCGTGCTGCAGAAAGCCCAGCAGGCTGCCCACCAAGGGGTTATGGCTGACCAGCAGCACATTGTCGTGGTCCTCGAGGCGTTCCAGGACTTTTTGCGGCCGGGTGTCCGGCGTGAGCCAGTTCACCGTGATCAGCTCAGGCTGAAAACCCAGCGCTTCGCGCACCAGTTGTGCGGTCTGCTGGGCGCGCAGATAGGGACTGGCGTAAATGGCGGTCAGGGGCTGGCCGATCAATTGCGCGGCACTGCGCAACACTTCCTCGCGACCGTGAGCCGTCAGGGCCCGCTCCGGATCCGGACGGGCACCGTACGGCTCAGCCTCACCATGACGCAACACCCACAATTTCATAGCTTCGGCTCCTCGTCCCGGGCGGGATGCGGGGCCGGCGCCACGGTGTGAGGCGCTTCACCTTCCGGCGTGCGCGGGGTCGGCCAGTCCGCGAACGGCCAGGGTTTCTGATCGCTGTGGAAGGTGCCGAAACGACCGATCTGGGCCAGGAACTGGCTCAGGCTGTCACCGAAATTCATCAGGCTGGCGCTGGGTGCGCCGTAGATCAGCCGATAGATCAACTGCACCAGCACCACGGCGCCGAGGATGAATTGCGCCACCTGCCAGACCAGCAGGTAAATCACCATCCACAGCACACGCAGCAGGATGGATTCGTATTGGGGTTGCCCTTGGGGATCGTTCATGGCTCGCTCCTGCTTGCGGTCAATAAAGGTTCAGTTGAAACCGCTGGTGGAAATGAAATCAACGTCGGTCTTCGGTTCGCCACGCATCAACAGCTCGATCACCTGTTCAAGCGTGCGCCCTTCGAACAGGATCGCGTGCAGCCCGGCGACCAGTGGCATATACACCCCCGCCTCCTGGGACTTGGCCTTGAGCACCTTGAGGGTATTGACCCCTTCGGCCACTTCACCCAGGCGCGACACGGCCTCGTCGAGGCTCAAGCCTTGGCCGAGGGCAAAACCGACCTGGTAGTTGCGGCTCTTGGGCGAGGAACAGGTGACGATCAGGTCGCCCACGCCGGCCAACCCCAGGAAGGTCATCGGATTGGCGCCCTGGCTGACGGCAAAGCGGGTCATTTCCGCCAGCGCGCGAGTGATCAACATACTCTTGGTGTTCTCGCCCATGCCCAGCGCCACCGCCATGCCGGCGATGATGGCATAGACGTTCTTCAACGCCCCGCCCAGCTCCACACCGAAACGGTCGGCACTGGCGTAGACCCGAAAGGTGCGGCCATGCAGCGCCGCCTGGACCCGTTGGCACAGTTCCTCATCTTCACTGGCGACCACGGTGGCGGTCAGCGCGTGCTCGGCGATCTCCCGTGCCAGGTTCGGCCCGGAGATCACACCGATCCGAGCCTTGGGCGCGATTTCTTCGAGAATCTCGCTCATCAGCTTGAAGGTCTTGGCTTCGATGCCCTTGGTCAGGCTCACCAGCAACTTGCCGCTCAAGCATTCCGCGTAGGGCGCCAGCACCGAACGCAAGGCGCTGGACGGCAAGGCGACGAAGAACAGGTCGCTGCCCTCCAGGGTTGCCTGCAAGTCAGTCACCGGTTCCACTTCCGGGCGGATCTTGATGCCCTTGAGGTAACGCGGGTTCTCGCGATTGACCCGGATGGCCTCGGCCTGCTCCGGGTCACGCATCCACTGGCGCACCGGGTGACCATTCTCGGCCAGCAGGTTAGCCACGGCGGTGCCGAAACTCCCGCCTCCCAGGACCGCAATCGGGCGCTGTTCAGTCATATGCAATCCGTTCATCCATACCAAGTGGCAATGCGGGGCATTATACGGAGCGGCCAGAGCGCGACCAGCCCCGGCAACAATTACCACCAGCTGTAGGAAGCTGACCACCAATTCCTAGGAAAATGCTGTCAACGCGAATGGAAAAGTCGTTCAGCTCGGTTAACATGCCCGCCATCCACCCCATCTCAAAGGCTGTGCCGTGTCCGTTGGCCCTTCCCGTCCAGGTTCGTCCCTGCTATTGGCACTGATCATCAGCCCGCCAGTGCTGGGCGACGACCTGTTCGTGGACAGCCAGCCCATGCCCCAGGTGCTGACGGCCACGCGCCTCAAGCAATCACCCGCGGCAGTGCCAGGCAGCATGACCGTGCTCGACAGCGAGTTGATCAAGGCCAGCGGCGCCCGCGATATCAGCGAACTGCTGCGCCTGGTGCCGGGCATGATGGTCGGCAACATCAGCGGCAACCAGGCTGTCGTGAACTACCATGGCACCAACGCCAGCGAAGCCCGCCGCATGCAAGTGCTGATCGACGGCCGCTCGGTATACCGCGCCGGCCTGGCCACGGTGGACTGGAGCGATATTCCGGTGGCCATGGAGGACATCGAGCGGATCGAAGTCTTCCGCGGCCCCAACACCGTCAGCTACGGCGCCAATGCGCTGATGGCGGTGGTCAATATCATCACCCGCGCCCCGGCCGACAGCCATGGCACCCGGCTGAAAATCACCCGTGGCCAGCGTGGCATCAGCGACTGGTACGCCAGCCAGGGCAGCGGCTGGGACGGCGGCGACCTGCGGCTGTCGCTGTCCGGCCAGGAAGACGATGGCTTTGACAGCGACCGCAACGGCGCCGATTACCGCGACAGCCGCCGCCTGAACCGCTTCAACCTGTCCGTCAGCCAGACGTTGAACGAGCAGCAAAGTATCGACTGGCAATTGAACGCCAAGGACGGAACCAATCAGCGGCCCTATACCTACCATCCCGTGTTTGCCGGGATTACCGCCGCTGGGGATAACTCCGACGTCATCGCCAAGGACTACGCCGGCTCACTGCGCTGGAACCTGGACCTGGACCCCAACCACAGTCTTTATGTACAGGGCTCGATCCAGCACTGGGATCGCCAGCAGACCTGGCGCGCCTGTGATGCCGAGGTGTCCTTCAGCCCACAACTGACCGACCTGTGGCAGCTCAACCCCAACTATGCCGAGAAGCTGGCACGCAATATCCCCAGCTACATCAACAGCGGCGCGCCAGCCGGCACGCCACAGGAACAAACGTTGGCCAATCAGGTGCTCGACCAGTGGCGCAACGGCGCCTCGCAAACCCTGTGCGGCGATATCGACCAGAGCGCCCGGGAATCGCGCTACGACCTGGAGATCCAGGACACCCTGAGCCTGTCCGACAGCCTGCGACTGGTCACCGGCGCCAACTATCGCTACGACCGGGCCGACTCGGAGACCTACTTCAACGGCACCCTGGACGACACCACCTGGCGCCTGTTCGGCCAGCTCGAATGGCGGGCCACCGAACATTGGTTGTTGCAGGGCGGCGCGATGTTCGAGGACACCCGCCTGACCGGCAGCTCGCTGACCCCACGGGTCGCGGTCAACTACCTGATCACCCCGCGCCACGGCCTGCGGGCGGTGTACTCCGAAGCCGTGCGCTCCCCGGACATGTTCGAGAACAACGTCAACTGGAGCTATCAGGTCACCAACCTGCAACCCGCCGCCTTCGGCCAGAACAGTGCCCGTTACTTCGTCCGGACCCGCGGCCCGGGCAACCTGGAACAAGAGCACATGCGCTCCCGGGAACTGGGCTACAACGGTTATTTCGTGGACTTGGGGCTGGCGGTAGACGTGAAACTGTTCCATGACGAAATCACCGGCATGATCAGCGAACCGTTGCGCAACAATCAGTACATCGCCAGCAACAGCAACGAATCGCAATTCTCCGGGGCTGAAACCCAGGTCGACTGGCGCATGACCAGCGCCGACCGCCTGCGCCTGACCTATGCCTATGTCGACGCCCAGGCCAGCAACCCCCTCGACGAACAACTGACCGCCCGCAACAGCGGTTCGGCCGGTTGGTTACGGGACTGGGGCCAAGGCTGGAACAGTGCGCTGTTCTATTACGCCGCCGACGCCCTCAATGGCTATCGCTACGAACGGATGGACACCCGCCTCGCCCGGCGCATTCCCCTGGGCAAGGCCAGCCTGGAACTGGCGGGGGTCCTGCAGCAACGCCTGGACAACCAGCCCACCACCTTTATCGACAACCGCTACGACTCCCGCCATGTCGTGTACTTCAGCGCGGAGTTGTCCTTCTAGATGTCCCGGCGCCCACCCCGCAAGACGCCATTTCATGGCCGCCTGACGCTAGCCCTATGCCTGGCGTTTGCCGGTTGGCTGGCGACCATCGAGGCCCGGGCCGCCGAGATCCTGCTGACCGGCGCCGAGGACAGCCCCGGCGTGCAATCTTTCACCCAGGCCCTGAAAACCCTGCGCCCCGAAGACAGCGTGCGGTTTACGCCGCTGGCCAACCTGCCGGCACCAGACAAGCTACCGGGCAATGTCCGCCTGGTCCTGCTTGACCTGCCCAGCCTCGACTGGCGCCTGCAAGATGCCCGGGGGCCGGCCACCCTGGTGCTGCGCATCAGCCGCCAGCAAGCCCGAGAGCGCCTGGGCGAAGCAACGCCTGCGCACCTGAGCCTGCTGTGGAGTGATCCGCCGATGGCGCGGCAGTTGCGGCTGATTCGCACCATCCTGCCGCAAGTGCGACGGGTCGGCGTGCTTTACGACACCCACAGCGAATTCCTGCTCAAGGACATCCAACAGGCCGCGGCACCGCTGGGCCTGGCCATCGTCAGCGAACGCTGGGACGACACCAACGACAGCCGCCCGCTGCAAAACCTGCTGGGCCAGAGCGACGTGCTGCTGGGTCTCGATGACCCCGACTTGTACAACCCCAAGACCGTGAAGAACCTGTTGCTCAGCAGCTACGCCCGGCAACGCGCCCTGATCGGGCCCAGCGCCGCGTTCGTCAAGGCTGGCAGCCTGGCCAGCACCTATAGCGACCAACAAGACTGGCTGGCGATTCTCGACGAGTTGCTCGACCGCCCCGCCACCACCTGGCCGCGCACCCTGTATCCGGACCGTTTCAAGGTCTTGGGCAACCGGCAGGTCTCCCGCTCGCTGGGGATCGAACCGATTGACGCCGAATCCGTCGCGGCAACGCTGGCCGAAGGAGAACACCGCCCATGACCTTGCGTCGCCGTTGGGACATCAACACCCGAACCCAGCTCATCGCCCTTGGCCCGGCGTTGCTGCTGACTGTGCTGCTGATCAGTTTCTTTACCTTCGTGCGGATCCAGGACTTGCGCCAGGAGCTCAATCACACCGGGCAACTGATCGCCAACCAACTGGCGCCCGCCACGGAATACGGGGTGATTTCCGGCAACAACGAAGTGCTGGAAAGCCTGCTCACCGCCACCCTGGCGACCCCACACGTGCGCTTCCTGGAGGTCCAGGACAGCACCGACAAGGTCCTGGTGTACGTCGAACAACCCGAGCAAACTCGCAGCCGCGCCCAACAGGTCGAAGTCTTCCAGGCCCCGGTGCGCCTGCAGCGCATCGCCCTGAACAATGACTTCCTGCAGGGCAACAGCCCATCCGTCGAGGCCTCCGGCGAAGATTACCTGGGCCGCGTGATCGTCGGCATGTCCAGTGACGCCTTCAGTCAGCGGCAGCAGGAAATCCTGTTCAAGGCCGCGATCCTGGCGCTGTTCGCCCTGCTGTTCACCTTCCTGGTGGCGCGCCGGCTGGCCACCAACCTGTCCCGGCCGATCCGCGACATCGGCAACGCGGTCAAGGCCATCCAGCAAGGCGACTACAGCACCCCGCTGCCCATCGTCGATGACGCCGAACTGGGGGCCTTGTCGCGGCACATCAACAATCTGGCCGATGGTTTGGGGCAAGCCAGCCGCGAACAGCACCAGGCCATGGCGCAGTTGATCAAGACCCGCGAAGAGGCGGAAAAAGCCAACAGCGCCAAGTCCGAGTTCCTGGCGATGATGAGCCATGAACTGCGCACGCCCATGAACGGCGTGCTGGGCATGCTGCAGTTGCTGGAAACCACCCGCATGACCGACGAGCAGCACGAGTACACGGCACTGGCGTCGGAATCCACCGAACACCTGCTGAAAGTGATCAACGACATCCTCGACTTCTCGCGCATCGAACGCTCGGCCCTGGAACTGGAGCACATCCCGTTCAACCTGGCCGAGCTGGTGGGCAGTTGCGCGCAGTCCTTCCAGCACAGCGCCGCGCAGCGCAAGCTGGGCCTGGACCTGCTGGTCCCGGACGACATGCAGGCCTTGCAGGTCCAGGGCGATCCGACGCGGATACGGCAGATCCTGGTCAACCTGATCGGCAATGCACTGAAATTCACCGAGCAAGGCCGTGTCACCGTGCAATGCCAGTGGCAGGCCCTGGACCACGAACTGCTGTGGTTCACCTGCACAGTGCGCGACAGTGGCATCGGAATCCCGGCCGAGAGCCTGGAGCGCATGTTCGACGCCTTCCAGCAGGCCGACAATTCGATCTCCCGGCGCTACGGCGGCACCGGCCTGGGCCTGCCAATCGCCCGTACCCTGGCCGAGCGCATGGGCGGGACGCTGCGGGCCCAGAGCGAAGAAGGCCAGGGTTCGGTGTTCACCCTCGAAATCCCGCTGGCCCTGTCGCGCCAGACGCCAGCGACCCTGGCGCCGCGCCTGCCGGTTGGCAGCGGCGATGGCGGAGGCCGCAACGTGTTGCTGGTGGAAGACAATCCGGTCAACCAGACGGTGGTCGAAGCCATGCTGCGCAGCCTGGGCTTCACCGTCAGCATCGCCACCGATGGCGCCCAAGCCGTACGCAGCGCCGAAAGCCTGATTTTCGAAGCGATCCTCATGGATTGCCGATTGCCCATCATCGATGGCTACGAAGCCACGCGGCAGATCCGCCAGTTGCCGGGCTGCGGCGAGGTGCCGATCATCGCCCTGACGGCCAACGCCTTGCAGGGTGACCGCGAAGCTTGCCTCGCGGCGGGCATGAACGATTACCTGGCCAAGCCGTTCAAAAGGAACGACCTGCAGCAGATTCTGCAGCGCTGGGTGAACTAGAACAGGTCACTGGACCATCTGTGACTGGCGTGAAAGGCGAAAGTGCGGCAGTCTTAGGCACCCGAACAAGCCTCGATTGGGGCTTGAATAAAAATTTCAGTGCACAGGTGTACATTCATTTCCCGTGTGCTGTGACTTTCACTACAACGCAATAGTCTATGAGTAGGCTGTCGATTCGAGGCATGAACGCTTCGGTCGGCCGGGAAGATTTGCCCCACCCTGCCGCATGGGACTATTGAGGAGCTCGCATGACCAAACAAAACGCCTTTACCCGGGAAGATCTGCTGCGCTGCAGTCGCGGTGAGCTGTTCGGTCCAGGTAACGCGCAACTGCCCGCCCCGAACATGCTGATGGTGGATCGCATCACCCATATCAGCGAAGAGGGTGGCAAGTACGGCAAAGGTGAATTGGTCGCCGAGCTGGATATCACTCCGGACCTGTGGTTCTTCGCCTGCCACTTCGAAGGTGATCCGGTGATGCCGGGCTGCCTGGGCCTGGACGCCATGTGGCAACTGGTCGGTTTCTTCCTCGGCTGGCAAGGCCTGCCGGGTCGCGGTCGCGCCCTGGGTTCGGGCGAAGTGAAGTTCTTTGGTCAGGTCCTGCCGACCGCCAAGAAAATCACCTATAACATTCATATCAAACGCGTCCTCAAGGGCAAGCTGAACATGGCCATTGCCGATGGTTCGGTTGCCGTGGATGGTCGCGAGATCTACACCGCCGAAGGCCTCCGGGTCGGCGTTTTCACCTCCACTGACAACTTCTAAGGGTTATCCGCATGCGCCGCGTCGTTATCACTGGTCTGGGCATCGTTTCGTGCCTGGGCAATGACAAAGAGACCGTCTCCGCTAACCTGCGTGCAAGTCGCCCTGGCATCCGGTTCAACCCGGAATATGCCGAAATGGGTCTGCGTAGCCAGGTTTCCGGCTCCATTGACCTTCCCCTCGAAGAGCTGATCGATCGCAAGATCTACCGTTTCGTCGGCCACGCGGCGGCTTACGCCTACCTGGCCATGAAGGACGCCATCGCTGACTCCGGGCTGACCGAAGAGCAGGTTTCCAACCCGCGCACCGGCCTGATCGCCGGTTCCGGTGGCGCCTCCACCTTGAACCAGATGGAAGCGCTGGACATCCTGCGCGAGAAAGGCGTCAAGCGCGTTGGCCCATACCGCGTCACGCGGACCATGAGCAGCACGGTTTCCGCCTGCCTGGCCACGCCGTTCAAGATCAAGGGCCTGAACTACTCCATCGCCTCTGCCTGCGCCACCAGTGCCCACTGCATTGGCAACGCCATGGAACAGATCCAGATGGGCAAGCAGGACGTCGTGTTCGCTGGCGGCGGTGAAGAAGAACATTGGAGCCAATCGTTCCTGTTCGACGCCATGGGCGCCCTGTCCAGCAAGCGCAACGACACACCGGAAAAAGCTTCCCGTGCCTACGATGCCGACCGTGACGGTTTCGTCATCGCCGGCGGCGGTGGCATGGTGGTGGTCGAGGAGCTGGAACACGCCCTGGCCCGTGGCGCCAAGATCTACGCGGAAATCGTCGGCTACGGCGCCACTTCCGACGGCTACGACATGGTTGCCCCAAGTGGCGAAGGCGCCATCCGTTGCATGCAGATGGCCATGTCCACCGTTGATGCACCGATCGACTACCTGAACACCCACGGCACCTCGACTCCGGTCGGCGACGTCGCGGAAATGAAAGGTGTGCGCGAAGTGTTCGGCGACAAGGCACCAGCCATCAGCTCCACCAAGAGCCTGTCGGGTCACTCCCTGGGCGCCGCCGGCGTTCACGAAGCGATCTACTGCATGCTGATGATGGAAGGCAACTTCATGGCCGGTTCCGCCAACATCGACGAGCTGGATCCAGAAGTGGCCGACCTGCCAATCCTGACCAAGACTCGCGAAAACGCCACCATCAATACCGTGATGAGCAACAGCTTCGGCTTCGGCGGCACCAACGCCACCCTGGTACTGAAGCGCTGGCAGGGCGCGTAGGAGCTGCCGCAGGCTGCGATCTTTTTAAAGCGAAAAAGATCGCAGGCTTCGCCAGCTCCTACAAGTCAATAAAAACGCCCCGACTGGTTCGGGGCGTTTTTTTTGCCTGGCGAATATGCCTGGGTTCCTCGTGGGAGCTCGCCCCACAGCGTTCCCTCAATCAGCGCACGACAAACCGCTGCTGCGTCAGCAGCCGATCACCCTGGAACACCATGAACCGCCACTCCCCCGGCACCACTTCGTGGCTTTCGGTGAATTCGTAGGCCATGACATCCTGGGGCGCGCCGGGCACCAGTTTCTGGATGACCTCGAACTTGTCGTGGCGCACGCCATCGGGGGTACGAATGCCGGGGGTGAAGTACAACAGGGTCAACGGCTGGTCATCCGCGATCTTGCCGGCCAGCTGGTAGCGCATGCCGAACTTGGTGCCCAGCTTCGCCGGCACGCTCTCGGTCTGGCGGATCTGCTCGTTGCTGCGCCGCAGGACCCGCTCTCCCGATTGCAGCTCGGCTTGCGGCCCTTCGAAAACACCGTACTCCACCGGGCCTTCGACACGGACTTCGGCCTGTGCCAGGCCGCAGGTCAACAACAGCGCGACCAGTGCGCTTGAACGGGTGAGGTGCATAGTGCGCTCCTTGATTGAGATGAGCGCGAGGGTATGACGCGGGAGTGACAGGCTGATGACAAAGCGATGTTGCTCTGTGGGAGCAAAGCTTGCTCGCGATGCAGGCACCTCGTTTCCCCGGAAGCCGGCGTCGTCTTCATCGCGGGCAAGCCTTGCTCCCACACAACACCGCCAGAAAGTTATCCCGCGCCACCTTCTGCGCCACGTCTTCGGGTAAGGCATCGAGAAACGGATCGAAGCTGCGCAGCTCCTTGCCCAACTTGTCGAACCGCCCGACGACATCCGAGCCCACCATGAAGCGCTCAGGAAAGCGCTCCACCAGCGTTACCCACTCATCCCGGGGCTTGCCCGCCTCGTCCAGCAAGTACGGCGTGAGCACGCTCCAGGACAGGTCTATGTACAGATTGGGATAAGCCTCGAGCATGCGGGTCAGGGTCGGCAACAGAAAATCCAAGCGGGTCTGGTGACGATGGATTTCCATGCTGGTACCGGCATGGGCCCAGATGAAGCGCGTGTGCGGATGATTGCGCAACGGCTCCTCGATTTCTGCCAGATACAGCGGATTTTTCTCACGCTTGGAAGTGATGTTGGAATGCAGCATCACCGGCAAGTCGTTCTCGGCCGCCAGGTGATAGATCCGCGTCATGGCTTCGTTGTTGGCCCGTGGGGTATCGCCCGCGGTCAGCGCTGTCAGATCGTCGTGGCGGGTGAAGACCTCGCCGATGCCTTGCCACAAACCCGGGTAGAGATCGAGCATGCGCTGGATATGGGCGGCGGAGTTCTTGTCGTTGGGATTGAAGCCCGACAGGAACGGATGAAAGTGCCGGCGCTGCTCGTCGGTCAGCTTGCTCACCGCCGCGGCGACAATCACGTCGGTGGCGCTGTACCAATAGGCATCCGCATCGTCACCGGCGTAATAGCGCGGACGCTTGGGCTCGTCCTCATGCCATTTCTTGGCCACCGGCACTCCGGAAATCATCACATGCTCGATGCGATTGTCCGCCATCGCCTGGAGCAACTTGGGCATGCCGGCGGTTTCCTGGAAGAAATCAACGTAATGCAGGTGCGCATCGCTGTAGGCATATTCGCGAGCCACGGCGCCGCTGCTGGAAACGACCAGCAGCCAGGCGCAGATCAAACGGGTCAGGGGCACGGGCAGTCTCCAGAAGCCTTGAACAGCGTAGACCCCAACCGTCCCGCCGGGGTTCAAGACGTATCTGCCGCGTCTGCCGGCGACGGGTTATGCTTCGTGCAACCGTTGTTCAACCTGGAAGACAACATGACCACTCCCCTGACCGTTCGCCCCCGCGCCGAAGATGTCGAAGGCCAGCCGATTCTTCGCCCGCTGCCTTCCGCCAAATGCCGCAGCGTCGGGCCTTTCGTGTTTTTCGATCACATGCTGCAAACCACCTACCCGGCCGGCAGAGGCATGAACATCCGCCAGCATCCGCACATCGGCCTGTCCACACTTACCTACCTGTTCGAAGGCAAACTCCAGCACAAGGACAGCCTGGGTTCCGACCAGGTGGTGGACGCCGGGGATGTCAGTTGGATGACCGCCGGCAGCGCCATCGCCCATGTCGAGCGCACCCCCGAGTCATTGCTGGGCAGTGCTTTTGTCATGCACGGGTTGCAAGTCTGGCTGGCCTCGCCCAAGGCCCACGAACAAGGCCCCGGGCATTACAGTCATCACCCGGCACAGAGCCTGCCGGTCAGCGAGAACCTGGGGGTCAGCATCCGGATGATCGCCGGGGCAGGCTTTTGCCTGGAATCGCCGGTGCCGGTGCTGTCGCCGACGCTTTATGCCGAGTTGAACCTGCAAACCGCGACGACCTTGCTGATTCCCACCGAACATGCAGAGCGGGCACTGTACGTCTTGAGTGGCGAGGCGTTGCTGGACGGCGAGCCGGTGCAGGCTCACTCCTTGGTGATACTGCCGACAGGGGAAGAAATGACGCTGTTTGCCGACAGTGACTGCCATGCCGTGCTGTTCGGCGGTGCGCCTCTGGACGGGCCGCGGCGGATCAACTGGAACTTCGTTTCCAGCGACCCAGCCCGGATCGATGAAGCCCGCCGGCGCTGGGCGGCTGGGGATTGGCCGACGGTGCCGGGGGAAAGCGAGCGGATCGAGTTGCCCTAGATTCACAACATCCTGTGGCGAGGGAGCTTGCTCCCGCTCGACTCTGTAGGAGCTGGCGAAGCCTGCGATCTTTTGATCTTGATCTTGATCTTGATCTTTCGCTTGAGATTCAAGTGACTGGGGAAAAGATCGCAGCCTCGTTGCACTCGACAGCTCCTACACAGCTCCTACACAGCCCCTACACAGCTCCTACAGGCCCACACAGGTTCAACTTGAAGCATTCAGCCCTTGAACACTTCATCCAACAAGTTATGCATCGACCTGAACGCCCGCCCAGCCACCTTGGCGTCGTACATCATCTTGCCCGGCACATTGGCCTGCGGGTCGGTGAACGAATGCACCGCACCGCCGTAGCTCAGCAATTGCCAATCCACCCCGACGGCGTTCATTTCATCTTCGAAGGCCGGTAGCTGCTCTTTCGGCACCAGCGGGTCCGAAGCGCCATGCATGACCAACACCGCGCCCTTGATGTTCTGCGCATCGGCCGGGTTCGGGGTATCCAGGGTGCCGTGGAAGGAAATCGCCGCCTTCAGCGGTGCGCCGCTACGGGCCAGTTCCAGGGCGCAGCAGCCCCCGAAGCAAAAGCCGAACGTGGCCAGCCTGGAAGCGTCGACCTGCGCTTCGCCCTGGCTCTGCAGTTGCTCGAGCGCCGCCTGCATGCGCTTGCGCAACAACGCCCGGTCGTTCTTGAGGGGCATCATCGCCGCCCCCGCCTCATCGGCATTGCTCGGGCGGACCGTCTGCCCGTACAGGTCGGCGATCAACACCACATAACCGTTGGCCGCCACCGACCTCGCGATGTCCTCGGCCCCCGCCCCTACGCCCATCCAATTCGGCGCCATCAGCAACCCCGGGCGCGAGCCCTGTTGGCTGACGTCGAAGGCCAGGCGGCCTTCATAGGTTTGACCTTCGATCTGATAAACCAGCGAACGAACCGTAACCTGACTCATGACTGACTCCTCTTGAACGGAACACCAGAAATGAAAAAACCCGCCGAAGCGGGTTTTTCCTGCACTTGCTTAAGCTGACAGTTCAACCAACAGCTTGTTCAGGCGACGCACATACGCCGCCGGGTCCTTCAGGCTGTCGCCAGCCGCCAGGGCCGCTTGGTCGAACAGGATGTGCGAAAGATCGCCGAAACGCTCTTCGCTCTGCTCGTTGTCGAGTTTTTCCACCAGTGGGTGGGCCGGGTTGAATTCGAAGATCGGCTTGGAGTCCGGGACTTTCTGGCCGCTGGCTTCGAGAATCTGGCGCATTTGCAGGCCCAGGTCCTGCTCACCGATGGCCAGGATCGCCGGGGAATCGGTCAGGCGGTGCGAGACACGCACTTCACTGACAGCGTCGCCCAGGGCCGTCTTGATCCGCTCGACCAAGCCTTCCTTGCTCTTGGCGACTTCTTCGGCGGCTTTCTTGTCTTCTTCCGAATCCAGGTTGCCGAGGTCCAGGTCACCACGTGCCACGTCGACAAAGCTCTTGCCGTCGAACTCGTTGAGGTAGCTCATCAGCCACTCGTCGATGCGGTCGGTCAGCAGCAGCACTTCGATGCCTTTCTTGCGGAAGACTTCCAGGTGCGGGCTGTTCTTGACCTGTGCATAAGTTTCACCGGTCAGGTAGTAGATCTTGTCCTGGCCTTCCTTGGCGCGAGCCAGGTAATCGGCCAGGCCAACGATCTGCTCGCCATCGTCACCCTGGGTCGACGCAAAGCGCAGCAGGCCGGCGATCTTCTCTTTGTTGGCGAAGTCCTCGGCCGGGCCCTCTTTCATCACCTGGCCGAAATTTTTCCAGAAGCTCTTGTACTGCTCTGGCTCGTTCTTCGCCAGCTTTTCCAGCATGTCCAGCACGCGCTTGGTCAATGCCGACTTCATGGAATCGATGATCGGATCTTTCTGCAGGATCTCCCGCGAAACGTTCAGCGACAAATCGTTGGAGTCCACCACACCTTTGATGAAGCGCAGGTACAGCGGCAGGAACGATTCGGCCTGGTCCATCACGAACACACGCTGCACGTACAGCTTCAGGCCGCGTGGCGCTTCGCGCTGGTACAGGTCGAACGGTGCACGGGCCGGCACGTACAGCAGCGAGTTGTACTCCAGTTTGCCTTCGACCTTGTTATGGCTCCAGCTCAGCGGGTTCTCGAAGTCGTGGGCGATGTGCTTGTAGAACTCCTGGTATTCCTCGTCTTTCACTTCGGTGCGCGGACGGGTCCACAAGGCACTGGCGCGGTTGACGGTTTCCCATTCCACTTCAGGCTTTTCTTCGCCTTCGGCAGCGGTGACTTCCTTCGGCAGCTCGATCGGCAGCGCGATATGGTCGGAGTATTTCTTGATGATGTTGCGCAGGCGCCAGCCATCGGCGAACTCGTCTTCGCCGGACTTGAGGTGCAGCACGATGCGGGTGCCGCGATCCGCCTTGTCGACGGTGGCGACTTCAAACTCGCCCTCGCCCTTGGACGACCAGTGCACGCCTTCGCTCGCAGCGAGGCCGGCACGGCGGCTGAACACTTCGACCTGGTCGGCAACGATGAACGCGGAATAGAAACCGACGCCGAACTGACCGATCAGGTGGGAATCTTTCTTCTGGTCGCCGGACAGGTTCTTCATGAAGTCGGCAGTGCCAGACTTGGCGATGGTGCCCAGGTGCGTGATCACCTCTTCGCGGCTCATGCCGATGCCGTTGTCTTCGAGGGTGACGGTTTTCGCGTCCTTGTCGAAGCTCACACGGATTTTCAGCTCAGCGCCGCCTTCCAGCAATTCAGGCTTGGAAAGGGCTTCGAAACGTAATTTGTCGACAGCGTCAGAGGCGTTCGAAATCAACTCGCGAAGGAAAATTTCCTTATTGGAATACAGCGAGTGAATCATCAGGTGCAGCAGTTGCTTCACCTCGGTCTGGAAGCCCAGGGTTTCCTTTTGAGTTTCCACGCTCATGGTCATCAAACTCCAAGTGGATGGTGGTGTCCGCCTCGCTGAGATTGGCGGCGGGATGTCCTCAAGGTGGGGGCAACGCTGATGATTTCAAGGGCGATCCGGTTTTGACGGCTCCTGGATCTTGAAATGTGCCCGGGCAGTGGCGATGGGTTCGGCCTCGACGTCTTGCCAGGCGGTGATCGCGACGTTGGCCACCCGCCGGCCCTGGCGCCAGACCTGGCATTTGGCATAGGTGTCGCGAAACTGCCCGGTGCGCAGGTAATCCAGGGAGAAATCGATGATTTTCGGTATGCCTGGCGTGCCGGTGGCGATCAACAGATGCACGGCAGCGGCCAGTTCCATGAAACCGGCGATGACGCCGCCATGGATGGCCGGCAGTAAAGGGTTACCAATGTTGTCTTTGTTGGCCGGCAGGCGAAACAACAAGTCGTCGCCCTGGCGCGTGCATTCGACGCCGATGAGTTGCGCATAGGGAATCGAGGCGAGCAGCAGCGCGTAGTCGCCTTGCTCGCAGGCCCGGCGCAGGTGTTCCTGAGTGATATCGGTCATGGCTGGCCCACGGTGGTCGTCGGGACGCCCTTCCCCATTCCCCTGGCATGCTGGCCCAGGCGCATGAAGGTGCCCACCACATGGGCGATGGGTTGCTCGGGGTTGTCCTGGTAGGCGAAACCCCGGGTGAAGATCACGTCCGGGGTGACTCGGTAGCATTGCGCGAAGCCGTAGACATCCTTATGGGGCTCGGCGGCATGCATGTAGTCGATGCGCAGGTCGAGGGTGGGACAGACTTCGAATTGCGGCAGCACACATAAAGTCGACATGCCGCACGCGGTGTCCATCAGTGAGGTCAACGCGCCACCGTGGATGATGCCCGTCAGTGGATTGCCGACGATTTGCGGGCTGAACGGCAGGATGACCGTCAGCCCGTCACGACTGGCACTGTGCAGCTTCAAGCCCAGCACCTGGCAATGCCTGAGTGCGGATAAAAAACGTGTCGCACGCTCAAAAACGGGGTCTTCGGCCATTCGATTAACGCTCCAATGAGTGACGAGACCTGAAAACAGGCGCAATCCACAAAGTTCCGTTGCAGTGCAAAGTTATATATCTGTTATGCAACAGGAACTTAATCCGAGGGGTGGCGTTCAAAAGGCCAGTAGTTATTTCCATAAGGAGAAACACCCCATGCGTAAGACTTTTGCTATTGCCTTGATGTTGGCCGCTTCCCTCGGCCTCGCTGCCTGCGATAAAAAATCCGAGGACAAAGCTCAAGATGCCCAACAACACGCTGAGCAAGCTCAGCAAGACATGAACAAAGCACAGGATAAAGTGAACGACGCGGCGAAAGAAAACGCCGAAGCCGCCAAAGCTCAGTCTGAATCGAAAGATGCCGCCGCGCAGGAACAAGCCCCTGCTCCTGAAGCGCCTAAAACCAACTGATACGGTTTTAGCGGCAAAAGAAAACCCGCCTGGTGCGGGTTTTCTTTTGCCTGCGATTTGGCGGCGACGCCTGTCAGGCCGCTTCCTTGCCCACCTCGGACACGGGCGCTTCGGTGGGGGTATAGACCATCACGTCCAGCACATCGGAGTGAAACTCGCGCTGGTACAACACAAACACCACCCCGGCACTCATCAACATGAATAACCAGGGGCTGACGAACCACGCCAACATGGTCATGCCGAAGTAATAGGAACGCAGGCCGAAGTTGAACTGGTTGGCGGCCATGGAGATCACTCGCGCCGCCCTCAGTGCAAAAGCCTTGCGCTCCTGCTCCGACACATGGCGCTCGCCGATCATCGGCGCCGAGCCAATCAGGACTGCCGCGAAGTTGTATTGGCGCATGCACCAACTGAACGTGAAGAACGCATACACGAACACCAGTGCCAGGCACAGCAACTTGACCTCCGCCATGCCCTGGGACGCCTGCTGCACCATGGGGATGTCCGCCAGCAACGACACCGCCCGATCGGACGCCCCGAGTACCGTCAGGATACCGGCCAGGATGATCAGCGTACTGGAGGCGAAGAAGGATGCGTTGCGCTCCAGGTTGCCGATCACGCTGGCATCGGCGATACGGTTCTCACGCAGCAGCATGCGGCGCATCCAGTCTTCGCGGTACAGATGCATCACGCTGGCCAGGCACGCCGTGTCCCGGGCCTTCCAGCTGGCATAACGGGTGTAGCCCGCCCAGCAGATGATGAACCAGGCGGCGGCAAGCAGGTGGATCAGGTTGGCTTGGATGAATGACATTCGATTTCCTGTGACGAAACAAAATCTGTGGCAATAGTATCAGCGAACCCTGTGGGAGCGAGCCTGCTCGCGATAGCGGTATAACTTTCACTTCGATGTCGGCAGTTCCAACGCTATCGCGAGCAGGCTCACTCCCACAGTCCACGGAAAAAGACACTGCACTCAAAAAAAATGCCCCGTATCGATTGATACGGGGCATTTCAGTTCTTGCCGATGGATCTGCCTGTAGCCGCTTAAGCCAACGCTTCGCTGCGTTTGCCCAGCAGGCGATCGCACACCACCGCGACCGCCAGGGTCATCACCGAAGGCACCAGCCAGGCCAGGCCTTGCTCGCTCAGCGGCAGATGGGCCAGTTGCGCCGGCATCCAGTCCGCCAGGCCAGCGCCCTTGAGCGCATCGATCAGGCCAAACAGGAACGACACCAGCATCACCGGGCCAACGATGCGTCCCTGCTCGTGCCAGAAGTCCTTGCAGAAGCTCAGGGCCACCAGGGCGATGCACGGCGGATAGATCGCGGTGAGGACCGGAATCGAGAACGCGATCAGCTTGGTCAGGCCCAGGTTGGACACCAGCAGCGAAAAGGCCGCCAGGATCACGACCAAGGTCTTGTAGGACAGCGGCAGGACGCGGCTGAAGTACTCGGCACAGGCGCAGGTCAGGCCGACTGCGGTCACCAGGCACGCCAGGGAGATCAACACCGCAAGGAAACCGCTGCCCAGGCTGCCGAAGGTGTGTTGCACGTAGGCATGCAGCACAGCGGCGCCGTTGGTTGCGCCCACGGCCACTTCATGGCTGCCCGAACCCAGGCGGAACAGGCTGACGTAGACCAGCGCCAGGCCCACCCCGGCAATCAGCCCGGCGATGATCGCATAGCGGGTGATCAAGGCCGGCGACTCGACGCCCCGGGAACGGATCGCGTTGACGATGACAATGCCGAACACCAAGGCGCCCAGGGTATCCATGGTCAGGTAGCCATTGATGAACCCTTGGGAGAACGGTGCCGCGATGTACTCGGGGGTCGCCACGCCGATATCACCCGCGGGCAAGGCAAACGCCGCGATACCGAGCACGGCCAGGGCGATGATCTTCAGTGGCGCGAGGAAGCGCCCGACGGTGTCCAGCAGACGGCCCGGATAGAGCGAGATGAAAAACACCAGCAGGAAATACACTGCGCTGTAGAGGAACAGCGCCAGCGGGCTTTCACCGGTCAACGGCGCCAGCCCGACTTCGAACGAAACGGTGGCGGTACGCGGCGTGGCGAACAACGGGCCGACGGCCAGGTAGCACACTGCCGCCAGTACACCACCGGCGAGCTTACCAATGGGGCTGCTCAAGGCGTCCATCGCACCGCCCACCTTGGCCAGTGCAACGACCGTGATGACCGGCAGCCCGACCGCCGTGATCAAGAAGCCCAGCGCCGCCATCCAGACATGAGGTCCGGACTGCAAACCGACGATAGGCGGGAAGATGATGTTGCCGGCCCCGACGAACAGGGCAAATGTCATGAAACCAAGCGCCAGGATGTCCTGGCCTTTCAACACTTTCATTAAGGAAACCACACTACTGAATCGGAATTTAGAGAGGGATTTCCCTTATGGGTGAGGGAAATGCTGCCGATCCGTATGGGACCGACCCGTTTAGCGCGGCGCTTCCTTGTGGGCAGCGGTCGCAAAAATGGCTGCTAGCCTAACGAATTTAGCGAGAAAACGCACTGTTAAGGGGCGAACTATCCGATGCGCGACGTCCCTGTGTCGCGTTTACGTATCTATTTTTCCTGCGCAGCCCCTGTGGCAAGGGCCTTTATCTGTGGAGCAAGCCTTGCTCCCACAGGGCCTTGTTCTCACAAAGCCTTGCTTCAACAGTGCCAGAAACGACAAAGGCCACCCGAAGGTGGCCTTTGTTGCTGGAACAAAAAAGTCAGCCGAAGCTTACTTCTTCATTTCCCAGCCAGTCAGCTCGGCCAGGGCCTTGCCGATGTCTGCCAGCGAACGCACGGTTTTCACGCCTGCGTCTTGCAGTGCAGCGAATTTCTCGTCTGCAGTGCCTTTGCCGCCAGAGATGATTGCGCCAGCATGGCCCATGCGCTTGCCCGGAGGAGCAGTCACACCAGCGATGTAGGAAACAACCGGCTTGGTCACGTTGGCCTTGATGTAGGCAGCCGCTTCTTCTTCAGCCGAACCGCCGATCTCACCGATCATGACGATCGCTTCGGTCTTCGGGTCTTCCTGGAACAGCTTCAGGATGTCGATGAAGTTCGAGCCTGGGATCGGGTCACCGCCGATGCCGACGCAAGTCGACTGACCGAAACCGGCGTCAGTGGTCTGCTTCACAGCTTCGTAGGTCAGGGTGCCGGAACGGGAAACGATACCGACCTTGCCTGGCAAGTGAATGTGACCTGGCATGATGCCGATCTTGCATTCGCCTGGGGTGATCACGCCTGGGCAGTTAGGGCCGATCAGGGTGATACCCAGCTCGTCGCACTTGACCTTGGCTTCCAGCATGTCGATGGTCGGGATGCCTTCGGTGATGCAGACGATCAGCTTGATGCCGCCGAACGCTGCTTCAAGGATGGAGTCCTTGCAGAAAGGAGCTGGAACGTAGATCACGCTGGCGGTGGCGCCAGTGGCGGCTACAGCGTCTTTCACGGTGTTGAACACTGGCAGGCCCAGGTGCTCGGTGCCGCCTTTGCCTGGTGTTACGCCGCCAACCATCTTGGTGCCGTATTCGATGGCTTGCTGGGTGTGGAAACTACCTTGCGAACCGGTAATACCCTGGCAGATAACCTTGGTGTCTTTATTGATCAGGACGCTCATTATTTGCCCTCCGCAGCTTTGACAACTTGTTGAGCAGCGTCGGTCAGGCTGGTAGCAGCGATGATGTTCAAACCGCTTTCTGCCAGTACTTTAGCGCCCAGCTCAGCGTTGTTGCCTTCAAGGCGAACAACAACCGGGATTTTCACGCCAACTTCTTTCACGGCGCCGATGATGCCTTCGGCAATCATGTCGCAGCGAACGATGCCGCCGAAGATGTTGACCAGTACTGCAGCGACGTTGGTGTCGGACAGGATGATCTTGAACGCTTCGGTTACGCGTTCCTTGGTAGCACCACCGCCCACGTCGAGGAAGTTGGCTGGCTTGCCGCCATGCAGGTTGACGATGTCCATGGTACCCATGGCCAGGCCGGCACCGTTGACCATGCAGCCGATGTTACCTTCCAGGGCCACGTAGTTCAGTTCGAACTTGGCAGCGTGCGCTTCGCGCGGATCGTCTTGCGACGGATCGTGGAAAGTCTTCAGTTTAGGCTGACGGTACATGGCGTTGGCGTCGATGTTGATCTTGGCATCGAGGCAGTGCAGGTCGCCGTCGGCCTTGATCACCAGCGGGTTCACTTCCAGCAGTGCCAGGTCGTGGTCCTGGAACAGCTTGGCCAGACCTACGAAGATCTTGGCGAATTGAGTGACCTGCTTACCTTCCAGGCCCAGCTGGAATGCCAGCTCGCGACCCTGGAATGGCTGTGCGCCAACCAGTGGATCGATGGTGGCCTTGAGGATTTTCTCAGGGGTATCGTGAGCGATTTTCTCGATGTCCACGCCACCTTCGGTGGAAGCCATGAACACGATACGACGGCTCGAACGGTCAACGACAGCGCCCAGGTACAGCTCTTTAGCGATATCAGTGCACGATTCAACCAGGATCTTGGTGACTGGCTGACCGTTGGCGTCAGTCTGGTAAGTCACCAGACGCTTGCCCAGCCACTGCTGTGCGAAGGCTTTGGCGTCTTCTTTGCTGCGAACCAGCTTGACGCCGCCCGCTTTACCGCGACCACCGGCGTGAACCTGGGCTTTGACAACCCATTCGCTGCCGCCGATTTTGTCGCAAGCTTCTGCTGCCGCTTCCGGGGTGTCTACCGCGTAACCGGTGGATACTGGCAGGCCGTACTCAGCGAACAGCTGCTTACCCTGATACTCGTGAAGATTCATGCTTATTACCGTCTTCGTTAGGTACTGCGCATTCGGTGCTGCACCGTTCTGGTGCCGCACCACCTGTGACTGCTGCTTGCGTAGCGTTCCGGTTAACCGGTTCGGCTACGCAAGGCTGCGTCCAGCGGATATTCCGCGGTGAGTCTTGCTCGCAAGGCTCACGACGGGCCAAACCGCCGTGGTTTCTTATTGTCTATTAACGCTTCTTGCGGTTGGCCACGTGGATGGCGCCGCCATTTACGGCCAGGGCCGCTTCGTGCAAGGCTTCGGACAGGGTCGGATGGGAGAAGACCATCATGCCCAGATCTTCAGCGCTGGTGCCGAATTCCATGCCGATCGCGCCTTGCTGTACCAGCTCGGCAGCGCTTGGGCCAATGACGTGAACGCCCAATACGCGATCCGTCTTGGCATCGGCGATGACTTTCACGAAACCACCGGTATCGTTGGCTGCCATGGCACGGCCACTGGCTGCAAACGGGAAGGTGCCGACGTTAACTTCAACGCCTTCGGCTTTCAAGGCCTGCTCGGTCTTGCCAACCCATGCGATTTCCGGGTGGGTGTAGATAACCGAAGGGATCAGGTCGTAGTTCATCTGGGCTTTGTGGCCCTTGATGCGCTCGACAACCATGATGCCTTCTTCGGATGCCTTGTGTGCCAGCATCATGCCGCGAACCACGTCACCGATGGCGAAGACGCCCGGTACTGCGGTTGCGCACTGGTCGTCGACGGCAATGAAGCCGCGCTCGTCGATTTCCACGCCGCTATCGGCTGCCAGCAGGTCGGTGGTCACAGGACGACGGCCGACCGCGACGATCAGCTTGTCGAAGGTGATGGTCTGTTCGCCGTTGGTGTCGGTGTAGGTCACTACGACTTCTTCGCCGTTGACCTTCGAACCGGTCACGCGAGCGCCCAACTTGATGTCCAGGCCCTGTTTGGTCAGGGTTTTCAGCGCTTCCTTGGAAACCGCGGTGTCAGCGGCCATCAGGAAGGTGTCGAGGGCTTCCAGTACGGTCACTTGCGCACCCAGGCGCGACCATACCGAACCCAGCTCGAGGCCGATCACGCCAGCGCCGATCACGCCCAGGCGTTTTGGTACGGTCTGGAATTCCAGGGCACCGGTGGAATCGACGATCACGTTCTGGTCGACCGGAGCCGGCGGAATGTCGATCGGACGCGAGCCTGGTGCCAGGATGACGTTTTCGGCTTCGATCACTTCAACCGAACCGTCTGGCTTGGTCACTTCGACTTTCTTGCCCATCAGCAGCTTGCCGTGACCCTGGATCGAGGTCACGCCGTTGGCCTTGAACAGGGTAGCAACGCCGGAGGTCAGGCCTTTGACGATGTTGGCCTTGCGACCGACCATCGCCGGCACGTCCATGGTCACGCCGGCGTGGTTGATACCATGGATCTTGAAGCCATCCTGCGCTTCGTGGAACTTCCAGGAGCTGTCCAGCAGCGCCTTGGAAGGAATGCAACCGACGTTCAGGCAAGTACCGCCGAGGGCCAGCTTGCCCTCCTTGTCGGTGTATTTCTCGATGCAGGCAGTGGTAAGGCCCAGTTGCGCAGCCTTGATGGCCGCTACGTAGCCGCCAGGGCCCGCACCAATCACTACCACGTCGAATTTCTGAGTCATAAAAGGTTCCTTTTAGCTGCAAGCTTCAAGCCGCAAGCTGCAAGTGGAAGCCGTCCTTGCTCGCTTTGAGCTTGAGGCTTGCCACTTGCAGCTTGCAGCTGCTTTTTTAAATATCCAGGAGCAGACGAGCCGGATCTTCAAGCAGGTTCTTGATGGTTACCAGGAACGTCACGGCTTCTTTGCCGTCGATCAGGCGGTGATCGTAGGACAGTGCCAGGTACATCATCGGACGAATCACGACCTGACCATTGATCGCCATCGGACGCTGCAGAATGTTGTGCATGCCCAGGATAGCCGCTTGTGGCGGGTTGACGATCGGGGTCGACATCATCGAACCGAATGTACCACCGTTGGTAATGGTGAACGTACCGCCGGTCATCTCTTCGATGGACAGCTTGCCGTCACGGGCCTTCTTGCCGAAGGTGGCGATGCCGCCTTCGATTTCGGCCAGGCTCATCAGTTCGGCGTTACGCAGTACCGGAACCACCAGGCCACGGTCGCTGGAAACAGCAACACCGATATCGGCGTAGCCGTGGTAGACGATGTCGGAACCGTCGATCGACGCGTTGACGGCCGGGAAGCGTTTCAGCGCTTCGGTGGCAGCCTTGACGAAGAACGACATGAAGCCCAGGCGTACGCCGTTGTGGGACTTCTCGAACAGATCCTTGTACTTCGAACGCAGGGCCATGACTTCGGTCATGTCGACTTCGTTGAAAGTGGTCAGCATCGCCATGTTCGATTGGGCTTCTACCAGACGCTTGGCCACGGTAGCGCGAACGCGGGTCATCGGAACGCGTTTTTCAACGCGGTCACCGGCAGCGAACACCGGAGCGGCAGCGGCAGGTGCGGCAGGCTTGGCTGGCGCGGCGGCCGGAGCGGCTTTCTTGGCGGCAACGGCTGCAACCACGTCTTCCTTGGTCACGCGACCACCCTTGCCGGTGCCGGCAACGGAAGCGATGTTGATGCCGTTCTCTTCAGCCAGCTTGCGCGCAGCAGGGGCAGCGACTGGATCGTCTTCGCCACCAGCGGCTGGCGCGGCGGCCTGGGCGGCAGCCGGTGCAGCAGCGGCGGCCGGAGCAGCAGCGGCAGCACCGCCTTCTTCGATCGAGCCCAGGACCTGGTTCGACAGAACGGTAGCGCCCTCTTCGGCAATGATTGCGCCCAGCACGCCGTCAGCTTCGGCCAATACTTCCAGCACGACCTTGTCGGTCTCGATGTCGACGATCAGGTCGTCACGCTTGACGGCCTCGCCTGGTTTCTTGTGCCAGGTGGCAACGGTGCCATCGGCAACCGATTCCGGGAATGACGGGGCTTTGATTTCGATAGCCATTATCTGTGGGTCCTTAAAATTCGGTTTCAGTCAGCGCGAAGGCGTTAAACAGTGAAGGCATCTTGCAGCAGTTTTTCCTGCTGCTCGGCGTGCATCGACGCATAACCACACGCAGGTGCAGCGGAAGCATCACGGCCGGCATATTCCAGGCCCAGGGCCTTGTTATGGTTGCCGATGCTGCGACGCAGGTGATGCTGGCTGCTGTACCAAGCGCCTTGGTTCATCGGTTCTTCCTGACACCACACCACATGGGTGAGGTTGGTGTAAGGCGCGATGGCCTCCATCAGGTCTTCTTCCGGGAACGGGTAAAGCTGCTCGATACGCACGATGGCGATGTCTTCGCGGCCTTCGGCACGACGTTTTTCCAGCAGGTCGTAGTAGACCTTGCCGCTGCACAGGACCAGGCGAGTGACCTTCGCCGCGTCCAGGGTGTCGATTTCCGAAATAACGGTCTGGAACGAGCCTTCGGCCAGATCCTCGAGCGTGGAGATCGCCAGTTTGTGACGCAGCAGCGACTTGGGTGTCAGCACGATCAGCGGCTTGCGCAGCGGACGGATGACCTGACGACGCAGCAGGTGGTAGATCTGCGCCGGAGTCGTCGGTACGCAGACCTGGACGTTGTGCTCGGCACACAGTTGCAGGTAACGCTCCAGACGTGCCGAAGAGTGCTCCGGCCCCTGCCCTTCATAACCGTGTGGCAACAGCATGGTCAGACCGCAGAGACGGCCCCACTTGTGCTCGCCGCTGGTGATGAACTGGTCGACAACCACCTGGGCACCGTTGGCGAAGTCGCCGAACTGGGCTTCCCAGATCACCAGCGCATTCGGCTCGGTGGTGGAGTAGCCATATTCGAACGCCAGGACGGCTTCTTCGGACAGCAGCGAATCGTACAGGTCGAAACGTGGCTGGCCTTTGTACAGGTGTTGCAGCGGGATGTGGGTGCTGGCGTCTTTCTGGTTGTGCAGCGCCGCATGGCGGTGCGAGAAAGTGCCGCGGCCTACATCCTGGCCGGTGATGCGCACAGGGTGACCTTCGAACGCCAGGGTCGCGTACGCCATGGTTTCGGCATAACCCCAGTTGATCGGCAGGCCGCCGGCTTGCATCTTCTGCCGGTCTTCGTAGATTTTCGCAACCTGGCGCTGAACCACGAAGCCTTCCGGGATTTCCAGCAGCTTGGCGGACAGTTCCTGCAGGGTCTTGAGGTCGAAACGGGTGTCGTGACGCGCGGTCCAGGCGTGGCCCAGGTACGGACGCCAGTCCACGAACAGCTCTTTGTTCGGCTCTTTGACCAGGCTTTTTACAACGTGCAGGCCGTTATCCAGGGCATTGCGATATTCATCGACTTTTTCCTGGACGCGCGCTGCATCCAGCACACCGCTCTGGGTCAGGCGTTCGGCATACAGCTCACGGGTGGTGCGCTGCTTGGCGATCTGCTGGTACATCAGCGGCTGGGTGCCGCTTGGCTCGTCGGCCTCGTTGTGGCCGCGACGGCGGTAGCAGACCAGGTCGATCACCACGTCGCGCTTGTACTGCATGCGGTAGTCGATGGCCAACTGGGTCACGAACAGCACGGCTTCCGGGTCATCGCCATTCACATGGAGAATCGGCGCCTGGATCATCTTCGCAACGTCGGTGCAGTACTCGGTGGAACGCGAGTCTTCCGGGTTGCTGATGGTGAAGCCGACCTGGTTGTTGATCACCAGGTGGATGGTACCGCCCGTCTTGAAGCCGCGGGTCTGCGACATCTGGAAGGTTTCCATGACCACGCCCTGACCTGCGAACGCAGCGTCACCGTGGATGGAAATCGGCAGGACCTTTTCACCGGTCGGATCGTTGCGACGATCCTGGCGAGCACGGACCGAACCCTCGACCACCGGGGAAACGATTTCCAGGTGGGATGGGTTGAAGGCCATGGCCAGGTGCACTTCGCCACCTGTGGTCATCACGTTGGACGAGAAGCCCTGGTGGTATTTCACGTCACCGGAACCCAGCTCGACCTTCTTCTTGCCTTCGAACTCGTCGAACAGCTCGCGCGGGTTCTTGCCGAAGGTGTTGACCAGCACGTTCAGGCGACCACGGTGGGCCATGCCGATGACAACTTCCTTGGTGCCGTAGGAACCCGAACGCTGGATCAGCTCGTCCAGCAGCGGGATCAGGCTTTCGCCACCTTCCAGGCCGAAACGCTTGGTGCCCGGGTATTTGGTGCCCAGGTACTTTTCCAGGCCTTCGGCGGCGGTGACGCGCTCGAGCAAGTGGCTCTTGATATCGGCGGAGTACGTCGGACGGCCGCGAACGCTTTCCAGACGCTGCTGGAACCACTGGCGCTGCTCGGAATCGACGATGTGCGTAAATTCAGCGCCGATGGTGCGGCAATATGTCTGCTGCAACGCTTCGTGAATTTCGCGTAGGCTCGCTTCCTCTTTGCCGATGAACAGGTCGCCGGCACGGAAGGTCGTATCAAGATCGGCATTGGTCAAGCCGTAGTGAGTGATCGACAGGTCTGCAGGTGCAGGACGCTGCCACAGCCCCAGCGGGTCAAGCTGGGCTGACTGGTGGCCACGCATCCGGTAGGCCTGGATCAGTCGCAGCACTTCAACTTGCTTCTTCTCGTGTTCACTGCTCACGCTGCCGGCAGACACCGGTTGAGCGCGGCGCTGGTTCTTTGCCAGCAACACGAAATGATCGCGAATCGTCGAGTGCGAAACATCAGTGGCAGAGTTACCGTCAGCCGGCAACTTCTGAAAGTAGGTGCGCCATTCTTCTGGCACAGCGTTAGGGTCGTGCAGGTAGAGCTCGTAAAGCTCTTCCACATAGGCAGCGTTACCACCGGAAAGGTGGGCACTGTTCCACATGCGCTGCATCACGCTTTCTTGCATGCTTGGTCACCCTCGATTAGGGGAACACCACCGGCGAAAACACCGAGCAAACTTGCAGAAGTCCGAGTGCAGCGACTAAAACAAGCCACTTAGGATCACGCTGATAGTCCGGGTACCAGCCCGGATGCCCCTGCTTGTCTCATTTCTTCAAAATAAGAACTGCCGCTTTGTGAGCGGCTGTTCTGGTTATAGCCATGACGCGGGTTGAAGCCCGCGCCCTGGCCTTTACGGGTACAACGGTCCTACGGGTACAGCAGCTGAATCAAACGCCGCTTTGCAGCAGCATGTTACGAATGTGACCGATGGCCTTAGTCGGGTTCAGGCCTTTTGGACAAACGTTGACGCAGTTCATGATCCCGCGGCAGCGGAATACGCTGAACGGGTCATCCAGCGAAGCCAGACGCTCGGACGTCTTGGTGTCACGGCTGTCTGCCAGGAAGCGGTACGCTTGCAGCAGGGCGGCCGGGCCCAGGAACTTGTCCGGATTCCACCAGAACGATGGGCACGAGGTCGAGCAGCAAGCGCACAGGATGCACTCGTACAGACCGTCGAGCTTCTCACGCTCTTCAGGAGTCTGCAGACGCTCGATGGCCGGAGCCGGCGTGTCGTTCTGCAGGAATGGCTTCACCTTCTCGTATTGCTTGTAGAAGATGCTCATATCGACGACCAGGTCACGGATAACCGGCAAACCTGGCAGTGGACGAACGATCAGCTTGTTGCCCTTGACCACGGCAGACAGCGGCGTGATGCAGGCCAGGCCGTTCTTGCCGTTGATGTTCATGCCGTCGGAGCCGCAAACGCCCTCGCGGCAAGAGCGACGATAGGAGAAACCCTCGTCCTGCTCTTTGATCAGGGCCAGCACGTCCAGCACCATCAGGTCTTTACCACCGGTATCGACCTGGAAGTCCTGCATGAACGGCGCAGCGTCCTGATCAGGGTTGTAGCGATAAACACTGACTTGCAACATAGCGGTCACCCTTAATAAGTCCGGACTTTTGGTTCGAAAGTCGGAACAGTCTTCGGCGAGAAGTTCACGGCACGCTTGGCGACGCGTTTTTCACCCGGGAAGTACAAGGTGTGGCACAGCCAGTTTTCGTCGTCACGGTCTTCGAAGTCTTCGCGGGCGTGGGCGCCACGGGACTCTTTACGCACTTCTGCGGCGATGGCGGTGGCTTCGGCCACTTCCAGCAGGTTCTGCAATTCCAGCGCTTCGATACGGGCAGTGTTGAACGCCTGCGACTTATCGTTGATCTTCACGTTGGCAATTCGTTCACGCAATTGCGCCAGCTGGGCGATACCCTTCTGCATGTATTCGCCGGTACGGAATACACCGAAGTAGTTCTGCATGCAGTTTTGCAACTCGCGACGCAGGGTCGCCACGTCTTCGCCTTCGGTACGCTCGTTCAGAGCGGACAGACGCGCCAGGGCGGCTTCGATGTTGGCGTCGGTGGCATCGTCATATTCGATACCGTCGGACAGCGCTTTTTCCAGGTGCAGGCCGGCAGCGCGACCGAAGACCACCAGGTCGAGCAACGAGTTGCCGCCCAGGCGGTTGGCACCGTGGACCGATACGCAAGCCACTTCACCCACTGCGAACAGGCCAGGGATGATTGCGTCCACGCCTTCGGCGTTCTGGGTGATTGCCTGGCCATGAATGTTGGTGGCAACGCCGCCCATCATATAGTGGCAGGTTGGAACTACTGGAACTGGCGCAACGACCGGGTCGACGTGAGCGAAGGTCTTGGACAGTTCGCAGATGCCTGGCAGGCGGCTGTGCAGCACTTCCTCGCCCAGGTGGTCGAGCTTGAGCATCACGTGGTCGCCATTCGGACCGCAACCGTTGCCGGCGATGATCTCTTTAACCATCGAACGGGCAACCACGTCACGACCGGCAAGGTCCTTGGCGTTCGGAGCATAACGCTCCATGAAACGCTCGCCGTGCTTGTTGATCAGGTAACCACCTTCACCACGGCAACCTTCGGTCACCAGTACACCGGCGCCGGCAATGCCGGTTGGGTGGAACTGCCACATTTCGATGTCTTGTACCGGCACGCCAGCACGCAGGGCCATGCCGACGCCGTCACCGGTGTTGATCAGGGCATTGGTGGTGGATGCGTAGATACGACCTGCACCGCCGGTCGCCAGTACGGTGGCCTTGGCGCGGATGTAGGTGGTTTCGCCGGTTTCGATGCAGATCGCGATCACACCGACGAAGGCGCCGTCCTGGTTCTTCACCAGATCAACGGCGTAGTACTCGTTCAGGAACGTGGTACCGGCTTTCAGGTTGCCCTGGTACAGGGTGTGCAGCAGCGCGTGACCGGTACGGTCGGACGCCGCGCAAGTACGCGCAGCCTGGCCGCCCTTGCCGTAGTCCTTGGACTGGCCACCGAACGGACGCTGGTAGATACGACCTTGCTCGGTACGCGAGAACGGCATGCCCATGTGGTCCAGCTCGAACACCGCGGCCGGGCCTTCCTGACACATGTATTCGATAGCGTCCTGGTCACCGATGTAGTCGGAACCCTTGACGGTATCGTACATGTGCCAGCGCCAGTCATCGTTCGGGTCGGCCGAAGCGATGGCGCAGGTGATGCCACCCTGGGCGGAAACAGTGTGCGAACGGGTCGGGAAAACCTTGGTGATCACGGCAGTCTTGTGACCGCCCTGTGCCAGTTGCAGCGCTGCGCGCATGCCGGCACCGCCACCACCAATGATGATGGCGTCGAAAGAAATCGTTGGAATGTTAGCCATGGATCAGATACCCCAGAGAATCTGCACACCCCAGACGAAGTAAGCGAACATCGCAACGCCGCATACTGCCTGGAAGAGGAAACGTACGGCAGTCGCCGACTTGCCGAACGCCATTGGCGTCAGGTAGTCGGTCGCGATGGTCCACATGCCGACCCAGGCGTGAGCGCCCAGTGCGACAAGTGCCAGCAGACTGAAGATACGCATCCAGTTGTTTGCGAACAGTTCATGCCATTGGGCGTAGCCCAGGCCTGGGTTTGCTACGACATATCCGATCAGGAAGATGAAGTAAGCCGCGAGAACGACCGCAGACACACGCTGCGCCATCCAGTCATAGAGGCCCGAACGCGAAAGGTTCGTGACGTTGGTTACCATATCCAGACTCCTGCCAGAACGATCAGCACCGCAGACACGGCGATAATGATTTTCGAGCCCAGCTTGCCGCCTTCCAGCGTCTCACCGATGCCCATGTCCATGATCAAGTGGCGCACACCGGCAACCAAGTGATACAGCAAGGCGGACAGGATGCCCCAAATCACTAGCTTGGCTAGCGGACTGGTCAGACACGCTTTCACCTGACCGAAGCCTTCTTCCGAATCGAGCGACTTGTCCAATGCATAAAGCATGATGGCCAGGCTGACGAAGAGGATGACACCGGAAATACGGTGAAGAATGGACGTGTAAGCAGTGACTGGGAGTTTGATGGTCCTTAGGTCTAGGTTTACAGGTCGTTGGCTTTTCACGGCTTTTTTTTCACACTGAAGAGCCCCTAACAATCAGGGCAAAGTTGTTGGGGCGCGCACTGGTCAGGTACTCACCACCCAGGGAGTGACGACCCCCAAGAAAGCAGGCCCAAAAGCCCCTGGCGGTCGGTGGCCGAGTATAGACAGTTAGGCTACTAATGACAACGCGTTCACCTTCCCCTAATAGCGCATTGCACATACAGCGCAAAAGGCGTAAACGGCAGGTAATTTCGCGGAAAAAGTCCGGTTAAAGCCTTCTGGAGCAAGACTTTAGGCAAATTGACTTTCGAATTTATCTCACTATAGTGGTGCGGGCCCTGCGTGGGGGGTCTGTCTGATGATTTCAAGCATTAATAGGAGGCCACATGGCTGACAAAAAAGCGCAGTTGATCATCGAGGGCGCAGCCCCCGTCGAGCTGCCCATTTTAACCGGCACCGTTGGTCCCGATGTAATCGACGTACGGGGCCTGACGGCCACGGGCCGTTTCACCTTTGACCCAGGTTTCATGTCGACTGCCTCGTGCGAGTCGAAAATCACCTACATCGACGGCGACAACGGCATCCTGCTGCACCGCGGCTACCCGATCGAGCAACTGGCTGAAAAATCGGACTACCTGGAAACCTGCTACCTGCTGCTCAACGGCGAGCTGCCAACCGCAGAGCAAAAGGCCCAGTTCGTCAGCACCGTGAAGAACCACACCATGGTTCACGAGCAGTTGAAGACCTTCTTCAACGGCTTCCGTCGCGATGCCCACCCGATGGCCGTCATGTGCGGCGTTGTCGGCGCCCTCTCGGCCTTCTACCACGACTCCCTGGACATCAATAATCCCCAGCATCGCGAAATCTCCGCGATCCGCCTGGTGGCAAAGATGCCGACCCTGGCAGCCATGGTCTACAAGTACTCCATGGGCCAGCCCATGATGTACCCGCGCAACGACCTGACCTATGCAGAGAACTTCCTGCATATGATGTTCAACACCCCGTGCGAGATCAAACCGATCAGCCCGGTGCTCGCCAAGGCCATGGACCGGATCTTCATCCTCCATGCCGACCACGAGCAGAACGCCTCCACGTCCACCGTACGCCTGGCCGGCTCCTCGGGTGCCAACCCGTTCGCCTGTATCGCCGCCGGTATCGCCGCACTCTGGGGCCCTGCCCACGGCGGTGCGAACGAAGCGGTACTGACCATGCTCGATGAAATCGGCGATGTCTCCAACATCGACAAGTTCATCGCCAAGGCCAAGGACAAGAACGATCCGTTCAAGCTGATGGGCTTCGGTCACCGGGTCTACAAGAACCGCGACCCGCGCGCCACCGTCATGAAGCAGACCTGCGACGAAGTGCTCAAGGAACTGGGGATCACAAACGATCCGCAACTCGAACTGGCCATGCGCCTGGAAGAGATCGCCCTGACCGACCCGTACTTCATCGAACGCTCGCTGTACCCGAACGTCGACTTCTACTCGGGGATCATCCTCAAGGCGATCGGCATTCCAACCAGCATGTTCACCGTGATCTTCGCCCTAGCGCGGACCGTCGGCTGGATCTCCCACTGGAAGGAAATGCTCTCCAGCCCGTACAAGATCGGCCGTCCGCGCCAGCTGTACACCGGCTACGAGTCGCGTGACATCACCCAGCTGGAAGACCGCAAGTAAGACCTGCCTTGCTATAGGTCCCAAGCTGCACCGAACAGCCCCTGCTTCTTATATAAGAGCAGGGGCTGTTTTGTTTATGCCCTCTTTGATATCTACGGCGACGGGTCCGAAGCCTTCGCGAGCAGGCTCGCTCCCACATTGGACCCTGTGTATGACGCAAATCTCCTGGGTACATATCCGTTGCTGCGGTAACGGCTGCTTAGGGTTCCGCCCTGACGGCGGCTCACTTTTGAGAAGCGCAAAAGTAAGCAAAACGCTCCTGCCCCACCACTTGGTGCCTCGCTTAGGCTCGGCATGCCCTCTCTCCGGCATTGCTTCGTGGGCCCGCCGCGAAGGGCCATCCATGGCCCAGCGCGGCTATCCCGGCATCCATGCCGGGATACCCACTCCACAATGCCTGCGTTCGGCCAGCGTGGTTAACGGGGCGCCGAGATCAACGTCCACCGCGAGGCGGCCTGATAGCCGACCTGGCTCTGGGTGATCGCGTTTCTCCTGTGGGAGCTTGCTCGCGATAACGCCGGCCCATCCAACATCTCCATCGACTATGAAACCGCTATCGCGAGCAGGCTCGCTCCCACAGTTGGATTGAAGCACAGCCGCCAGAGACAGGTCGGCTGCCAGGCCGCCTCGCTTCTGATCTTGATCTGGGGCGCCCCGTTAACCACGCTGGCCGAACGCAGGCATTGCGCAGTGGGCACCTCGGCATGGATGCCGAGGTAGCCGCGCTGGGCCATGGATGGCCCTTCGCGGCGGGCCCACGGAGCAATGCCGGAGTGAGGGCATGCCGAGCCTAGGCGAGGCACCGAGTGGTGGGGCATGAGCGTTTTGCTTACTTTTGCGCTTCTCAAAAGTGAGCCGCCGTCAGGGCGGAACCCTAAGCAGCCGTTACCGCAGCAACGGATATGTACCCTTACCCCAATCCACAGCCTTAAGTGAACAGCATTACCTGTGGAAGCGGGCTTGCTCACGAAGACGTCATCACTCAAACCACAGCTATCACACACAAAAAAATACCCCAGCCTCTCGACCGGGGTATTTCCTCAAGCACTACGCTTACAACTTACCGTATCAATGGCTAACCGCCCCACTCGCCCCCAGGCCAGTCTGCGAACGTACGAACTGCGGGAAGAACAGCGCCCGCTCGTTGACACCCTCAGCCGATTTGTCGGTGATGGAGAAGAACCAGATGCCGACGAAGGCAATGGCCATCGAGAACAGCGCAGGGTATTCATACGGGAAGATCGCCTTCTCGTGACCCATGATCTGCACCCAGATGGTCGGGCCGAGCACCATCAGGCCCACGGCACTGACCAGGCCCAGCCAGCCGCCAATCATGGCGCCACGGGTGGTCAGCTTCTTCCAGTACATCGAAAGCAGCAGTACCGGGAAGTTACAGCTCGCAGCAATGGAGAACGCCAGGCCCACCATGAACGCGATGTTCTGCTTCTCGAACAGGATGCCCAGGCCGATCGCCAGCACCGCCAGGGCGATGGTGGTGATTTTCGAGACGCGAATCTCGTCCTTCTCGTTGGCCTTGCCTTTCTTGATCACGCTGGCATACAGGTCATGGGACACCGCCGAGGCACCGGCCAGGGTCAGGCCCGCGACGACCGCCAGGATGGTGGCAAAGGCTACCGCCGAGATGAAGCCCAGGAAGATACTGCCGCCCACAGCGTTGGCAAGGTGTACCGCCGCCATGTTGTTGCCGCCGAGCAAGGCACCTGCCGCGTCCTTGAAGGCCGGGTTGGTGCTGACCAGCAGGATCGCGCCGAAGCCGATGATGAAGGTCAGGATGTAGAAGTAACCGATGAAGCCTGTGGCATACAACACGCTCTTGCGCGCTTCCTTAGCGTCGCTCACGGTGAAGAAGCGCATCAGGATATGCGGCAGGCCTGCGGTACCGAACATCAGTGCCAGCCCCAGGGAGAAGGCCGAGATCGGATCCTTCACCAGGCCGCCAGGGCTCATGATCGCCTCAGCTTTAGGGTGAACCTTGACCGCCTCGGCAAACAGCATGTTGAAGTCGAAGTTGACGTGCTTCATGACCATCAGGGCCATGAACGAAGCACCCGAGAGCAACAGCACCGCCTTGATGATCTGTACCCAGGTGGTGGCCAGCATGCCGCCGAACAACACGTAGAGGCACATCAGGATGCCCACCAGAATCACCGCAACGTGGTAGTCCAGGCCGAACAGCAGCTGGATCAGCTTGCCGGCACCGACCATTTGCGCGATCAGGTAGAACGCCACCACCACCAGCGAGCCGCTAGCAGACAGGGTGCGGATCTGGGTTTGCCCCAGGCGGTAGGACGCCACGTCGGCAAAGGTATATTTACCCAGGTTACGCAGGCGTTCGGCGATCAGGAACAGGATGATCGGCCAGCCCACCAGGAAGCCGATGGAGTAGATCAAGCCATCGTAGCCCGAGGTGAACACCAGCGCGGAAATCCCCAGGAAGGACGCCGCCGACATGTAGTCGCCGGCAATGGCCAGGCCATTCTGGAAGCCGGTGATCTTGCCGCCGGCCGCATAGTAGTCGGCCGCCGAGTTGTTTTTCTTGGACGCCCAGTAGGTGATATACAAAGTCGCGCCGACGAAGGCCACGAACATCAGGATAGCCGCGACGTTGAGGGGTTGTTTCTGCACGGCACCGGTCAGGGCTTCAGCCGCCCAGGCGCCCGGAGCGAACGCTGCGATGCTCAATAGAGCGAGTAGACGCCGGATCATTGCTGAGCCTCCTTGAGAATCGCATTGTTCAGGTCGTCGAACTCGCCATTGGCGCGTCGTACGTAGATAGCGGTCAGGACGAAGGCCGAGACAATCAGGCCGACACCGATGGGAATGCCCCAGGTGATAGTGGACTCAGGCGAGATCTTGGCCCCGAGAATGTGTGGCCCGTAGGCGATCAGAAGAATGAAGCCGGAATACAGACCAAGCATGATCGCCGAGAGAATCCAGGCGAACTTTTCCCTTTTTCTCACCAGCTCCTTGAAGCGCGGGCTGTTTTGAATAGAGAGGTAAATGCTGTCGTTCATTGTTTTTATCCTCGCAGCACAGATTTAATTGGAACGACCCTACTCTATGCGGCTCAAGGCCAGGTTCCAGACGACCTTAGTATTAGAACGACATGACGGTGTTGCCCGTTTCCCGCAAAAAAAACCAAGCCCCTCCCACAGGGGTTTGCGTTGCGCTCAGAATTGCAGGCAAAAAAAACCGCATGACACACGGTCATGCGGTTTTTCGGAACAGCTAAAGCAGGCCGATTACTTGCCGGTCCACTCCTTCACGCGATCCGGGTGCTTGGCAACCCAGTCCTTGGCGGCGGCGTCAGGCTTGGCGCCTTCCTGGATCGCCAGCATGACTTCGCCGATCTCGTCTTTCGAAGCCCATTGGAATTTCTTCAGGAACGCGACCACTTCCGGTGCCTTGGCCTCCAGTTCCTTGCTGCCGATGCTGTTCACGGTTTCAGCCGCGCCGTAGACGCCTTTCGGGTCTTCCAGGAAGCGCAGTTTCCACTTGGCGAACATCCAATGCGGCACCCAACCGGTGACGGCGATAGATTCGTTTTTCTTCTCGGCACGGGTCAGCTCGGCAATCATGCCGGCGCCGGAACTGGCCTTGAGTTGATAACCGGTCAGGTCGTAATCCTTGATCGCCTGTTCGGTCTTGAGCATTACGCCTGAACCGGCGTCGATGCCGACGATGCGCTTCTTGAAGGAGTCGTCGGTTTTCAGATCCTCGAGCGACTTGGCCTTGACGTACTCCGGCACGATCAGGCCGATTTTGGCGTCCTTGAAGTTGGGGCCATAGTCGACCACCTGGTCCTTGTTCTTCGTCCAATAGTCGCCGTGAGTCACCGGCAGCCAGGCCGAGAGCATCGCGTCGAGCTTACCGGTGGCCACGCCTTGCCACATGATCCCGGTCGCGACCGCTTGCAGCTTCACGTCATAACCGAGTTTCTGCTTGATCACTTCGGCGGCCACGTGGGTGGTCGCGACGCTGTCGGACCAGCCGTCAACGTAACCGATGCTCAGGGTTTTGGTTTCGGCGCTGGCCAAGGTGGAACTGATGGCCAGTACCAGTGCGGCACCTGCGCCCAAGAGTCGTCGCATCTTCATCGTTACTTCCCCGAAAGTGCTGCGCCCGACGGATGCCGGGCGGCGTCAACGTATAGTTATGATGCTCAGCGCCCCCATCACGCTCGCCCTCAAACCGGTCTGAACGCCAGTGGAGTACTGACTCGTTGATCATCAACCTGCGCCGATCCGGAACCTGCTCTGTCTGCGACGTCGAGGCAACGAGAAACGACATCAGAACGCCAGCTCTCAGTTCCAGGCATTTGTACCAGCGCCACACGTGAGATTTGCGGTCAAATCCGGCAAACGCCAGATAACTAGCCGCCAGCACGCACGACCGTGTATCTTCCCGCTACTATCGCGCCCCGTCCGTGCCTGTTTTGTGCCCATCATGGCACTTGGCTCCGCTTCGGTGGTCATAGCCTGCGAACCTCATTCGGCACCTTCCTCTAAGGGATCCAGTCATGCTCCGTTCCTTGCGCTTCGCTGCCCTTCTCGGCGGCCTTATCCTGAGTGCGTCCGCGCTGGCGGCAGATATTGACGCCGCCAGCTATGGCTACCCCTTGACCAACCCGTTCGAGGCGACCATCGCCACCACGCCACCGGACCTGCGTCCGGAGTTGCCGCTGATCGAAGACATCAACCAGGCGGACCACAGCCTGACCCTGCGCCCGGAACGCGAGTTCATCCTGCCGGACAACTTCTGGCCGGTAAAAAGCCTCACCTACCGCATGGCCACCCAGGACAAGCCCGCGCCGCTGATCTTCCTCATCGCCGGCACTGGTGCGCGCTTTGACAGCAGCATTAATGAATACCTCAAGCGCCTCTACTACAAGGCCGGCTACCACGTGGTGCAGTTGTCCTCGCCCACCAGCTTCGACTTCATGAGCGCCGCGTCGCGCTTCGCCACGCCAGGCATTTCCAAGGAAGACGCCGAAGACATGTACCGGGTGATGCAAGCCGTGCGCGCGCAGAACCCCAAGCTGCCGGTGACCGAGTACTACCTGACCGGCTACAGTCTCGGCGCCCTGGATGCGGCCTTCGTCGCACACCTGGACGAAACCCGGCGCAGCTTCAACTTCAAGAAGGTGCTGCTGCTGAACCCGCCGGTGAACCTCTATACCTCGATCACCAACCTGGACAAACTGGTCCAGACCGAGGTCAAGGGCATCAACAACACCACCACCTTCTATGAGCTGGTGCTGAACAAGCTGACGCGCTACTTCCAGCAAAAAGGCTACATCGACCTCAACGATGCCCTGCTCTACGACTTCCAGCAGTCCAAGCAACACCTGAGCAACGAGCAGATGGCCATGTTGATCGGCACCTCGTTCCGTTTCTCGGCGGCCGACATCGCATTCACCTCGGACCTGATCAATCGGCGCGGGTTGATCATCCCGCCCAAGTTCCCGATTACCGAAAGCACCAGCCTGACGCCGTTCCTCAAGCGTGCGCTGCAATGCGATTTCGACTGTTACCTCACCGAGCAGGTGATCCCTATGTGGCGCGCGCGCACTGACGGCGGCAGCCTGTTGCAACTGGTCGACCAGGTCAGCCTGTACGCGCTGAAGGATTACCTGCACGACAGCTCGAAGATTGCCGTCATGCACAATGCCGACGACGTCATTCTCGGCCCGGGCGACCTGGGCTTCCTGCGCAAGACCTTTGGCGATCGCCTGACGGTTTATCCACTGGGCGGCCACTGCGGCAACCTTAACTACCGCGTCAACAGCGACGCCATGCTGGAGTTCTTCCGTGGCTAAATATCTGCTGCTTATCGCTGCGTTAATGAGTGCGGGCATGGTCCACGCCGACAACAGCAAGGCCAATGCGCCTGTGGTGGTGGATTCGGACGGCTTCAAGGAACCGTTGACCAAGCTCAAGTTCAACCCGGGGTTGGACCAGCGCGAGTTCGAGCGCTCGACCCTAAACGCCCTGAACGTCTATGACCCGCTGGAGTCGTGGAACCGCCGGGTCTATCACTTCAACTACCGCTTCGACCAATGGGTATTCCTGCCCGTGGTCGATGGCTACCGCTACGTCACGCCAAGCTTCGTGCGCACCGGCGTCAGCAACTTCTTCAACAACCTGGGGGACGTGCCGAACCTGATGAACAGCCTGCTGCAATTCAAGGGCAAGCGTTCGATGGAAACCACGGCGCGCCTGCTGCTCAACACCACCGTGGGCATCGCCGGCCTGTGGGACCCAGCCACGGCCATGGGCCTGCCGCGCCAGAGCGAAGACTTCGGCCAGACCTTGGGCTTCTATGGCGTGCCGGGCGGCGCGTACTTCGTGCTGCCGATCTTCGGCCCGTCGAACCTGCGCGATACCTCAGGCTTGCTGGTGGACTACACAGCCGAATCGGCGATCAACTTCCTGAACGTCTCCGAAGTCAGCTCCAACCACCCGGAACTGCTGCTCCTGCGCGGTGTGGACAAGCGCTACCAGACCAGCTTCCGCTATGGGCAACTGAACTCGCCGTTCGAGTATGAGAAGGTGCGCTACGTGTACACCGAGTCGCGCAAGTTGCAGATTGCCGAGTAGACGCCTGATCCAAGAAAAAGGCCATTCGATTCTCACCGGATGGCCTTTTTCTATTGCGAATGTCTACGCGTCGAACCTCATTCAGCTGTCCGCTACCTGCCGTTCCAACGGGTCCAAGCCGTAATTGTTAGGCCCTTTCGTACCGCTTGCCGCCAAGCTGATAAGGACGATGAACGGGCCAACCAATGGCACCGCCCCCCAGAAAACATTCAGCCCGCTTTTGTTCATGTCGTGATAACGTCGCCAGATAACAGCCAACCGAGGGCACGCTGTCAGGAGGCAATAGATGGGGTACAACAATAGATAATAAATTTCTTTATTCAATCCAGTGGCGATACCAAATCCGAAAAAAAGCAGCCCCAAGCCAAACTCGAACAAAAAGAACATCCAGTATTCTTTTCTGCTGGCACGCCCTCTAAAAGTTGCGTACTGCCGCAACACTTGCCAATACCATTTCATCAAACGCTCCCTTCACTGACGGAAAATGTATTTGAGCCACTACCGGCCAAATAGCGCGAGGGAGTTTATAAAAGCCTTCCATCGGCAAACGTAGGAAAAGCCTGAAAGTACTGTCTTAAAAGACAACGCTTCAGCCTCTCAAGGCTTTCCAGACCTTACCCACCACCACTACACCCGCCAACACCACTGCCCCCGCCACGATTCCTGCCACCGCATTGAGCAACATTGGCACGATAAACCCGGCACCGCCGGCACTGGCCGTCACGCCTTCTATCCAGTGATGCACCACCGGCACGCCGTGGGTCAGGATGCCACCACCCACCAGGAACATCGCCGCCGTGCCGATCACCGACAGACCTTTCATCATGTAGGGCGCTGCACTCAGGATGGCGCCGCCAATGCTTTTGGCGGCCTGGCCTGGCTTCTGCGTCAACCAGAGCCCCAGGTCATCGAGCTTGACGATCCCGGCCACCAGGCCATAGACACCAATGGTCATGACGATGGCGATGCCCGACAGGACGATCACCTGCTGGGTCAGCGCGGCGTCGGCAACGGTGCCGAGGGTGATGGCGATGATTTCCGCCGACAGGATGAAGTCGGTGCGCACCGCGCCCTTGATCTTGTCCTTTTCAAAGGCCACCAGATCGACCGCCGGATCCGCCACGGCCTCGACCAGTTGCGCATGTTCGGCCTGGTCTTCGGCCTTGCTGTGAAGGAACTTGTGGGCCAGTTTTTCGAACCCTTCGAAACACAGATAGGCGCCGCCCACCATCAACAACGGCGTCACCAGCCAAGGGACGAAGGCGCTGATCGCCAGCGCCGACGGCACCAGAATCAACTTGTTGATGAACGAGCCCTTGGCCACCGCCCACACCACCGGCAGCTCCCGCTCGGCACGCACACCTGACACCTGCTGGGCATTGAGCGCCAAGTCATCGCCGAGCACGCCAGCGGTCTTCTTGGCGGCCATTTTGGTCATCAGCGCAACATCGTCGAGCACGGTGGCGATATCGTCGATCAGTACCAGCAAACTGCTTCCGGCCATGGAGGGGCTCCTTGAAATAATAATGCCGCGCAGCATACCGCGAGCCGCGGCGCCTTGGGGCATTCTTGAGCGCCGCGCGAGGCCGGTGCTACCATGCGCCACCGCCAGAACAGGCAAGGAACCCCTGGGTTTATGAGCACTATCCGCGAGCGCAACAAAGAATTGATCCTGCGTGCCGCCAGCGAAGAATTTGCCGACAAGGGCTTCGCCGCGACCAAGACCAGCGACATCGCGGCCAAGGCAGGCCTACCCAAACCCAACGTCTACTACTACTTCAAATCCAAGGAAAACCTCTACCGCGAGGTCCTGGAAAGCATCATCGAGCCGATTCTCCAGGCTTCGACACCGTTCAATGCCGACGGCGTGCCCGGCGAGGTACTGAGCCACTACATCCGCTCCAAGATCCGCATCTCCCGCGACCTGCCCTTCGCCTCGAAAGTCTTCGCCAGCGAAATCATGCACGGCGCCCCCCACCTGAGCCCCGACCTGGTGGACCAACTCAACGCCCAGGCCCGGCACAACATCGCCTGCATCCAGACCTGGATCGACCGCGGCCAGATCGCCCCCATCGACCCCAACCACCTGATGTTCAGCATCTGGGCCGCCACCCAGACCTATGCCGATTTCGACTGGCAGATCAGCGCCGTGACCGGCAAGGCCAAGCTCGATGAGGCGGATTACGAAGCGGCGGCGCAGACGATTATTCGGTTGGTGTTGAAGGGGTGTGAGCCAGACTGAAGACTGAGTAGCCCTCATCGCGAGCAAGCTCGCTCCCACAGGGTTTTGCGGCGCCCTTGTGGGAGCGAGCTTGCTCGCGATTGAAGACAACTCGATTTCAAGTCAAAGCCAAATGGCATCCCACAACGGATAGTCGCCAAGTCGCTCTACCAGGCCTAGCCGCAGTGGATTTGCCACAACATAGCGAGCCAGCTTTACCAAATCCTCTTCCCGCCGCAGTGCTCGGTCATGGTAGCCCGGTTGCCAAAGGCTGCCTCTGTGCCCTGTGGACATGTTTACCGCCCGAGCACTCAAGGACTTGGTTTTTTGCATCAACTCATTCAACGAGCCTTGCTGCAATTCAATCAACCAATGGAAATAGTCAGGCATGATCACCCAAGCCAATGACTTCGCCCTTCTCTCAACCTGGGCACACCTAAATTGCTCAACGACCAATCGACCTAAAGCGAAACCCTGGAAAATCGGCTTTCGCTCAGCCGTGTTAGTGGTCAATAAATAGATTCGATTCAACTCACCGTAACGGCCGGTGCACAAACGATGTGAAGCAGGTAGATCAGGCATTCCTTCGCCTCTCCAATGATCAGGTCATCAAAGGCTAGGACTGTAGATTTTTGAATGCCGGACAGACTCTTGGCTGGATGTGTCTGGTAGATCGTCATCGCGAGCAAGCTCGCTCCCACACTGGGCTTGCGGCGCTCAGACATTATGTGTCCAGCATCAGCCCCTGTGGGAGCGAGCTTGCTCGCGATGACGTCAGTCAATTCACCACAAAATCAAACAGTAACTCCCACATCCGCCCGCAACTGCACCGCCTCCACCGCCCTGACCGCCACCTGCTCATCCACATCCGAAACATCACCACTGACACCAATCGCCCCCAGCACCTTCCCATCCTGATCCCTGATCAACACCCCACCCGGGGCCGGTACGACGTTGCCCTGTCCCAGCCCGTTCAATGCCGCGAAAAACGCCGGGCGTTGCTGGGCGTCCTGGGCGAGCAGGCGTGAGCCTTTGCCCAGGGCGATGGCGCCCCAGGCCTTGCCGATGGCGATCTGCGGGCGAAGCAGGCTGGCGCCGTCTTCGCGCTGCAAGGCAACCAGGTGCCCGCCGCTGTCCAGGACCGCGACGGTCAGGGGGGCAGCGCTGATTTCACGACCGGCGGCAAGGGCTTGCCCGGCGAGGTTGACGGCGATTTTCAAGGTTAGAACGCTCATAGGTGCTGTCCTTCTTTTGTTATGGGAGAGCCTTGCGGGCTTCACTTTCAGCAAAACCGTACACAACAAATAGAACACAACAACGCATATTTTTGTATACAATAATTTTCACAAAGCACCTTAATCGATGAAAAGCCGCAGCAAAACCTGGCCTTCCGACGAATGAAACAGATGCTTGAGGAAATGGATTGACCTGCGCGGTTTGCCGTGAATACACTCTGCGCAAAGCCACTTGTATACAATTACAAAACGTAAGAGGCACAAAATAATGAGCAAAATGAGAGCAATCGAAGCCGCCGTCCTGGTTATGCGCCGTGAGGGCGTGGACACCGCCTTCGGTATTCCGGGTGCCGCGATCAACCCGCTGTACTCCGCCCTGCAGAAGGTGGGTGGCATCGATCACGTCCTTGCTCGCCACGTTGAAGGCGCCTCCCACATGGCCGAGGGCTACACCCGCACCAAGGCCGGCAATATCGGCGTGTGCATCGGCACCTCGGGCCCGGCCGGCACCGACATGGTGACCGGGCTCTACAGCGCTTCGGCCGATTCGATCCCGATCCTGTGCATCACCGGGCAAGCCCCCCGCGCCCGTATGCACAAGGAAGACTTCCAGGCAGTGGATATCACCAGCATCGTCAAGCCCGTGACCAAGTGGGCAACCACCGTGCTGGAGCCGGGCCAGGTGCCGTATGCCTTCCAGAAGGCGTTCTTTGAGATGCGCTCCGGCCGTCCGGGCCCGGTGCTGATCGACCTGCCGTTCGACGTGCAGATGGCCGAGATCGAATTCGACATCGACGCCTACCAGCCATTGCCATTAGCCAAACCCGCGGCCAACCGCGTGCAGATCGAGAAAGCCCTGGCGATGCTCAATCAGGCTGAGCGTCCATTGCTGGTGGCCGGTGGCGGCATCATCAACGCCGATGCCAGCGACCTGCTGGTGGAGTTCGCCGAACTGACTGGCATTCCCGTCATCCCTACCTTGATGGGCTGGGGCACCATCCCCGACGATCATCCGCTGATGGTCGGCATGGTCGGCCTGCAAACCTCCCATCGCTATGGCAACGCAACCTTGCTCAAGTCGGACGTGGTGCTGGGCGTCGGCAACCGCTGGGCCAACCGTCACACCGGTTCAGTGGATGTCTATACCGAAGGCCGTACGTTCATTCACGTGGACATCGAGCCGACCCAGATCGGCCGCGTGTTCACTCCCGACCTGGGCATCGTTTCCGATGCCGCCTCGGCCCTGACGGTGTTCATCGAAGTGGCCCGTGAATGGCAAGCCGCCGGCAAGCTGAAAAACCGCGACGCCTGGTTGCAAGACTGCCAGCAGCGCAAGGCCAGCCTGCAACGCAAGACGCACTTCGACAACGTGCCGGTCAAGCCACAGCGGGTGTACGAAGAAATGAACCAGGTGTTCGGCAAGGACACCTGCTACGTCAGCACCATCGGCCTGTCACAGATCGCCGGGGCGCAGTTCCTCCACGTCTACAAACCACGCCACTGGATCAACTGCGGCCAGGCAGGTCCTTTGGGCTGGACCATTCCGGCCGCGCTGGGGGTGGTCAAGGCCGACCCGAGCCGCAAGGTCGTGGCGCTGTCGGGTGACTATGACTTCCAGTTCATGATCGAAGAGCTGGCGGTGGGTGCGCAGTTCAAGCTGCCCTACATCCACGTCGTGGTGAACAACTCCTACCTGGGTTTGATTCGCCAGGCCCAGCGCGGGTTCGACATGGACTACTGCGTGCAGTTGTCCTTCGACAACCTCAACGCACCGGAGCTCAACGGCTATGGCGTGGACCACATTGCCGTGGCCGAAGGCCTGGGGTGCAAGGCGTTGCGAGTGTTCGAGCCGTCCGGTATCCAGCCGGCCCTGCGCCAGGCCCAGGCGATGATCGAGGAGTTCAAGGTGCCGGTGATCGTCGAGATCATCCTGGAACGGGTGACCAACATTTCCATGGGCACCGAGATCAACGCCGTCAATGAGTTTGAAGATCTGGCGCTTGTGGGCAACGATGCACCGACTGCCATTTCGCTACTCGATTGACCGACCGTTGATCGTTCCCACGCTCTGCGTGGGAATGCAGCCCGGGACGCTCTGCGTCCCAAAGCGGAACGCGGAGCGTCCCCAGAGGCATTCCCACGCAGAGCATGGGAACGATCAGAAACAACCTTACTTACAGGAGACCACCATGCCGCGTTTCGCCGCCAACCTGTCCATGCTGTTCACCGAGCAGGATTTCCTCGCCCGTTTCGAAGCCGCCGCCAAGGCCGGGTTCAGTGGCGTCGAATACCTGTTCCCCTACGACTACAGCTCCGCCGAACTCAAGGCCTTGCTCGACGCCAACGGCCTGACCCAGGTGCTGTTCAACCTGCCGGCCGGTGACTGGGCCAAGGGCGAGCGCGGCATTGCCTGCCTGCCGGACCGGGTCGAGGAATTCCGCGCCGGTGTCGACCTGGCAATCGCCTACGCCCAGGTGCTGGGCAACACGCAGGTCAACTGCCTGTCGGGGATTCGCCCGCAGAACTGCAGTGAAACCCTGGTGGAAAAAACCTTCGTCGCCAACCTGAAATACGCCGCCGAGAAGCTGCAGGCCAAAGGCATCAAGCTGGTGATGGAAGCCATCAACACCCGCGACATTCCCGGCTTCTACCTGAACAACACCGCCCAGGCCCTGTCGATCCGCGAGCAGGTGGGCAGCGCCAACCTGTTCCTGCAATACGACATCTACCACATGCAGATCATGGAAGGTGACCTGGCCCGGACCCTGTCAGCGCACCTGGGCGAGATCAACCACGTGCAACTGGCGGACAACCCGGGCCGCAATGAGCCGGGCACGGGCGAGATCAACTATCGCTTCCTGTTCGAACATCTGGACCGCATTGGCTACACGGGTTGGATCGGCTGCGAATACAAGCCGCTGACCACCACCGAAGCGGGATTGGGCTGGCTGAAAACCCATAATGCGATCTGACCCAACTCCTCCCCTTGTGGGAGCGAGCTTGCTCGCGATGACGTCGGTACAGCCAACATCACCGGCACTGACCCACCGCGATCGCGAGCAAGCTCGCTCCCACAGGAAAGCAATCTCTCATTTGCCTGAAGCAGCGATAACAACAAGAGGATTTTCTCATGGCTAAAATCGGATTCATCGGCACCGGCATCATGGGCCACCCCATGGCACTGAACCTGCAAAAGGCCGGTCACAGCCTGTTCCTGTCCCAACACCATGACCCGGCCCCGGCCGATTTGCTGGCCGGTGGCGCGGTGGCGTTGGCCAACCCGAAGGAAGTGGCCCAGGAAGCCGAGTTCATCATCGTCATGGTCCCGGACACCCCGCAGGTTGAAGATGTGCTGTTTCGCGCCGATGGCGTGGCGGCGGGCGTGGGCGCGGGCAAGGTGGTGATCGACATGAGCTCGATCTCCCCCACCGCCACCAAGGCCTTCGCGGCGAAGATCAATGAAAAAGGCGCGCAGTACCTTGATGCCCCGGTGTCCGGCGGTGAAGTCGGCGCCAAGGCCGCGACGCTGAGCATCATGGTCGGTGGCGACAGCGCCGCCTTCGAGCGGGCCCTGCCGCTGTTCCAGGCGATGGGCAAGAACATCACCCTGGTGGGCGGCAACGGCGACGGCCAGACCGCCAAAGTGGCGAACCAGATCATCGTCGCCCTGAACATCCAGGCCGTGGCCGAGGCCTTGTTGTTCGCTTCGAAAAACGGTGCAGACCCGGCCAAGGTCCGTGAAGCGCTGATGGGCGGCTTCGCTTCGTCGAAGATCCTCGAAGTGCACGGCGAACGCATGATCAAGGGCACCTTCGACCCGGGCTTCCGCATCAGCCTGCACCAGAAGGACCTGAACCTGGCCCTGCAAGGCGCCAGGGAACTGAACATCAACCTGCCCAACACCGCCAACGCCCAACAAGTGTTCAGCACCTGCGCGGCCATTGGTGGCAGCAACTGGGATCACTCGGCGTTGATCAAGGGGTTGGAGCACATGGCCAATTTCTCGATTCGAGATAACTGACACACCAAAAAAACCCTGTGGGAGCTTGCTCGCGATAGCGGTGGATCTGCCTGCATTGATGTTGAATGTGAAACCGCTATCGTCGGATCGCCGCCCGGAGCAAGCTCGCTCCCACAGGGTCTGCATCAACACTAATAATAAAAACCGGGAGCCCGCCATGTCGGTCGATCCGCAACAACTGCTGCGCGAGCTGTTTGCCACAGCCATCGACGCGGCCCATCCGCAACATGTCCTTGAACGCTACCTGCCCAGCGACCGCAGCGGCCGAGTGATCGTCATCGGCGCCGGCAAGGCCGCGGCGGCCATGGCGCAAGTGGTCGAGCGCTGCTGGCAGGGCGAAGTGTCTGGCCTGGTGGTGACCCGCTACGGCCATGGCGCACCCTGTCAGAAAATCGAAGTAGTGGAAGCCGCCCACCCGGTGCCTGACGCCGCCGGCCTGGCCGTGGCCCAGCGGGTGCTGGAAATGGTCAGCAACCTCAGCGAAAACGACCGGGTAATCTTCCTGCTATCCGGCGGCGGTTCCGCCCTGCTCGCCTTGCCCGCCGAAGGCATCACCCTGGCCGACAAGCAATCGATCAACAAAGCCTTGCTCAAGTCCGGCGCGACCATCGGCGAGATGAATTGCGTGCGCAAGCACCTCTCGGCGATCAAGGGCGGACGCCTGGGCAAGGCCTGCTGGCCGGCGACGGTGTACACCTACGCGATCTCCGATGTGCCCGGGGATCTTGCCACGGTCATTGCCTCCGGCCCCACCGTGGCCGACCCTAGCACGTCGGCCGAAGCCCTGGTGATTCTCCAGCGCTACCAGATCGAGATACCGCCCTCGGTACGCAACTGGTTGCACAGCCCGGCATCGGAAACCGTCAAGCCCGGCGACCCAAGCCTGGCCCGCAGCCACTTCCAATTGATCGCCCGCCCCCAGCAGTCATTGGAGGCTGCGGCAGTAAAAGCGCGCCAGGCCGGTTTCAGCCCATTGATCCTCGGCGACCTGGAAGGCGAATCCCGGGAGGTGGCGAAAGTCCATGCTGGCATCGCCCGGCAAATCGCCCTGCACGGCCAGCCATTGGCGGCGCCGTGCGTGATCCTCTCCGGCGGCGAAACCACTGTCACTGTGCGCGGCGACGGGCATGGCGGGCGCAATGCAGAATTCCTGCTGAGCCTGACTGACAACCTCAAGGGTCATCCCGGCATCTACGCGCTGGCCGGCGACACCGACGGCATCGACGGTTCCGAAGACAACGCCGGCGCCCTCATGACCCCGGACAGTTATCGCCGCGCCGCCGAGCTGGGCCTGTGCGCCAGCGACGAGTTGGGCAACAACAATGGCTACGGCTACTTCGCCGCCCTGGATGCGCTGATCGTCACCGAACCGACCCGCACCAACGTCAACGACTTTCGCGCCATCCTGATCCTCGAGAACCCCAAACATGACGCCTGATAAAAAGGTCAAGATCCTCGCGACCCTCGGCCCCGCCACGCGCGGCATCGATGACATCCGCGCGCTGGTACAGGCCGGCGTGAACATCTTCCGCCTGAACTTCAGCCACGGCGAGCATGCCGATCACGCCCAGCGCTACCAGTGGATTCGCGAGGTCGAGCAGCAGCTCAATTACCCGCTGGGCATCCTGATGGACCTGCAAGGCCCAAAGCTGCGGGTCGGTCGATTCGCCGACGGCAAGGTCCTGCTGCAACGCGGCCAGGCCCTGCGTCTGGACCTGGACCCGACGCCCGGTGATCACCGCCGGGTCAACCTGCCCCACCCGGAAATCATCGCGGCCCTGGAGCCCGGCATGGACCTGCTGCTGGACGACGGCAAGTTGCGCCTGCGCGTGACCGCCAGGCACAGCGACGCCATCGACACCGAGGTGCTCAACGGCGGTGAGCTGTCGGACCGCAAAGGCGTGAACGTGCCCCAGGCCGTGCTCGACTTGAGCCCGTTGACCACCAAGGACCGGCGCGACTTGAGTTTCGGCCTGGAGCTGGGCGTGGACTGGGTGGCGTTGTCGTTTGTGCAGCGGCCCGAAGACATCCGCGAGGCCCGGGCGCTGATCGGCGACAAGGCGTTCCTGATGGCGAAGATCGAGAAGCCATCGGCGGTGGCCCAACTACGGGAAATCGCCGAGTTGAGCGACGCGATCATGGTTGCTCGCGGTGACTTGGGTGTCGAAGTCCCGGCCGAGAGCGTGCCGCAGATCCAGAAGAACATCATCGGCACCTGTCGCGCCCTCGGCAAACCGGTGGTGGTAGCGACCCAGATGCTCGAGTCGATGCGCTTCTCCCCGGCGCCCACCCGCGCCGAAGTCACCGACGTGGCCAACGCCGTGGCCGAGGGGGCCGACGCGGTGATGCTGTCGGCGGAAACCGCTTCAGGCGACTACCCCCTCGAAGCCGTGCAGATGATGAGCAAGATCATCCGCCAAGTGGAAAACGGCCCCGACTACCAGGCGCAACTGGATGTCAGCCGGCCAAAAGCCGAGGCCACGGTGTCGGATGCGATCAGTTGCGCGATCCGTCGCATCAGCAACGTGCTGCCAGTGGCGGTGCTGGTGAACTACAGCGAATCGGGCAGTTCCAGCCTGCGGGCGGCGCGGGAACGGCCGACGGTGCCGATCCTCAACCTCACACCGAACCTGCAGGCCGCTCGCCGCCTGACGGTGGCCTGGGGCGTGCATTCGGTGGTCAACGATCGGTTGAAGCAAGTGGATGAAGTCTGTTCCACCGCCCTGGAAATCGCCCAGGCACAAGGCATGGCCCAGCGCGGCGATACCTTGCTGATCACCGCGGGGGTGCCGTTCGGGCAGCCGGGGTCGACCAATTCGTTGCGCATTGAGACGTTGATCTAGCGTCTGTACTGGCCTTATCGCGAGCAAGCTCGCTCCCACAGGGTTTTGTGAATGCCGCAAGTCCAGTGTGGGAGCGAGCTTGCTCGCGATGAAGTCGACTCGGTCCATCAGATATATCAACCATGCCCAACACCCACTGCCCCGATTGGGCCACCGCCCTGCTCAACGGTTTCAGCCAAATCTTCCTCCAGCGCCATCCGCTGTGCGGCCTGCTGTGCCTGCTGGCGATCCTGCTCACTGCGCCCGCCCTGTTCGGCGGCGCGTTGCTCGGTGGGGTGGCCGGATTGCTCACGGCCCAGCGACGCGGTTACGCCAAGGCCGACCGGCAAGCCGGGCTGTTCAGCTACAACGGCATCCTGCTGGGCTTGCTGCTGAGCCTCGCGTTGCCCTGGTCCGTCCTGTTGCCACCGTTGATCATCGCCGCAGGCGGTCTCAGCGCGATGCTGACCCAGCAATGGCTCAAGCGCACCCGTGGCCCTCGGTGCCTGCCCGCCTACACCGCGCCTTTTGTCGGATTGGCTTGGCTGCTGACGAGCTTCACCCTGCCGCCGCTTCCGGTCACCTCAATGGAAATGACCCTACCCAACCTGCTGGCGGCGCTCCTGAGCGGGCTGGGCCAGGTCATGTTTCTCGGCCATCCGGCGGCGGGTGCGCTGATCGCGGCGGGCCTGCTGCTGGCCGACCGTCGTGCCGCTGCTTGGGCGTTGTTCGGTTCCGCCGCCGGCCTGGCCTTCGCCTTGTCGCAACATGAAAACGCAACCGCCCTTTGCGGGCTGGGCGGCTACAACCCGGTGTTGGCGGCACTGGCCCTCAGCCAACAGCGCCACCAACCCTGGCTGCCCCTGGCGGGCATTCTCCTGGCGGTCGTGCTTACCCCAGGTTTTATCGCCCTCGGCCTGCCTCCCCTGACGGCACCGTTCATCCTCGCCTGCTGGTTGATCCAGGCCACCGGCCGGGCGTGGCGCCAAGTCAGCCTCGACAGCGCGCCTTGCGCTCTGCAGGGCAATCGCCCTAGGCTTCGCTGATTCCGGTTCAGGCGAAGATTATGCAAAGCAGCAGCAATTGGCGCGAACGCCTCTACGTGATCATTTTCCAGACCGACACCGTCGCCGGCCGGCGCTTCGACAGCACCTTGCTGTTGATCATCCTCGCCAGCCTGGTGATCGTGATGCTCGACAGCATCGACAGCGTGCACAAAAACTACGCGGCCCTGCTGGCCGCTATCGAGTGGGGCTTCACCTTCATCTTCATCGTCGAGTACGGCCTGCGCCTGTACTGCTCGCCCAAGCCGCTGCGCTATGCCTTCAGTTTCTACGGGCTGGTGGACCTGCTGGCGATCGTGCCGGGGATCCTGGCGCTGTACTACAGCGATGCCCAATACCTGTTGATCATTCGGATCATCCGCATGCTGCGGATTTTCCGTGTGCTCAAGCTCAGCCCTTACCTCAAGCAGGCCAACTATCTGATGGCGGCGCTGCGGGGGAGCAAGCAGAAAATCATAGTGTTCCTGGTCAGCGTCTCAACCCTGGTAACGGTATTCGGCACGCTGATGTACGTCATCGAAGGCCCTGGGAATGGCTTTACCAGCATCCCCAAAGGCATCTATTGGGCTATCGTGACACTGACCACGGTGGGCTTCGGCGACATCGTGCCCAAGACGCCGCTGGGCCAGGTGGTGTCGTCCCTGGTGATGATCACCGGTTATTCGATCATCGCCGTGCCAACGGGTATTTTCACGGCGGAACTGGCCACGGCCATGCGCGGCGACCAGCTCCAGCACGATTGCCCGGTGTGCAGCAAAAACAACCACGAACACGGTGCCGCTTTCTGCTCCCGTTGTGGCAACGCGCTGTTTAAGAAATTGGAATAAGCAAAGCACTTTTTGATGCTTGAAGGTCTATAGGCTTGCAGCTAGTGTGCTGGCTAATTGCCCGGAACCCCCGTTCGAATAAAAAGGAATTCGCTGTGAAGAACTTCTTTGGCGCCTCACTTCTCGCCGTCGGCCTGACCTTCGGCAGCCTCGCCCACGCCGCCCCGACCCTGCTCAACGTTTCCTACGACGTGATGCGCGATTTCTACAAGGACTACAACGCAGCCTTCCAGAAGCACTGGCAGGCCGAGCACAACGAAAACATCACCGTGCAGATGTCGTTCGGCGGCTCCAGCAAGCAGGCGCGTTCGGTGATCGACGGGCTGCCGGCGGATGTCATCACCATGAACATGGCCACCGACATCAACGCCCTGGCGGACAACGGCAAACTGGTGCCCGAGAACTGGGTCAGCCGCCTGCCGAACAACAGCGCGCCGTTCACCTCGGCCACGGTGTTCATCGTGCGCAAGGGCAACCCGAAAGCCTTGAAAGACTGGCCCGACCTGCTCAAGGACGGTGTGCAGGTGATCGTGCCCAACCCGAAAACCTCCGGCAACGGTCGCTACACCTACCTCTCGGCTTGGGGTTACGTGCTGAAAAATGGCGGTGACGAGAACAAGGCCAAGGCCTTCGTCGGCAAGCTGTTCAAGCAGGCGCCGGTACTGGACACCGGCGGTCGCGCCGCGACGACCACTTTCATGACCAACCAGATCGGCGACGTGCTGGTGACCTTTGAAAACGAAGCGGAAATGATCGCCCGCGAATTCGGTCGCGACCAGTTCGAAGTGATCTACCCGAGCGTTTCCGCCGAAGCCGAGCCACCGGTCAGCGTGGTGGACAAAGTCGTCGAGAAAAAAGGCTCCCGCGAAGCCGCCGAGGCCTACCTCAAGTACCTGTGGTCGCCCGAAGGCCAGGAAATCGCCGCCGCCAACTACCTGCGCCCACGGGATCCGGCGGTACTGGCCAAATACACCGACCGCTTCCCGAAAGTGGACTTCCTGTCGGTGGAAAAAACCTTCGGCGACTGGCGCACGGTGCAGAAGACACACTTCAATGACGGTGGGGTTTTCGACCAGATCTACAGCGGGCAATAAGAGAGGACAAGCTGTACGCGATCCTGTGGCGAGGGAATCTGTGGGAGCAAAGCTTGCTCGCGATGAAAACAGCGCGGGGCCTCTGGAACCGAGGTGCCGGTATCGCGGGCAAGCCTTGCTCCCACACAAGCTTGCCCCGACCACACAAGCTTTGCTCCCTCAGATCCCCTCGCCACAAAATCTTCCCAGCGTCCTTGTGCGTCCCATCATCAACTGCAAGCATGTCTGATATCAACCACAAGCCCTGTTCCAGGGCCCCATAACGCTTTAGCCTCGCGCCATCTTTCCTGTTCACTGACGAGATTGCCATGAGTGCTCATTCACCTACCTCGCCCGGCAGCCCCCTGACCCGCGGCATGGTCCTACTCTTCGCCTTCTGCTGCGGCGCCATCGTCGCCAACATCTACTACGCCCAACCGATCATCGAACTGATCGCACCCGACGTCGGCCTGAGCAGCACCATGGCCAGCCTGATCGTCTCGCTGACCCAGATCGGTTATGCCTTGGGCCTGTTTTTCCTGGTGCCACTGGGGGACTTGCTGGAAAACCGGCGGCTGATGATCATCACCACCGTGGTGGCGATCGCCAGTTTGTTAGGGGCAGCGTTCACCGATCAGCCGAACATATTCCTGCTGGTTTCGCTGTTGGTGGGGTTCAGCTCGGTGTCGGTGCAAGTCCTGATTCCGCTGGCAGCGCACCTGGCGCCGGAGGAAACCCGGGGACGGGTCGTGGGTGGAATCATGGGCGGCCTGCTGCTGGGGATCCTGCTGGCGCGGCCGGTCTCCAGCGTCGTGGCCGATCACTTCGGCTGGCGGGCCATGTTCATCATCGCCGCCGTGTTGATGGCCGCCATCAGCATCGTCCTGGCGCTGACCGTGCCCAAGCGCCAACCCGACCATAGCGCTACCTACGGCCAGCTACTGGGCTCGCTCGGCACCCTACTGCGCCAGCAACCACTGTTGCGGCAACGGGCGTTCTACCAGGCTTGCATGTTTGCCACGTTCAGCCTGTTCTGGACCGCCGTGCCGCTGGAACTGTCACGCAACCATGGCCTGTCCCAGACTGAAATCGCGCTGTTCGCCCTGGTCGGTGCCATTGGTGCCATCGCCGCGCCCATCGCCGGTCGCCTGGCGGATGCCGGCCATACCCGCAACGCCTCGTTGCTGGCGATGCTGTTCGCCAGCCTGAGTTTCCTGCCGGCATTCATCCATCCGCTCTACAGCGTGATCGGCCTGGCGGTGACCGGCGTGGTCCTGGATTTCTGCGTGCAGATGAACATGGTCCTGGGCCAGCGCACCATCTATGCCCTCGATGCCAAGAGTCGCAGCCGGCTGAATGCGCTGTACATGACCAGCATCTTCGTCGGTGGCGCCTTCGGCTCATCGATTGCCAGTGCGGTGTACGAACACGGCGGCTGGTTGTGGGTGGTGATCGTCGGCAGTGCCTTCCCACTGTTGGCCTTGCTGCGCTTCTTGAGCACCTCGCGCAAGCCATCCCTGGCCACGGCCTGAATACCCCACGCCTAAAAAAGCCCGGTCGCCTTCAGCGCCCGGGCTTTTTGGTGGAGCGTGTCAGATCCGCACGTTGCCACGCGGCCCGGCAATCGCCCAGATGATCAGGCCCAGTACCGGCAACAGCAGGATCAGCAGCACCCAGAGGATTTTCATCCCGGTTTCCGCGCCACTCTTGAGTACATTGATGATCGCCCAGATATCGAGCGCCAGGATGATCAGGCCGATCAGGCCGTTGAAAGTGGAACCCATGGTGTCGCTCCCAAATGGTGATGTGCACCCTTAGGATAGCGGGCCCCAGGCAAGGGTTCCGTTTTATTGCTTCAGACGTGGACGGCGACCTTGAGAGCTTCCAGGGCCGGCGCGACGGCAATGCCGACTTCGGCACACAGCTCCAGCACCCGTGGCACATCGTTGCCGTACACCAGCACCATTTGCAATTCATCGTCGAGCAACTGGCTGAAGTTCATCAACACGTAGCCGCCGTTTTCCTTGTTCAGGCTGCTCATCTGGATCTGGATGCGGTTGAGCGCGGTCAGGGCTTCGGTTTTCGCCAATTGCTTGGGCTTGAGGTTGAACGCCACACCGGGGCCGAACGAGGCGACGATCTGTTCGAACAGGTCCACGTAGGTGTCGGCCTGGAACAGCACGGTGTCCGGCAGGCTGCCCACCACGACCCACTCACCCAACGGGATCGGGAACGTGTCGTCGTAGTTGATATCGGGGTTGGCCGCCAGGAAAACCGTCGTATCGGCGTAGGCCTGGGCCGCTTCGTCAGCGATTTTCGCAATGTCCGCGTCGCCGAGGCAGCCGGAGCTGATTTTACCGATGAGTTCGATGAGGGCGGCTTTCATGGGGTGAATCCTGTGGCGAAGGGTGTTTTGAGGGCGGGCAGGATAGCGCATCACATCGGTCCGTAGGAGCTGCCGAGCGAAGCGAGGCTGCGATCTTTTCCCTGGCAGTTGAATCTCAAGCGAAAGACCAAGATCAAAAGATCGCAGCCTCGCTTCGCTCGGCAGCTCCTACAGGGCCAGCAACTTTTCCAACTGCGCCGTGGTGTCCACCGCGCCCATGGTCTTGGCGGCATCAAGGGCCGAGACGCCGTTGGCATCCTTGGCTTTCGGATCGGCGCCTTTGCCGATCAGGTAGTCGACGATTTCCACGCGATTGAACATCGCCGCCATCATCAGCGCGGTACGACCATCGAAGGAGGCCCCTTCCACTTGCGCGCCGCCCTCCACCAACGCCGAAACCACTGCCAGGTCGCCCTTGAACGCCGCGCCGGCAATCGGGCTCTGGCCGTTATCGTTGCGGATTTCCGGATCGGCCTTGTGCTCCAGCAGCACTTTCACCGTTTCCACATGCCCGTGGTAAGCGGCCAGCATCAACAAGGTGTCGCCCTTGTGGTTACGCAGGTTGGGCGGCAGGCCCTTGCTCAGCAACGCGGCCATCATGGCCGCATCACCCTGGCGTGCAACGTTGAACACCTGCTCGGCAAACTCCGCAGCCTCTTCCGGGGTCATCTGGCGGCTTGTATCGGACATGGGAAACTCCACTCGGGTCTTCGCAAAGCGGCTAGTTTCCCGAGGGACCCGGGCGCTGTCATCCCTTTTTTCACTGTGCCCGTCATAGCCAGAATCAATAACGCAATTGTCCGTCCTGAATCCGAACTGCCAACTGCCGATCCACCCGCACGTAAGTATCGGTGCCCGGCAGCCAGGCATAGACCGGCTCATCCCCGGTGACACATGGGTCGAATGCTTCGGCCTTGAGGCGGGTCTTCTGATACTTGAAGGTGCCGGTGGTGTCCATTTTCACCTTGATGCGCAGGAACAGCGGCACGGCATAGGCAGGCAGCTTGCATTGCAAAAACTGCAACAACTCGCTGAAGTCCAGGGTCGCCAGGGATTCGGACGGGGTGATTGCCGCCATGCCGGCACGGCCATTGGTGCCATTGATCTCCACGCCATAGGCCACCGCCTCGGCCACCTGCGGATGTTGCAGCAGTACATTTTCGACTTCCGTGGTGGAGACGTTTTCGCCTTTCCAGCGATAGGTGTCGCCGAGGCGATCAACGAACTGCCCATGCCCGAAACCAATGTTGCGCAACAGGTCTCCGGTATTGAAGTAACGGTCACCCGGCGCAAAGACATCCCGGCAGATGGTTTTTTCGGTCAAGGCCTGATCGGTGTAGCCATCCAGTGGTGCCTTCTCGTCGATCCGCGCCAGCAGCAGGCCCGGTTGGCCCCTGGGCACTTTTTGCATGCGACCTTGCAGGTTGCGCAACGGCAGGCCGCTGGCATGGTCGTACTGCACCAGCTCCCAGCCCATCAGGGAAAAGCCGATGGTGTTGTCGAAATTCAGGATGTTGGTGAAACCGATATTGCCGTCGCTGGCGGCATACAGCTCACAGATGTGGTCGATGCCAAACCGGCTCTTGAAGGTCGACCAGGCCCCGGGGCGCAGTCCGTTGCCGATCATTTTCTTCACACCGTGGTGACGGTCATCGGCAGCGACGGGCTGGTCGATCAGGTAGCGGCACAACTCACCGACATACCCCAGCGTGGTCGCCCGGTAACGGCGCACGTCGGTCCAGAACTGGCTGGCGCTGAACTTGCGCCGAATCGCGAACCCCGAGGCCCCACAGATCGCCGCGCCCCAGCACACGCACAGGCCGGTGGCGTGGTACAGCGGCAAGGTGCAATACACGACATCGTCGGGCTGCATGTCCAAGGCGATCAGGCCGAAGCTGGTGGACGTGCGCATCCAGCGACCATGGCGAAACACCCCGGCCTTGGGCAGCCCTGTGGTGCCCGAGGTGTAGAGATAAAAACACGGGTCGTTGCAGAAAACCTGCCGGCTGCACGCCGGGTTATCGCTTGGGTAATCCTCGCTGCCAGCCATCAGGTCGATGAAACCGGACGGGGCATCGGACGGGATATCGGCACTGTCCTGATCCGCCAGCCACCAGGTCCTGCTGCTCGACAGCGTGGTTCGCCCTCGTATGTCGTTGAAGACCGCTACCCGTTCATCCCCGACCACCACCGCGACCGGGTTGACCAGGGCCAGGCTGTGCACCAGCGCATCGCCGGTTTGCGAGGTGTTGAGCATGGCACTGACCGCGCCAACCTTGGCCATCGCCAGCACGCTGATCAATAGTTGTGGCCGATTCTCGATGAATATCGCCACGCAATCGCCCTTGCCGATGCCCTGGGCCAGCAGGTAATGGGCGATGCGATTGGCCTGCGCGTTGACCTGTGCATAACTCAACACCGTTTCGCCGCACAGCAGTGCCGGGCCCTGGGGATTGCGTTGCGTGGCCTGTTCGAAACACCAGCCCAGGCCGCAAGGCTGGGTTGGGTCCTGGACGTTGGCCTGCTTCATGCCTTTGACGATTCGGGGGACGGCTTTGGCAATGACTGGCAGCTTGCGCAGCATCATGCCCCAGGTAATCGCGTCGCTGGGTGTACGACTCATGGTGATCTTCCCCGTTCGACCTCGTGGGTCTCGGTTCTTGTTATCGGGCAGCAGGTGATTTTGGCTCGAAAGTACGCCGGCAATTGCGCCGCTGTACACGCGGTTTTTGCAATGTTTTGTATCCACTGCCCGAGACAGGCGAAGCGTGAGCGCCGCAAAACGATTTGGTTCCAAAAATCATTGCCCGACCACGCAAAATGCAGGATGCACGATGGCTATTCATGCAAGATGCACGAAAGCAAAAATGCAGAAAAAATATAACTATCTGTTTTTAAAGGGTTTTATGTAAATTCAAATGCTGGCACAGACAGTGCAACTTCCCCTCCACGGTTTGCCATACCATGGAGCAGTCAACTATGAACATGATTCAAGAAAAGTTTGCGTCCCTGTTTTCCAACTACGAAGTGACCACCCAGCCCCGCCCGGATGGCGGCATCCTGCTGACCTTGCGTAATAGCGACGGCAAGCTGTTCAAACGCACGATTTCCTACGCTCAACTGCATGCGGGGGATCAGTTGTCCTGGGCGATCAGCGCGATTCGTCGTGACCTGGCTGAACAGGCTAGCGAGTTACCACAGATCACCTTGTTGCAGAGCCAGCATCGGTTTGCGCTGCCGACTTACCATAGCGCTTGAGTCTGCTGGAAAAACGCGGTGCTGTTTGCTCTTGCTTGAAAAAACGGCGCTTCTTTCAGAAATGGGAAGCGCCGTTTTTCTGGGGTTTCTTTTGGGGGCGTCCGCTTTTGGTTTGGTGTGTATATCCGTTTCTGCGGTAACGGCGTTTTTCAAGGTAGTTGTCGCGTCAACCGTTTTGCTATGCCGCTTTTTTCTCGGTCTGCTGTTCCCGATCCGGGTTTAGCAGCACCGTTCCTATCGGCTCCC